>NZ_JBFRFZ010000009.1:0-223754 GCF_052115065.1 Terrabacter sp. 2TAF16
GCCACGAGCACTGGAACCGGGCCGCAACCTCCGCGATCGGCACGTGCTGGTCGACGACGAGCTGGGCCACCCGGAGCCGGGCGCGTGGGGTGAGGGCAGCGTTAGCGTGGGACACGAGGGCCTCCTGTTTGGCGAAGTGAACCTTGAGCRGTTCCACTCCACCGCGGGAGGCCCTCCCACGTCAGCAGCTCAGAGCGATGAGTCGCATTCCCTCAACCAACGTGCCCGGTCAGTACACCTAGCACCCCCGCGACCGACTCGGGTCGTTCGCTAGGTTTCGCCCATGCGGACCATCACCTCGGCGCGACTGGTTCTCAGACCATGGGAAGCCGGCGACGCCGACTTCCTCCTCGACCTCGAGGGCCGTTGGGAGGTCGTGCGCTACCTGGGGGCTGACCCCACGACCATGACCTCCCGTAGCCAGGCGCTCGCCTCGATCGAACGCCGACGCGCCATCAGCGAGCACCCCGTCCACGGCATCTGGGTCATCACCGACCAGGCCGGCGCACGGCTGGGAAACCTTCTGCTCAAACCCATTCCACTGTCAGCAGGGGAAGATCCATCAGACCCCGCGGACGTCGAGATCGGCTGGCACCTGCATCCGGACAGGTGGGGCCACGGATACGCGACCGAGGCTGCGCGCGCAGCATCCGTCGACGCGTTCGCGCGCGGCCAGAGCCGGATCATCGCCGTGACCCATCCCGACAACCACGCCTCGCAAGCCGTCTGCCGGCGCATCGGCATGCGCCACCTGGGCGCGACCACCCGCTACATGAACACGTCGTGCGAGCTGTTCGAGCTGACCCGGGACGGTTGAGCGCTCCTGCCGCCCGGAGGCGGTCACCGAGCGCTCGGCACGACGTATGCCGTCCCGGCCTCGCCGGGATGTCGACCATTTCGCGGTCGACCGGGTTTGCGGACGTCTCTCGTCCGGATGCGTTTCTAGTGTGGACATATGACGAGCACCTTCGGCTTCACGCCCGGCCAGCCACCAGTGTGGGACATCGAGCGCTTCATGCGGGGCGACGAGGTCGACACCGCCGTGATCACCCTGGAACGCAACCGGTTGACCTTCGCGTGGAAGTGCGCGGACGTCGCCGCCGCTGGGATGAGTCTTCGGCTCGGTGCGTCCTCGGTGACGCTGGGCGGCCTGCTCAAACACCTGGCCTGGGTCGAGGAGCTCTACTTCCAGCACCGGCTCGCCGGCCGTGCGTTCATGTCGCCCTTCGACGCGCTGGACCTCGAGAGGGACTGGGACGACTGGGCCTGGGCCACGGCGGCCGACGACACCCCTGACGCCCTGCGTGCGCTCTGGGCCGAGGCCGTGCACCGCTCCCGGGCGTCGCTGACGGAGGCGTTGTCGCGCGGCGGCCTGGACCAGACGACCCACGACGGGATGAGCCTGCGCCGGTTGCTGGCCGACATGATCGAGGAGTACGCCCGCCACACCGGACACGCCGACCTGCCCCGTGAGCACGTCGACGGGGCGACCGGCGAAGGTGCCCCGAGCGACTTCCCGGTGCCCTGAGCCCCACGGCTCGGAGTCAGCCACCGCTCACAGACGGTGGCGGCGTCCGGTATCGACGGGACCCGCCCGCGAACGGTTGCGACGACGACGGAAACGGACCGATGTCTCCGAGGGGTCAACCGTGGTGATCGCAGCTATGGTCCCCGTCTATGGACATGCTGAGGAGCGCCCAGATCGCCGAGGCCGACCTGACCGACTGGCGCAAGCTGGCCCAGGGACTGCACGCCCGATACATGGTCGACGGGTTCGGCGCCGGCGTCCGGTTCGCCGCCGCCGTGGGCGAGGCGGGTGACGCACTCCACCACCACCCGCACGTGTCGATCGGCACGGAGTGGGTCGACCTCAAGCTGGTCAGCGACGACGCCATCTACCGCGACGACGAAGGCAACGAGCACGTCGTCGAATGGGTGACCCAGCAGGACGTCGACCTCGCGCGACGGATCACCGAGATCGCCGCCGACCACGGGGTCCGGGCCGACCCGGCGTCGGTCAGCGACATCGAGCTCGGCCTCGACACCGCACGCTCGTCGACCATCGCCCCGGTCTGGGCCGCCCTCCTGACGGGGAGCGCCGAGTCCCAGGGGCGCGGGACGCCCAGTGACGAGATCCGGGACGCCACGAGGCGCGTGCCCAACCTGTGGTTCGGGGACTCTGACGAGCAGCAGACCACGGGTCAGCGGTTCCACGTCGAGGTCTACGTCGCGCCCGAGGCGGCCGCGCAACGGATCGCCGCCGTCCTCGCCGCGGGCGGGACCGTCGTCGACGACAGCGATGCACCCGCGCTCACCGTGGTCGCCGACCAGGACGGCAACCGGGGGGTCCTCTGCGTCGACGCGTCCGCGATGAAGCAGGACTGACGCTCGAGCCCGGTGACGGGCTGCCGGGGAGGAGCCGTCCGGGGTGACGGCGAGCAGGTCCTTGTGGCGCGGGCTGAAGGCGGGCGGGTGCCGGTTCCGGCGGACGTGTGCTGGGCGTCCGCTTCGTCCGCTTCGTCGGTGTTCGGCCAGGGTTCACGGAAGCGCCACGTCGAGGGCACCACAGCCCTGCGGGAGGTCCCTAGCGTCGAGGGGCCAGCCCAGCCCCGAGCGAAGGATCTCCGATGCACGTACGCCGTCTCCTGGTCAGCCTGGCCCTGGCCGGCCCCCTGGCAGCACTGACCCTCGGCCCGAGCGCCGCCGCCACCACGGTTGCCGTCGCAGGCTCCCACACCGTCCTGCCGCAGCAGACCCACTTCGACCTGCAGGCGCACCGCGGGGGGATCGGCATGACGACCGAGGAGTCCCTCGAGGGCTTCGCCAAGGCGATGCGCCTCGGCGTGACGACGCTCGAGCTCGACACGCAGGTCACCAAGGACGAGAAGGTCGTCGTCAACCACGACCGTCAGGTCAGCGCCCAGAAGTGTCGCGACACGGCCCCGGTCACGGCCGGTGACCCGATGTACCCGTACGTCGGCAAGTACATCAAGGACCTGACCCTCGCCCAGATCCGGACGATGGACTGCGGCTATCAGCAGCTGCCCGGATTCCCTGAGCAGGAGCGGGTGCCCGGCTTCCGGATGGTCGAGCTGGGGGACGTGCTGAACCTCGTGAAGTCCTACCGCGCCAAGCAGGTGACCCTCAACATCGAGACGAAGGTCGAAGCCGGCGCGCCCGAGCAGACCGCGCCGCGAGAGCTCTTCGTGCGCCGCGTCTACGAGGAGATCCATGCCTCGGGCATCGAGGACCAGGTGACGATCCAGTCCTTCGACTGGGGCGCCCTCAACGTCATGCACCGGCTCGCGCCGACCTGGCCGCTCGTCGCCCTCACGAACCACGACTTCCTCCAGCTCGGCAAGCCCGGCGCGTCACCGTGGCTCGGCGGTGTCGACGCCGACGACTTCGCTGGTGACTTCGTCGCGACCGCCGCGGCGGCGGTGCCCGGGCTCACGGCTCTCTCGCCGAACTACGGCTTCCCGCAGAACGGCACGGTCGCCGACCCCGGCTTCCGCTTCTACCCCGACCGGGCCATGGTCGACGCCGCCCACGCCCGGGGGCTCAAGGTCATCCCTTGGACCTGTGACGACCCGGCCACGATCAGCGCCCTCATGGACCTCGGCGTCGACGGCGTCATCACCGACTACCCGAACCGCGTCCGCACGATCATGGCCGACCGCGGCATGCGCCTGCCCAAGGCGTACGCGCCGCGCTGAGCCACCCGGCATACGCCATCGCTCACCCTGCCCGAATCCCCACACCACCAGGAGTTCTCATGGTCGACCTCGACCGTCGCCGCTTCCTCAAGATCGCCGGTGGCGCCGCCGCCGCGACGATGCTCGACGAGAGCATCGCCCGCGCTGCCGCCATTCCGGCCAACCGGGCCACCGGGTCCCTCAAGGACGTCGAGCACATCGTCGTGCTCATGCAGGAGAACCGTTCCTTCGAGCACTACCTCGGCAGCCTCCGCGGTGTCCGCGGCTTCGGTGACCCGCACCCGGTCCGGCTCCAGAGCGGCAAGGACGTGTGGCACCAGTCCGACGGCACCCGCGACGTCCTGCCCTTCCACCCGAGCGTCGACGACCTCGGCGCCGCCTTCCTCGAGGGTCTGCCGCACAGCTGGACCGACGGGCAGGCCGCCGTCAACCGAGGGCACTACGACGGCTGGGTTCCGGCCAAGGGCACGACGACGATGGCCTACCTCGAGCGCCAGGACGCGGCCTTCCACTACGCGCTGGCCGACGCCTTCACCGTGTGCGACGCCTACTACTGCTCGTTCATCGGCAACACCGACCCGAACCGCTACTACCTGTGGTCCGGGTGGACGGGCAACGACGGCAAGGGTGGTGGCCCCGTGCTCTACAACGACGAGCTCGGCTACGACTGGCGCACCTACCCCGAGCGGCTCGAGCAGGCAGGCGTGTCGTGGAAGGTCTACCAGGACGAGGGCACCGGGCTCGACGCCGCCGGCTCCTGGGGCTGGACGTCGGACCCCTACATCGGCAACTACGGTGACAACTCGCTGCTCTACTTCAACCGCTACCGCAACGCCGGACCGGGAGACCCGTTCTACGAGAAGGCCCGTCGCGGCACGAGGGCGCGCGACGGGCAGGACTACTTCGAGCCCCTGCGCCGGGACGTCGAGGCGGGTACCCTTCCGTCGGTCAGCTGGATCGCGGCTCCCGAGGCGTTCAGCGAGCACTCGAACTGGCCGACGAACTACGGCGCCTGGTACATCTCCAAGGTCCTCGACACCCTGACCTCGAACCCCGAGGTGTGGGCCAGGACCGTCCTGCTCATCACCTACGACGAGAACGACGGCTTCTTCGACCACCTCGTGCCCCCGCACGCGAACTCGCCTGTCATCCCTGGCGCCTCGACGGTGTCGACGGCCGACGAGTTCTACGCCAACGAGCACGGCCCCGGCGCCTACGGCATGGGTCCACGCGTGCCGATGTTCGTCGTGTCGCCGTGGAGCACGGGTGGCTGGGTCTCCTCGGAGACGTTCGACCACACGTCGGTCATCCGGCTCATGGAGACACGCTTCGGGGTCAAGGAGCCCAACATCACGCCGTGGCGACGGTCGGTCGCCGGCGACCTCACCTCGTCTTTCGACTTCTCGAAGACCGTGGAGAAGGTGCCCGCACTGCCGAGCACGACGAGCTGGAAGCCGTTCGACGACCAACGACACCCGTCGTACCGGCCCACGCCGCCCGCGGAGGGGAAGATGCCGTCGCAGGAGCCGGGGACGCGCCCGTCGCGCCCGACCCCTTACGACCTCGTCGTCCGCGAGCAGCAGACCCGCGGGGCCGTCACCGTCGACCTCGACAACCGCGGGCGCCGCGGCACGCACCTCCAGGCACGGCTCGTCGAGCCGGCCGGGCCACCGCACAGCTACACGGTGGGTGCCGGCGACGAGCTGCGGGCGACGTGGCCCGTCAGCGGCGACTACGACATCCACCTGCACGGGCCGAACGGCTTCTTCCGGCGCTTCGCGGGTGACACGAGGACCGACCGCATCCGCGTCGAGGTGACCCGGGTGGGGCGCACGCAGCGGCTCTCGGTCACCGTCGAGGCACCGCGCGGCGTCCCCGTCACGATCGAGGACGCGTACGGCGCCCGCACCACGGTCGGCCGGCGACCCGTCGTCGTCGACACGTCGACCAACGGCGGGTGGTACGACCTCACCGTCGTCGCCGAGGTGGGCACCTTCCTGCGAGGCTTCGCGGGGCACCTCGGGACGGGACGTCCGTCGATCAGCGAGCCGGCGCTGGGTCACGCCCACGGCTGACCCCCCGGCTGGCGTGTGCCGGGTGCCGGGCACCCCGGGTCGAGCGCCCCGGGTGCCCGGTGAGCCCGCCGGCGTCTCCGGCGTCCCCGAGAGGCCGTGCCTGCCGTCAGGCCGTTCGCCGACGGTCGCCCGACGAGCGGATCCCGACCTGCGAGAAGACGAGCGCGCAGGCGGCGACGAGTGCGAGCAGGGCGAGCCCGAAGCCGTACTGCGGGAAGACCTTGTCGTAGGTCGCCCCGAGGACGAGGGGCGGGAAGTAGCCGCCGAGGCCGCCGGCGGCGCCGACGAGGCCGGTCACGCTGCCCACCCGCTCCGGCGGTGCGAGGCGCGCGACCCAGGCGAAGACGCCGCCGGTGCCCAGGCCGAGGAAGAAGGCCATCGCGACGAACGACAGGCCCGCCGCCACCTCGAGGGGCGGCCGGAACGCCAGGACGACCGCGAGAACGGTCGTGCCGGAGAGCGAGATGGCGAGGACCGCGCGCGGCCCGATGCGGTCCGACAGCACCCCGCCGATGGGTCGCGCGACGACCGCCGCGACGGCGAAGCCGGCCGTGCGCGTACCCGCTGCCGTGAGGTCGAAGGCGTAGACGTCCTTGAGGAAGGTCGGCAGGTAGGTCGAGAAGGCGACGAAGCCGCCGAACGCCACGGCGTAGAGGAACGACATCTGCCACGTCACCGGCAGCCTGATCGCAGCCGCCAGCTTGGGGACGACGGGGTCGGTGTTCGGCGTCCAGGCCGGTGAGTTGCGCATGGCGGACCAGCAGAGCGCGGCGGTCGCGACGAGCAGGACGGCGATGATGACGTGCGTCAGCGTGTAGCCGAACCACGTCACCATCCGCGGCGTCAGGGCCGATGAGAGCGCCGTCCCGCCCATCCCGGCGCCGAAGACGCCGGTTGCGAACCCGCGCCGATCCGCCTGGTACCACGCGTTGACGAAGGGCACGCCGACCGCGAAGGTCGTGCCCCCGATGCCGAGGAAGAAGCCGAAGAGGAGCATCAGCGGGAACGACCCGAGGTTGCCGGCCAGGGCGACGAGGAGCACGAAGGGCACGGTGAGCAGGGTCAGCACCGGGAACATGACGCGACCGCCGTAGCGGTCGGTGAGCGCGCCCACCGGGATGCGCCCGAGCGAGCCGACGAGCACCGGTGTCGCGACGAGCAGCGCCTTCTGGCTGCTGCTCAGGTGCATCTGCTCGGTGTACCTCACCCCGAGCGGCCCGATGAGGTTCCACGCCCAGAAGGTCACCGCGAAGGCAAAGGTCGCGAGGGCGAGGTTCCGGCCCTGGCCGCTCAGGCCGACCTGCGGCGGGGACGGCGTGGACGCGGTCGGTGCGCTGGTGCTCATGGGTCTCCTCGAGGCAGGGTCGGTCGGGTCAGTGTCTGCGGTCGCGGTCGGAGGTGCCGACGCCGCTCCAGCCGGGCCGGCTGGAGCGGTTGCCGGAGGTCCGGCCGTCGCGCGACCGGTAGACGATGTAGGGCCGGAAGAGGTAGTGCAGCGGGGCCGTGAAGGCGTGGACGAGCCGCGTGAAGGGCCACAGCGCGAAGAGCAGCATCCCGACGATCGCGTGGACGTGGAACTGCACCGGGGCCGCCGCCATCGCCGTCACGTCCGGGCTCAGCAGCAGCACCGACCGGAACCACGGCGAGACGGTCTCGCGGTAGTTGTGTGCCTCGCTGCCCGCCCCGACGCTGACGAGCGTCGTCCAGAGGCCGAGGACGATGGCGCCGACGAGCAGGACGTACATCAGCTTGTCGTTCTTCGTCGTCGCCATGAAGACCGGTCCGGTCGTGCGGCGCCGGTAGACGAGGATGAGGATGCCGGCCAGCGTGCAGACCCCCGCCAGACCGCCGAAGAGCAGGGCGTTGAGGTGGTAGAGCCCCTCGCTGACGCCGACGGCCTCGGTCCACGACTCGGGGATGACGAGTCCGCCGACGTGGCCGACGAAGACGAGCAGGATGCCGAAGTGGAAGAGCGGCGACCCGATGCGCAGCAGGCGCGACTCGTAGAGCTGTGACGACCGGGTCGTCCAGCCGAACTTGTCGTAGCGGTAGCGCCAGACCGTGCCACCGACGAGGCTCGCGATGCAGAGGTAGGGGAGGATGCCCCAGAGGAACGTGCTCACGACCCTCCACCCCTCGGTGCCCCGGACGGGGCCGCTTGCAGCGGAAGCAGCCTCGGGTCGTAGGGCTCGAGCCCGACCGTCTCCGTCGGGTGCGGTCCGCTCAGCCCGACCATCTCCATGACCGCGGCGCGGTCGGGCGGGGACTCCCCGGGAAGGGTCGCGCACACGGCGACGACGGCGGCGGCATACGCGCTCTTCTTCTCCTGCAAGGCGATCCGCAGCAGCTCGAGGCTCGCGCGGTACTCCTGGAGCAGCGCGACGCCGGCCTCCGGGTCGACGCGTGCGGCGAACTCGAGCACCATCGGGAGGTAGTCGGGCAGCTCTCCGTGCGTGTCGACGACAGCGCCACTGCTGCGGTATGCCGTCTTGAACCGTCCGAGCACCTCGCCCCGCCGGCGCGTGTCGCCGTCGGTCCAGTAGGACAGGTAGAGCGCGTGCTTGCGGCTGAGGTCGAAGGTGTCGACGTAGGCACGCTGGAGATCGTCCAGGGCGGCTCCGTCGAGGTGCGTGACGACGCTCGCCAGCGCTGTGGCGGCGGCCGAGTCGCCCTGCTCCGCAAGGGCATCGCGCATCGAGGGAAGCCCGGCGACGAGCTCGGCCGTCGGGTAGTCGAGGCAGCGTCCGGCGACGAGGTGCACGACGCGTTCGTCCCGTGGTGCCGCCCGCCCGCGCAGGCCGATCACGGCGCGTCCCCGTCCGAGCGGCCCGGGAAGAGGCCCGGGGGAGCGCCGTTGCCGTCCCAGTTGAGCAGGTTGACCCGTCCGGTCAGGGAGCCGGACTCGGTCGTCGCCATCGCCGTGTCGGAGGTCTGCCGCTGCTTGAGTGCGTTGAACGTCTCGACGGCCACCGGCGCCGGACGTCCGCTCGCCTCGCCGAACGGACCTGACTCGTACATGCCCGGCCCCTCGTCGAAGTCGAGCGAGCAACCGATCTCCTCGAGCTCGTGGGCCCGCTCGACGTGCGCCGTGGGGATGACGTAGCGGTCGGCGTACTTCGCGATCGCCATGAGGCGGTACATCTCGTAGAGCGACTCCTCGCTCATGCCGACCGCCGCGGGGATCGCGGGGTCGCCGTCGCGGCCCAGCGACACGTCGCGCATGTAGGCGCGCATCGCGGCGAGCTTCTGGAGCACGCCGGTGACGATGTCGGTGCGGCCGGCCGTGAAGAGCTCGGCGAGGTAGTCGACGGGGATGCGCAGCGCCTCGATCGCGCCGAAGAGCACGGTCCGGTCCTCGGCGTCGTGACCCTGCGACGATAGGACGTCGACGATCGGCGACAGCGGCGGGACGTACCAGACCATCGGCATCGTGCGGTACTCCGGGTGCAGCGGCAGGGCCACCCGGTAGGTCTTGGCGAGCGCGTAGACGGGCGAACGCCGCGCCGCGTCCATCCAGTCGTCCGGTATGCCGTCACGCCGGGCAGCGGCGACGACCTCGGGGTCGCTCGGGTCGAGCAGGAGGTCGAGCTGCGCCTCGTAGAGGTCGCCCTCGTCGGGGGTCGCTGCCGCGGCCGTGACGCGGTCGGCGTCGTAGAGGAAGAGGCCGAGGTAGCGCAGCCGCCCGACACACGTCTCGGAGCAGACCGTCGGCAGCCCCACCTCGACGCGGGGGTAGCAGAAGGTGCACTTCTCGGCCTTGCCGCTCTTGTGGTTGAAGTAGATCTTCTTGTACGGGCATCCCGTGATGCACTGCCGCCACCCGCGGCACCGGTCCTGGTCGACGAGGACGATGCCGTCCTCCTCGCGCTTGTAGATCGCGCCCGACGGGCACGAGGCCATGCACGACGGGTTGAGGCAGTGCTCGCAGATGCGCGGCAGGTAGAACATGAAGGTCTTCTCGAGCTCGAAGCGGACCTTCTCCTCCGACTCGCGCCGCACCGACGCGTTGAGCTTCGCGACGATGGGGTCGAGGTGTCCCATCTCGCTCGCGCCGCCGAGGTTGTCGTCCCAGTTGGCCGACCACGTGATCTTCGTGTTCTCGCCGGTGATGAGCGACTTCGGCCGGGCGACCGGGAAGTCGTCACCGAGCGGTGCCTCGATGAGGGTCTGGTAGTCATAGGTCCAGGGCTCGTAGTAGTCGGCGAGCTTGGGCTGCACGGGGCTCGCGAAGATGCCCAGGAGCTTCTGCACCCGGCCACCCGCCTTGAGCTTGAGACTGCCGCGGTGGGTGAGCGTCCAGCCGCCCTTCCACGTCTCCTGGTCCTCGTAGCGGCGCGGATACCCCTGTCCCGGGCGGGTCTCCACGTTGTTGAACCAGACGTACTCGGTGCCGGCGCGGTTGGTCCACGCCTGCTTGCACGTGACCGAGCACGTGTGGCACCCGATGCACTTGTCGAGGTTCATCACCATGCCCATCTGGGCCATGACACGCATCAGTACGTCACCTCCTGCGAGCGCTTGCGCACCGTCGAGACCATGTCGCGCTGGTTGCCCGTCGGTCCGAGGTAGTTGAACGTGTAAGACAGCTGGGCGTAGCCGCCGATGAGGTGGGTCGGCTTCACGAGCAGCCGCGTCACCGAGTTGTGGATGCCGCCGCGGCGACCGGTCGCCTCCGACTTCGGCACGTCGATCGTGCGCTCCTGCGCGTGGTGGACGTAGACGACGCCCTCCGGCATGCGGGGGCTGACGATCGCCCGGCCGACGAGCACGCCGTTGGTGTTGAGGCACTCGACCCAGTCGTTGTCGGCGACGTCGATGGAGCCGGCGTCCTGCGGACTCATCCACACCGTCGGGCCGCCGCGTGAGAGCGAGAGCATGAGCAGGTTGTCCTGGTACTCCGAGTGGATCGACCACTTGGAGTG
Source organism: Terrabacter sp. 2TAF16 (assembly GCF_052115065.1). Taxonomy (NCBI): domain Bacteria; kingdom Bacillati; phylum Actinomycetota; class Actinomycetes; order Micrococcales; family Intrasporangiaceae; genus Terrabacter; species Terrabacter sp. 2TAF16. The sequence continues at coordinate 10,714 of NZ_JBFRFZ010000009.1, forward strand.
GGGCGTCAGGTAGCGGACGGTGACCTGCTTCGACCCGTCGGGCCCGAGCTTCGGCTCGCCGAAGAGGCGGTGCATGTCGAGGGGTGGCCGGTAGATGGGCAGCGCCTCGCCGAGGTCCTGCATCCAGTCGTGGTCGAGGTAGAAGTGCATCCGACCGGTGAGGGTGTGGAAGGGCTTGAGGCGCTCGATGTTGACGGTGAAGGGCGCGTAGCGCCTTCCGCCGGTCTCGGAGCCCGACCACTCGGGCGAGGTGATGACGGCCACCGGTGCACTCTGCGTGTCGGCGAAGGTGACGTGCTTCTCCTCCGAGCCCTCGGCGAGGTCGACGAGCTTCTTGCCGACCCGCTCCTCGAGGGTGCGGAAGCCCTGCACCGCGAGGTGACCGTTCGTCGTGCCGGAGAAGGTGAGGATCGCCTCGGCCAGCTTCGCGTCGGTGTCGATCGCCGGACGGCCGTCACCGGCGCCCCCGAGCATGACGCCGTTCTTGGCGGCGAGGCGGGCCACCTCCTCCTCGACCCGGTAGGTGACGTTCTTGACCGTGAAGCCGAGGCTGTCGGCGAGCGGGCCCACGGTGGCGAGCTTCTCGCTGATCGCGGTGTAGTCGCGCTCGACGAGCTGGAAGACCGGCATCGTCCTGCCCGGCACGCCAGGGTGCCCCGTGGCCCGCCAGTCGACCGCGCGCCCACCGGGTTGGGCCGTCTCGCCGGGTGTGTCGTGCATGAGCGGCACGCTGACGAGGTCCCTGCGGACTCCGAGATGGGTGCGCGCGAGGTCCGAGAGCTTCTCGGCGAGGAGGTGGAAGAGCTCGAAGTCGCTCTTGGCCTCCCACGGTGGGTCGATGGCGGGCGTGAAGGCGTGTACGAAGGGGTGCATGTCGGTCGAGCTGAGGTCGTGCTTCTCGTACCACGTCGCTGCGGGCAGGACGATGTCGGAGAGCAGCGTCGTCGACGTCATGCGGAAGTCTGCCGAGAGCAGCAGGTCGAGCTTGCCCTCCGGCGCCTTCTCATGCCATTTCACCTCGGACGGCCTTGGTGCCAAAGGGTTCTCGCTGCCGAGGACGTTGTGGTGCGTGCCGAGCAGGTTGCGCAGGAAGTACTCGTTGCCCTTGGCCGAGGACCCCATGAGGTTGCTTCGCCACAGCACGAGGGTGCGCGGCCAGTTCTCCGGAGCGTCGACGTCCTCGATCGCCGAGGTCAGCGTGCCGTCGTGCAGGGCGCCGGCGACGTAGGCCGCCGGGCTGGCGGCGGTGCCTGCGTCGACGGCGGCCTGGGCGTCCTCCGCCACCTGGAGCGGGTTCGTGCCGAACTGCGGGTAGAACGGCATCCACCCCATCCGGGCGGACTGCGCGATGGTGTCGGCCGTGTGCTTGCCGGCCAGATGCCCTCTGGCCAGAGGTGAGTTGAGCGAGTCCGCGGAGTAGCCGTCGTTGCGCCACTGGTCGGTGTGCATGTACCAGTACGACGTGCCCGTCATGGTGCGCGGCGGCCGGCCCCAGTCGAGGGCGTTGGCGAGGGAGATCCAGCCGGTGATCGGTCGGCACTTCTCCTGGCCGACGTAGTGCGCCCAGCCGCCGCCGTTCCGGCCCATGCAGCCGGTGAGGATCAGCAGCGAGAGGATGGCCCGATAGGTCGCGTCACCGTGGAACCACTGGCAGATGCCCGCGCCCATGATGATCATCGAGCGCCCTTGCGACTGCTCGGAGTTCGTGGCGAACTCGCGAGCGACGCGGATGCACTGCTCTGCGGGCACGCCGGTGATCTCCGCCTGCCAGGCTGGCGTGTAGGGCGCGGTGACGTCGTCGTAACCCCTGGGCCAGCTGCCCGGCAGTCCTTCTCGCTCGACGCCGTACTGCGCGAGCATGAGGTCGTAGACGGTCGTCACGAGGTGGCCGCCGACGCGCCGGGCGGGGACTCCTCGACGCAGCACCGAGCCGGTCCCGTCGGGCTCGACGAACGCCGGGAGCAGCACCTCGACGGCCTCGGCGGCGCCGCCCGTCATCGTCAGCGCGGGGGCCACGCCGTCGAGGTCGAGGTTCCATCGGCCCTTGCCGGAGTCCGCGTAGCGGAAGCCCATCGAGCCGTTCGGCACGACCGGCTGTCCGGTCACCTCGTCGAGCAGCACCGTCTTCCAGGCATCTTCGTCGGGAACGGCGGCGCCATCAGCCGAGAGGTCGGACGCGGTGAGGAACTTGCCGGGCACGAAGGGGGCGCCGGCCCCCTCACCCGACGCGGCGGCATACGGCTCCTCGGGTGCCTCCAGACGGATGAGGAAGGGGAGGTCGCTGTAGGTGCGCACGTAGTCGGTGAAGAAGGGCACCTCACGGTCGACGAAGAACTCCTTGAGGAGCACGTGGCCCATGGCCATCGCGAGCGCCGCATCGGTGCCGGCCTGGGCCGGCATCCACTCGTCGGCGAACTTCGTGTTGTCGGCGTAGTCGGGGCTGACCGTGACGATCTTCGTGCCGCGGTAGCGGACCTCGGCCATCCAGTGCGCGTCGGGCGTGCGGGTCACAGGGACGTTGGAGCCCCACATCATGAGGTAGGTCGCGTCCCACCAGTCGCCCGACTCCGGCACGTCGGTCTGGTCGCCGAAGACCTGCGGGCTGGCGACGGGCAGGTCGGCGTACCAGTCGTAGAAGCTCGTCATGACGCCGCCGATGAGCTGGATGAAGCGGGTGCCGACGCAGTGCGACACCATCGACATCGCGGGGATCGGCGAGAAGCCCGCGACGCGGTCGGGGCCGTACTCCTTGATCGTGTGGACGTGCGCGGCGGCCGCGATCTCGACGGCCTCGCCCCACGACGCGCGCACGAGGCCGCCCTTGCCGCGGGCGCTCTGGTAGCGGCGACGCTTGTCGGGATCGGTCGTGATCTCGTGCCAGGCGGCCACCGGGTCGCCGAGGCGGGCCTTGGCCTCGCGGTACATCTCGAGGAGGACGCCGCGCACGTAGGGGTAGCGGACGCGCGTGGGGGAGTAGGTGTACCAGGAGAAGGCCGCGCCGCGCGGGCAGCCACGGGGCTCGTACTCCGGTCGGTCGGGGCCGACGGACGGGTAGTCGGTCTGCTGCGTCTCCCACGTGATGATCCCGTCCTTGACGTAGACCTTCCACGAGCAGGAGCCGGTGCAGTTGACCCCGTGGGTCGAGCGGACGACCTTGTCGTGGCTCCACCGGTCGCGGTAGAAGACGTCGCCCGCTCGCCCGCCCTCGCGGAAGACGGCACGCCCGTCGTCGGACTCCTCCCAGCGCGTGAAAAACCGACCGGCGCGGAGCAGCGCGGCCGATGCCGGGCCGTCGACCCCACCCCGGGCCGTGTCGGTGCTGCGGAAGGCCGCGCTCACGGGTGCCACCCCGGTCGGGCACCGTGATGGGGCAGGAGAGGCATGAGTCCTCCAAATCGACGATGGGGGGTGCATCGAAGCGAGCGGCTGCGCGCGTTCGACGACCGCCGTGGCACGACCCCGGTGTCCCCGAACTGAGCGCAACGCTACTGCTCCCAGCAGGTTCCGGCGCGGCAAACGGCTATCGGACCACCGGCGTTCTCGAGCCCGCTTCTCGTTGAGGCAGGCTCTGGCCTATCCTCTAAATCAACGAAAAGGAGGATCGGCGTGCCAGGTGCCATCCGCAGCGACGTCCAGACATCGCCCATGCGTCGGGCCGTCCTCGACCTGCTCGCGGACGCCGGCGACCCGGTCGGGGCCCGCGACGCGTCCGTCGGGACGCCCGGCCGCGAAGGAGGCGGGCTCAGCGCCTCCGAGGTCGGTGCCGCCCTCGGCCTCCACGTCACCACCGCCCGCTTCCACCTCGAGCGGCTCGTCGCCGCCGGGCTGGTCGCGACCGTGCACCGGCGCGGCGCCGTGGGTCGGCCCCGCAAGATCTACGTCGATGCCCGCAGCGCGCGGCCGGGCCTTGCGAGCCAGGAGGCCCTGCATGCCTTCACCGAGCTGCTGACGAGCGCCTGGTCCGACGCGGCGGACGGCTCGCCCGGCGACCCCGAGGGCGCCGGAGAGCGCTGGGTGCGGGGACGGCGCGAGGAGCCCGCGCCGCCGCCGGCCTCGACCCCGGGTGGCTGGCTCGGCAAGGTCGGCATGGCCGTCGACCTGCTCGACGAGTGGGGCTACCGGCCCGAGCTGGCCACCTCCGAGGGTGGCCATACCGTCGAGCTCACCCTCAACGACTGTCCCTTCCTCTCGATGGCGCGGGCCCACCCGGAGGTCGTGTGCGCCATCCACCGGGGGCTGATCCGCGGCACCATGACCGCCGTCGGCGAGGAGGGCGCCGAGGTCGAGCTGCGGCCCTTCGTCACTGATCGCACGTGCTCGGCACGTCTCACGACGCCAGCCACCTTCCGTCGCGAGCGGCCAGCTCGGGCCTGACGCCACACGGTCAGGTCGGGTCCGAGCCGGCTGGCGGCCGCGGTGAGAGGACCGGGCACCCGCCGGGTATGGGTGCGGGGTGAGCACGTCGTCAGCGCCCGGAGCCCCGCGCGGCCGGTCAGAGGGCGCCATGGGCCGGGGCGTCGGCCGGACCCTGGACCGGTCCTCGGCGACCTCAGGGCGGTCGGGTCCGTCCGACGGCATCGACCTCGCAGTGGCCGTCGACCTCGTGGTGGTGCACCGCGGCCTGACCGCCGACGAGGCCCACGCGCTGCTGTGCAGGCACGCCGAGGCGACCGGTCGCGACCTCGACGACGTGGCGAGCGACGTCATCGACCTCGGGACCTCGCGCCTGCCGCGCTGAGGGGCAACCGCGGGATCTCGCGCCTCGTCGGCGAGTGGCTCGCCGGCGTCGGCTAGGGCTCGGGGGGAGCCTCTCCGTTGGCCACGGTCTCGACCCAGTCGACGGCGGCGTCCGAGAGCTCCAGCCCGTCAGGCCCACGGCCGGCGACCCACCAGGCGTCGGGGTCGACGGGACCGCTGACTCGCGTGATGTCCTCGACCACCTCGAGCGGGAGCGGTTCGCCGTTGTGGGCGACGATCCAGTCCCGGGTCTCGGGTCGCACGGCGGACCACCACGTCTCGAGTGACATGAGCCCACTGTCGCAGCCTCGCGGGCCCACGTCGAGGGACTCAGCCCGCAGGCGCCGGAACCCGTGACGGAGGGGCGAGCAGCCGGCGCACGACGAGCCGGCTCAGCAGGAGCGTGAGGATGAGCAGCGTCACCGACACGAACCCGCCGAGGCTGACGCTGTCGCCGAAGACGAGATCGATGGTCTTGAGCACGACGAACGTGCTGCCGACGAGGACGCCCCACAGGAGCAGCCCGGCGCCGACCTTGCCCACGGCGCTGCGCGCGGCGGCGAACCGGCCCTTCGCCCGCTTCTTCACCGCGACGACGACCTCGAGGACTCCCGTGAGCAGGACCGCCGTGAGCAGCGACAGCGTGAAGGTCTCGCTGATGACCGCTGGGACGTACTCGATGAAGAGGTTGAGCACGACGACGTAGACGAAGACGTCGACGACGTCGGTGGCGCGCCCGGTAGTCGATCGGGGCGTCGGATCGACCTGACTGGGCACGGAACGCACTGTAGGGGTGCCATCTCGCGGCGCCCGTGACATCGCGCCACGTCGGCTCGTTGGGCAGGACAATCCGGATCCGCCTGTTGCGGCGAACCACGGAGGCACCACCACGTGCGACCCGCCCCCACCCCACGGCACCCCGGTCGCACGTGCACGTTCCGAGAAGGGACCCCAGTCGATGACGACGACGCCCGGCCACCCGCACGCCCAGTGCTCCGTCCGAGCCCATGGCTCACCACCCGACGGCGTCAGCCGAAGGCGCTTCATCGGCTTCGTCGTCGCCGGGGCCACGCTCACCGTCGCGGCGGAGGTCGGCGGCGCCGCTCCTGCCTCGGCCGCGGTCCCCAGTGCGCCGCAGGTGCCCGAGCTCTACGACCTCGGCGACCTCCAGACCCACTCGGCGCTCCCGACGTCGCAGCTGATCACCATCACCGTCGACGACCACGGCCACGCCCACTTCGCGATCCCGCGGATGGAGGTCGGGCAGGGCATCACGACGGCCGCGGCCATGATCATCGCCGACGAGCTCTCGATGCGCGTCGAGGACGTACGCGTGACGCTGGCCCCCGCGCGCCCCGAGCTCGTCTTCAACCAGCTCACCGGCGGGTCCAACACGATGCAGTCGATGTTCACCCCGATCCGGGTGGCCGCCGCGGTGGCCCGTGGGGCTCTCCTGGAGGCCGCGGCGACCGCGCTCGGCGCCACCGTGGCCTCGCTCGTCGCCAAGGGCGGGGTCGTCACCGCTCCGGACGGCAGCACGCGAACGTACGCCGAGCTGTCGGCCTCCGCCGCGAGCTCGACGACGACGGCCGTGGACGTCGAGCTCGCGGCGACGAGCTCGTTCGACGTCATCGGCACTCCCCGCAGCCGGGTCGACGCGCTCGATGCCGTGACGGGGCGCAAACGCTTCACCATGGACCTCGACGTGCCTGACGCCCTGCCGACGATGGTGTGCCGCCCGCCCACGCTCAACGGATCGCCGCGCAGCGTCGACAATCTCGCGGCCGTCCGGGCCCTGCCCGGCGTCACCGACGTCGTCGTCGTCGACACGGGTGTCGCCGTGCGGGCCGAGACGTTCGGCCAGTGCATCGACGCCGTCCGCGCCCTCCGGGTCACGTGGGACGGCGGCCCGGTCGAGGGCGAGTCGGACGACTCGGTGCTGCGCCGGCTCAAGGCCGCAGAGCTGCCCATGACCGTGCCCAAGGTGCCGCTGCTGGCGCAGACCGTCGACCTGCGCTTCGAGTTCATGTTCCGCAGCAGCGCCGCCCTCGAGCCCAACTGCGCCATCGCCGACGTCCGCGACGACCGCGCCACGGTCTGGGCCGGCCTCAAGGCTCCCATCGTCGCCCAGCGCAACATCGCCAAGGCCCTCGGCCTGCCGATCGCCCGCGTCGCCGTCAACGTCGTGACCGGCGGAGGGTCCTTCGGGCACAAGCTCTTCGGTGACGCGGCGATCGAGGCCGCGAAGATCTCCCGGGCCATGGGCAAGCCCGTCAAGCTCATGTGGCACCGCGCCGACGAGCCCCGTCAGGGGCGCACGCACCCGATGGCGACGTCACGGATCCGCGCCACGCTGCTCGCGGGGGAGGTGCTCACCTTTGAGCAGCGGCACACGAGCATCAAGACCGACTTCTCGCACGGCCTGGGCGAGCGGCTGACCGCGATGGCGTCAGAGCTCCCCGCCGGCCTGGGCAACCTCGGTCTGGCCGAGTCGATCTTCACGCTGACCCAGGAGCTGCCCTACGACTTCGGGGTCGTGACCCAGCTGCTGGGCGAGGTCGACATGGGCTTCAACACCGGCAGCATGCGCAACATCTACTCGCCCGACGTCGCCTGCGCCAACGAGCTGTTCATCGACCAGCTCGCCAAGAAGCTGCGCAAGGACCCGCTCGCCTTCCGTCTGGCGTTCCTGCGCAACGAGCGCGTCAAGGCCTGCCTGCGCAAGGTCGCCGAGGTCGGGCAGTGGGGACGGTCGATGCCGTCCGGCACCGCCCAGGGGATCGCGATCCACTCGGAGTACAAGGGCGCGACGGCGGTCCTCGTCGAGATCGACTGCCGCCCCGAGACCGTGAACCGGCAGGTCCGAGACGCCGTGACCGGTCCCCGCGTCACCAAGGCCGTCATCGCCATCGACGCCGGGCTCGTCGTCAACCCGCGCGGACTCGAGGCGCAGATGATGGGCGGCGTCTCCGACGGCATCGCGCTCGCCCTGACGAGCAGCAACCACCTGCAGGACGGTCACTTCCTCGAGGCGAGCTGGGACAACTACTTCTACACGCGCCAGTGGAACGTGCCCCCGACCTTCGAGTGCATCGTCATGCCCTCGGACGCCGAGCTCCCCGGCGGCGCGGGTGAGGCCGGCGTCGCCGCCTCCGTCGCCGCCACGGCGTGTGCCTACGCCCGCGCCACCGGCACCGTCCCGACCCGGTTCCCGGTCAACCACGGGACCGTGTCGTTCACCCCGAAGACCTTCGTCCCCCCGGTGCCGCCGTCGCCCACCGACGGCCTCGCCCACACCTACTGAGGAGCACCCCATGGCACAGCACACCTTCCGGGTGAACGGCGAGTCCGTCACCGTCGACGTGGCCGACGACGTGCGGCTCCTCTGGGTCCTGCGCGACGTCCTCGGCATCACCGGGCCCAAGTACGGGTGCGGCATCAACGTCTGCAAGGCCTGCACCTCGCACCTCAACGGCAAGGCCTTCAACCCCTGCTCGGTGCAGGTCAAGGACGTCGGCCCCGACGACGAGATCACGACGATCGAGGGCCTGCCCGACACGGTGGGCGCCGACCTGCATCCCATGCAGGAGGCGTGGCTGCAACGGGACGTCGCCCAGTGCGGCTACTGCCAGCCCGGCCAGATCATGGCGGCGGTGGCGCTCGTGCGCAGGGTGAGGGCCGAGGGCCGCGCCATCACCGACGACGACCTCGACGGCATCCGCAACGTCTGTCGGTGCGGCACCTACACCCGCATCCGCGAGGCGATCCGGGACGGCGCGGAGCGCATGTAGCTCCGGTGCCGGCCGTCGACCAGCGGTCGGTCGACGGCCCACCGACGGCCGCGCGCCCTTCTGGCCGCGGCCGTCGGCTGACGATCCCTTGCACGTTTCTTTGGACTTTCTTGCAGAAACTCGGGCAATAGGGACGTATCCGCCCTTTGCGGCTGGTACACCTACTCCTGGAGACCGGCCACAGGGTAGAGCCGGGTGCCGCGACCAGGGAGAACCACGATGAGTGCAGTGACTGCGGCCGACGACGAGACGTTCGCGACCGTGATGACCGGCAGCGAGCGGGCAGCGATGCTCGAGCGTCTCGCGCAGGTGTGCACGACGAGCGTGGTCGCACCGGTCGGCGCGGCGCGGAACCGAGCAGGGCACTCCGCGCGTTCACTGGTCATGTGGCGTTGCCCCTGACGGGATCCCCCGTTACCGTCGAACCACACCCCGAGCACCCCGCCGTCCGCGGCGCCCCGCCCCAGATCTGAGGCACGGCCACCCGAACGCGGTCGGCGGGGCTCGGCACACCTCGGCGCACGTCGCCGAGCCGTTGCCGTCAGAGCTGGCGGCTGCTCAGCACCGACGAGCGGTCGATCTTGAGGATGCCGCCGTCGTCGACGAGGGAGTATGCCGTCCGCTCCTCGAACCGACGCCCGTCGTCGAAGGCGTAGCGCAAGGTCGCCACGACCGACCGCGGTGCCGACCCGGTTGCCTGGCGGACGTCGACGGAGGAGACGGAGCCCCAGAAGCGCTCGTAGGTCGCGCGGCTGCCGGACGTCGTGGACCGGTAGCGGTCGGTCAGGCGCGCCCACCCCGCGTCCGTGTTGCCGGGGAGCAGCGCGTAGTAGTCCCGCACGGCGCGCGCGAGCTCGGCATCCGTCGGGCGCCCCGACACCGTCGTGGACGGAGCCGGCGAAGGAGCCGTGGACGGCGTGTTCGACGGGGTCGCCGGGCGCGTGCTGGTCGGAGCGGTCGTCGAGGGCGAGGGCGACTCGGCCCGCGATGTCCTCGGCGACGTCGGCGGTCGCGTCACGCTGGGCGTCCTCGGGCTGCTCGACGCGACCGGCGGCGCAGCCTGGCCGCCGGGGTCGGTGGTGTCGCGCTGCAGGCCCCAGATGGCCAGGCCGGCGCCCGCGAGCACGAGGAGGGCCACGACGAGGAGCACGGCGGAGCGGCGGCGGCCCGGGGCCTCGCCGTCCCGGTCCACGTCAGCGCCACCCACGCCACCCTCGTCACCGCCGGTCTCGAGCCGCGTCGCGTCGGAGGGTGGAGTCGCCATGACTCGCGCCGGCGCGTCGGTGGCGCCGGACGCCCCCGCCGCTGGCAGTCGGCTCGTGTCCGAGGTGTCGCCGCCCAGGTTGTCGCCGGCGAGCGACGCTGCGCCGCCCGCGGCCGCTGCTCCCGCGGCCGCTGCGCCCGCGGTCGCTGCTCCCGCGGTCCGCGCCGTCCCGCCCACGGGAAGAACCCGCGTACGGTCGGGCCGGAGGTCGGTCCCGGCACCGGGAGGGGCCACGGGGCCCCGGGGCGGACGTCCGGCGGCGACCTCGGCGAGGTCGGCCGAGACGTCCTGCATCGAGGGACGGTCGTCGGGAGACGCGGCGAGCATCGCGAGCAGGACAGGGGCGAGCGGACCGTCACCGGGCGGGGTGATCGAGCCGGAGGCCACACGGTGCAGCAGCGCCATCGGGTTGTTTCCGGTGCCGAACGGCGGCGAGCCCTCGACGGCGGCATAGAGGGTCGCGCCGAGGGAGAAGACGTCCGAGGCCGGGCTCGACGGCGCCCCGCGCGCGACCTCCGGGGCGAGGTAGGCCGGGGTGCCGGTCACCATGCCGGTCGAGGTGAGGGACACGTCGCCGACGGCGTGCGAGATCCCGAAGTCGGTGATGCGGGCCGTGCCGTCCTCGGCGACGAGCACGTTGCCGGGCTTGACGTCGCGGTGCACGATGTCGGCGCGGTGCGCGGCGGCGAGGGCCGAGCCCAGCTCGGCGCCGAGCTGGGCGACCTCGCGCACCGGGAGGGGGCCGCGCTCGGCCAGCACGGCGTGCAGGCTCCGTGACGGGAGGTACTGCATGACGAGGCACGGCTGGCCGTCGTGGTCGACGACGTCGAAGACGGGCACCGCGTTGGGGTGGTGCAGTCGGGCCGTGTTGCGGGCCTCCCGCATGGCGCGTGCGTGGGCGACGCGAGCGTCGGCCTCGTCGAGGCCGACGGGGGAGTGCAGCTGCTTGACGGCCACGGCGCGGCTCAGTCGCTCGTCCCAGGCCAGCCACACGTGACCCATACCGCCGGAGCCGATCCGGTTCATGAGCCGGTAGCGCCCGGCGATGAGGTCAGGCGATACGTCCACCATGCGCGGCCTCTCCCTCCGGTTCGTGTCGGCTCGTGCCGACTGCGGTCGGTCGTGCCCGCCGTGCGAAGGCGAGCACCTGCCCTCTCGGGCGACGCGTAGGGCTTCGTACCCACAGCAGCGCCCCATGCTGCCATTGCCCGACGACGACACGGGACCGGGCCCGTCCCGTGCGGCCGTCGCACCCACTGGGTACGGGCAGGGAATGGCACCAGCAAGCGACCCCTCACGCAGCAGCCGTGGCCACGCACGGTCCGACACCCCCGACACCCCCGAAACTCCTGACACCCCCGACACCTCCGACACCTCCGACACCCCCGACAATCCCGAGAGTCCGTCCGACCTGCCCCGGTCCTCGCTCGTCGCGGCCCTCAAGAGGGCCCGGGTCGAGTTCAAGCGGGACAACCTCACCGACCTCGCCGCCTCGTTGACCTACTACGGCCTTCTCTCGATCGCCCCGGCTCTCGCCGTGCTCGTCGCCGCGCTCGGACTGATGGGCCGCGACGCCACCGCGCAGGTCGTCCTCCAGGTCCAGGCGATCGCGCCCGGGTCGAGCGCGGACTTCGTGCGCACGCTCATCGTCCAGGCACAGGCGAACCGGACGAGCGCCGGCTTCGGGGCGGTCCTCGGACTGCTCGTGGCGCTCTGGTCGGCCTCGGGCTACGTCTCGGCGTTCATGCGGGCGTCCAACGTCATCTACGACATCCCGGAGGGTCGCCCGATCTGGAAGACGGTGCCCATCCGCGTCGGGGTGACCTTGTTCGCCGTCGTCGTCATGGTCGCCAGCGCGGTGATCGTCGTCGTCAGCGGGCCGGTGGCCGAGCAGGTCGGCAACCTCATCGGGGCAGGTGACACGGCCCTCCTCGTGTGGGGGGTGCTCAAGTGGCCCGTGCTGCTGGTCCTCGTGTCGTTGCTCTTCGCCGTGCTCTTCTGGGCCAGTCCCAACGCGAAGCAGGGAGGCGTCAAGTGGGTCAGCCCCGGAGGCGTCATCGCCGTGCTGATCTGGCTCGTCGTCTCGGGACTCTTTGCCGTCTACGTCGCACTGTTCTCGTCGTACAACAAGACCTACGGGTCTCTGGCTGGTGTCGTCATCTTCCTCGTCTGGCTGTGGCTGACGAACATCGCGATCCTGCTCGGCGCCGAGGTCAACGCCGAGCTCGACCGGAGCCGTGCGATCGCCGAGGGTGTCCCGGAGGACCTCGAGCCGTTCGCTGAGCCGCGGGACACCCGCGCCATGGACGACATCGACAAGCGTGCCGTCGAAGAGGCGTCGGAGCGCAGGTCCTCGTGAGCGTGTCCGCCTGGATGCCGCGGGCGGGGGAGCGGGGACCGGTCGTGGCCGGGCGTCCGGATGCGACTGCGGGTGTCCGCACATGAGCCAGTGGCAGGACGACGCCCACCAGCGGCTTCGGGCCCTGCGTCGGGCGCTGCACCAGCCCGGGCCGGAGCGCGACGCCCTGCTGCTCCTCGTCAAGGCGGCGATCGCGACCGTGCTCGCGTGGCAGTTCGCGGTGCGGGTGCTCGACAGCCCGGTCCCGTTCTACGCGCCGATGGCCGCCCTCCTCGTCGTCGACCGCACGATGGTGCGTTCCCTCTCGGCCAGCGCCCAGCGCATCGCCGCCGTCGTGCTGGGCCTCAGTGTCGCGTGGGTCGTCGCCACGGTCTTCGGGGTCACGTGGTGGACCATGTTCGGGGTCATCCTCGTCGCGCTCGTCATCGGGCGGTGGTCGCGTCTGGGGGAGCACGGCATCCAGGTGCCGGCCATGGTGCTCCTGTCGCTCATCACCGCCGGTGGCACCGACGAGCACTTCACGTACCTGACGATCGTCGAGACGGTGGCCGGCGGCATCATCGGGGTGGCGACCAACGCCATCGTGCTGGCACCGCTGCACCTGACCAAGCCGCGTCAGCGGGTGTCGGCGCTGGCGCGCCAGGTGCGTGAGCTCCTCGAGGAGATGGCCTCCGGGCTCCGCGGCGACTGGGACGTCCAGTCGGCGCGTCGGTGGTACCGCCGTGGAGGCGAGATCGGCGACAAGGCGCCGTACATCGTCGACGACATCCGCACCGGTCGCGAGAGCATGCGCTTCAACCTGCGTGACAACATCCGTCCCGCAGACGTCGACTGGGACGGCTACGAGCGCACCGTCACCACGCTTCGACGGACCGTCTGGCAGGTCACGGGCATCGGCCGCACCCTCGTCGATGCTGCTGCCGAGCGCCGCCGACGGCCCGCGCCCTCGGCCAGGTTCCTCGCGGAGTACGCCGACGCACTCGACGGGATGGCACAGGCGGTGTCACAGCTGGGCCGACACGACGACGACGCGACCCGGCGGTTCGACGAGGGCACGGCCCGGGCTCGCGAGGTCCTCGCCTCCCTGAGCGAGCAGGTGCGCACGACGCCCCTCGAGGACCCCGAGCAGTGGCCCGTCTACGGCTCGCTCATCAGCGACTCGCAGCGGGCCGTCGCCGAGCTCGAGTCCGCGCGCGAGGCGGCGGTCGTCCCGGGTGACACCGGATCGCTGCGGCCGCCACCACCCACAGCAGGGCTGTGGTCCCGACTCCGACGTCACAGGCAGCCAGATCGCTGACGTCGTCCGGCTACCGACGCGTAACCCCCGGGCGTGTCACGTCGTTCCCACAGCACGCGGCCACGAGGTGCGCGTCCCGCGCGGTCGTTCCGCGGCGCCGGAGTGGGAGCCGGCGGACCAGCCCCGTTCGGTCGCCTGCCGAGGAAGAGAGGAGCGACCCGTGCCGGCACCCGTCGCATCCGAGATCGTCGTCCCGCCCGATCGCGCCGTGACCCGGGCGGATGCTGCACGCATACCGCCACGTCCCTCAGCCGCGCACCGCACCACGAGGGGGTCCACGTGAGCCACGACGGGTGCGCCCCGCACCCCGCCCCCGGCTGGGAGTGCTGGACGTGGCCCGGAGCCCAGGAGCGACGCCTCGCTCCGACGCGCGGCGTCGGCCGTCGTCGCCAACGTCTGCTCCGCGTCGCCGTGTGCCGGCCCGTGTCGGGTGGACGGGAGCACGACAGTCGTCCGCCTGCTTGACTTCGAGTGCGCTCGAAGCGCCAGCATGGTCCGGTGACCGTCATCGCACTGCCCCAGGGCCTGACCATCGCCGAGGCCTCCGAGCGCACCGGACTGACCACGCACACGCTGCGCTACTACGAGCGCGACGGGCTGATGCTGCGCGGCGTCGGCCGTACGAGCTCAGGCCATCGCGTCTACACCGAGAGCGACCTCACGTGGGTCCGGATGCTGACGCGCCTGCGCGCCACGGGGATGCCGATCCGCGAGGTCAAGGCGTATGCCGCCCTGTGCCGTTCGGGAGACGGCAACGAGACCGAGCGACTCGCGCTGCTCCAGAACCACCGGGCACGGGTGCTGGCGCAGCTCGCCGAGGTCACCGAGCACCTGGGAGCCATCGACAACAAGATCGGGATCTACCAGTCGGCGCTCGAGCGCGCCGAGACCTGAGACTGCCCGCACGGGCAGCGACGGCGCGGTCGACCGCTTGACTTCGAGCGCGCTCGAAGCGTTTCACTCGATCGCATGACCCAGAACCCCGAGACCACCACCCCTGCAGGAGACCGAGCACCGCTCGGCACGCGCACCCTCGGCACAGCGTTGCCACTGACCGTCTCGACCGTCGGTCTCGGCTGCATGGGGATGTCCGAGTTCTACGGCACCGGTGACGAGGCCGCCGCCGTCGCCACGATCCACCGCGCCCTCGACCTCGGCGTCACCTTCCTCGACACGGCCGACATGTACGGGCCGTTCACCAACAAGAAGCTCGTCGGTCGGGCCCTCGACGGTCGCCGCGAAGGCGTCGTCCTCGCCACGAAGTTCGGCAACGAGCGAGCCGAGGACGGCACCCGGCTCGGCATCAACGGCCGACCGGACTACGTCCGCCGCGCGGCCGACGCCTCCCTCCAGCGGCTCGGCGTCGACCACATCGACCTCTACTACCAGCACCGCGTCGACCCGAACGTGCCGATCGAGGAGACCGTCGGCGCCATGGCCGAGCTCGTCGAGGCCGGCAAGGTCGGCCACCTCGGTCTCTCGGAGGCCTCGCCCTCGACCATCCGGCGTGCCCACGCCGTCCACCCGATCACCGCGCTCCAGACCGAGTACTCGCTCTTCACCCGCGACGTCGAGGACGAGATCCTCCCGACGCTGCGCGAGCTCGGCATCGGGCTCGTGCCCTACTCTCCCCTCGGACGCGGCATCCTCACCGGGGCCATCACCTCACCCAACGACCTCGAGGCCGGCGACTCCCGCCGCACCGCCTACTTCCCGCGCTTCCAGGGCGAAGCCCTCGAGTCGAACCTGGCCCTCGTCGCGCGGGTGCGCGAGATCGCGGAGTCCAAGGGAGCGACCGCCGGACAGCTCGCCCTCGCCTGGGTCCTCGCCCAGGGTGACGACGTCGCGCCGATCCCCGGCACGAAGCGGGTGCGCTACCTCGAGGAGAACGTCGGGGCCGCATCCGTGCAGCTGACCGCCGAGGACCTGGCCGCGATCGACGCAGCCGTGCCGAGGGCCGCGGTGCAGGGTGCCCGCTACGGCGACATGTCGAGCATCGACGCCTGAGTCCTCGCGTGGCGGCCGTTCCCGCGCAGACGTGCGCCTGGCGGGAGCAGCGTTCCGGGGCGGGCGGGGGCGCGTACGGCGGTGGGGTCGAGCAGGACCGTGATTAGGTGGTGGCATGCGCGTGACTCACCTCGGACATGCCTGCCTCCTCGTCGAGGCCGCCGACCGCCGCATCCTCATCGACCCGGGCAGCTTCTCGACGGGTTTCGAGGACCTGACCGGCCTCGACGCGGTCCTCGTGACCCACAACCACGCCGACCACTTCGACCCGGAGCGGGTCAGCGCCCTGATCCGCGCCAATCCCGGGGCGACGGTGCACACCGACCCCCTGACGGCCGAGAAGCTGCGCGACGAGGGCCTGCCGGCGGTGCCGTCCCGGCAGGGCGAGGACTTCGCCGTCGGCGACGTCACGGTCACCCCGGTCGGCGAGCTGCACGCCTTCAACCACGCGGCGATGCCGCGCATCCCCAACGTCGGTGTCGTCCTGCGGGCCGACGGCGAGCCCTCCCTCTTCCACCCGGGCGACGCGTACGACGGCGAGCCCGGCCCGGTCGACGTCCTCGCCCACCCGCTCAGCGCGCCGTGGGCCGCGAGCCGGGACTCGATCGCCTTCGTCGGGCGCATCGCCCCGAAGGTCTTCATCCCCATCCACGACGCGCTGCTCAGCGACGTCGGGCACCGGATGTACTCCGGCCACATCGAGCAGTTCTCCGGTGTCGACGGCCTCACCTACACCCCGCTGCGCGACGCCGAGTCGGCGATCTTCTGACGCTCGATCTCGGGGGAGGGGGAGTGACATGAGCGACGTGACCGATCTGCCTGCACCACAAGGCGATCCGACTGAGGGTCCGGCGATCGCGTTGAGGGGGCTGGGCAAGCGATTCGGCGACCTCATCGCGGTCAAGGGGATCGACCTCGACGTGCCGCGAGGCTCGTTCTTCGGCCTTGTCGGTCCCAACGGCGCCGGCAAGACGACGACGCTGTCGATGGTGACGGGACTGCTGCGCCCCGACGCCGGACAGGCGTTCGTCCTGGGTCGCGACGTCTGGGCCGACCCCGTCGCCACCAAGCGGCTGATCGGCGTGCTCCCGGACGGGCTCAAGGTCTTCGACCGGCTGACCGGGCTCCAGCTGATCACGTATGCCGGCCTGCTCCGTGGGATGCCGCGCGAGCTCGCGTCCGAGCGGGCTGCAGAGCTCGTCGCCGCGCTCGGCCTCACCGAGGCGCAGGGCAAGCTCGTCGTCGACTACTCGGCGGGCATGACGAAGAAGGTCACGCTCGCCTCGGCGCTCGTCCACGGTCCCCGCGTCCTCGTGCTCGACGAGCCGTTCGAGGCGGTGGACCCGATCTCGGCCGCGACGATCCGCCGCATCCTCTCGGGCTTCGTCGAGTCCGGCGGCACCGTCGTCCTCTCGAGCCACGTCATGGACCTCGTCGAACGCATCTGCACTCACGTCGCCGTCATCTCCGACGGGCTCGTCCTCGCCGCGGGGGAGCTCGACGACGTCCGGGGCGACCGGTCGCTGGAGGAGCGGTTCGTCGACCTCGTCGGCGGGTCCACCGAGGTGGTGGGGCTCTCGTGGTTGCGCACCTCGTCCGACTGAAGCTCACCCTGCTGCGCAACATCTTCCGGCGCAGCCGTGCCCAGGCGATCGGCGCCGTCGTCGGCATCGTCTACTTCGCCGTCCTCGTGGCCGGGCTCGCCGTCATCCTCGCCTCCTTCCGCGGGTCCCTCGACGCGGCGCGCGTCGTCATCCCGCTCGCCGGCGCCGCCGGCATCGTGCTCTGGACCGTCGTGCCGCTCTTCTCCTTCGGCTCCGACCCGACCCTCGACCCGGGTCGCTTCGCCACCTTCGCCGTCCCACACCGCGACCTGACGATCGGCCTCGTGGCCGCCGCACTCGTCGGGCTGCCGGCGATCGCGTCGATGGTGCTGTCGGTCGGGGTGGTCGTCGCCTGGTCCCACACGCTCGCCTCGACGCTCGTGGCCGTCGTCGCGACGGCGATCGGTCTGCTGACGGCGATCACGACGAGCCGCTGGGTGTCCGCGGTGATGACCCAGGCGATCTCGAGCCGTCGCGGTCGTGACGTCATCGCGGTCCTCGGCCTGCTCCTGCTCGTCGTCATCGGTCCGGCGATCTCCGTCGTGGCCAACCTCGGAGCGAGCCTGCGCGACGTCGCCACGACAGCCGCCGCCGTCGTCGGCTGGTCGCCTCTCGGCTGGGCCTGGGCCGCCCCGGGTGACGTGGCGGCGGGCGACCTCGGCACCGGGCTGGTGCGCCTGGCCCTGGCCGCGGGACTACTCGTCGTCGTCTTCCTGCTCTGGTCCCGGGTGCTGCGTGACGAGGTCGACAACCCGCGCGCGGTCTCGCGCTCCGACTCGGGCACCTCGTCCGGAGACGACCTCGGCCTGCTGGCTCGGCTGCCCGGTACGCCGCTCGGCGCCGTCGCGGCGCGCGTCCTGACCTACTGGCGCCGTGACCCCCGCTACCAGATCAGCATGGCCATGACCCCCGTCGTGCCGCTCGCGCTGCTCATCCCGTTCGTCACGGGCGACGTGGCGTGGACTCCGCTGCTCATGGGCCCCCTCGTCGCGTTCCTCCTCGGTTGGAGCGAGCACAACGCTGTCGCCTACGAGTCCGACGCCCTGTGGCTGCACGTGGTGTCCGGCACGTCCGGGCGGGACGACCGTCGCGGGCGGCTCCTGCCTGACCTCCTCCTCGCCGCCGTCCTCGTCCCCGTCTACGTGGTCGTCGGGGTCGCGTTCGCCGACCGCTGGGACCTGCTCCCGGCTGCACTCGGACTCTCCGTGTCGCTGCTCGGAGCGGGGTATGCCGTGTCGAGCGTCATGAGCGTCGTGCTGCCCTACCCCGTGGCGGAGTCGGGCGAGAGCCCCTTCAACGCGCCGCCGGGGGCTGCCGGGATCACCATCGCCGCGCAGTCGATGGCGAGTCTCGGCACGCTGCTGCTCGCCTCGCCGACGATCCTGCTCGCCTGGGGGGCCTGGCAGGGTTCCGTCGCCGCCGGCTGGGGGGCGGGCGTCGTCGGGGTACTGCTCGGCATCGTCGTCGGGATCGTCGGGGTCGGCGTCGGCGCTCGGCTCTACGAGCAGCGGGCGCCCGAGCTGCTCTCGGCACTGCGGCGTTCGTAGGCCCGTGGGCGCCGAAGATCACATTCGGGCGCCGGTGCCGGCCGCGCAGATCTACTCTTACGTTGTGTAGTAGATCTGCGCCGGGCAGGAGGACTCACAGCTTCGCACTCCCCGGAGGCCAGAGATGATCACCCAGTTCCTCGCCGCGTCACAGCCGGTTCCTGCAGGTCCTGTCGTCCAGTGGGGATGGCTGACGATCACGGTCGCCAACCTCCTGGTCATCCTGCTCATGGTCGTGGTCTTCGTGCTCGCCCTCCTGCTGCCCTTCCCTGCTCCCCGTGAGGACGAGGACCAGTGAGCGGGCCCTCGACGTCCCTGCGGTCGGAACCGACCGAGCCGCAGTCGCGCCACGCCCACGACACCTGGACGGCCGCCCTCACCCGTTGGGTCGAGGGCCTCGTGCCTCGCGGGCAGTGGCTGCCCGACCGGCAGCCCGTCTACGTCGCCTCGTGGATCTACGTCTTCGGCGTCGCCTGCCTCGCCAGCCTCGTCGTCATCATCGTGTCGGGCCTGGTCCTGTCCCTCGGCGGGGTGGCCTGGTGGCACGTCAGCACGCTCGGACACTTCGTCAACTCCGTGCACCTCTGGAGCGTCGAGCTCTTCTTCGCCACCATGGTCATCCACCTGTGGGGCAAGTTCTTCATGGCGTCGTGGCGCGGCAACCGCGGACTGACCTGGGCGACAGGCGCGCTCGCCTTCTTCGGGTCGCTGGGGACGGCCTTCACCGGCTACCTCATCCAGACGAACTTCGACGCACAGTGGATCTCGACCCAGGCCAAGGACGGGCTCAACGCCGCGGGCATCGGGGCCTGGTTCAACGTCATGGACCTCGGCCAGATGATGCTGTGGCACGTCTCGCTGCTCCCGCTCGTCGTCGGGGCGATCGTCGTCGTGCACATCGTCCTCGTGCGCCGACGCGGCGTCGCCCCTCCGATCGGTGCAACGGAGCCGGCGCCGCCCGGTGCTGCCGCTGCGGCGGGCGCGGCGCCGACCGAGAGCCCTGCGACCCTCGCCACGCGCAGCGGGGTGAAGTCATGAAGCGGGGGACGGGTGGCTGGGGACCCACCCCTGACTCGCACGCCTTCCCGACGCGCCGCTACGACCTCGTCAAGGAGTTCGTCATCGCGCTCGGTGTGGTCTCGGTGCTGTCCGTCGTCGCCGCCCTCGTCTTCTCGTCTCCCGACGAGCCCGCGATCTCCTTGCAGCAGTGGGCGCGTCAAGCGCCGGCGGACGTCGTCGCCACCGCTACGGGAGAGCTCGCCGGTACGACGACCAGCGCCGGCTACGGCGCGCCCTACAACACCGCTGGCGAGGGGCAGAGCCTCGGCCCGGTCAACCTCCAGACGCTGCCCGGGGTCACCGTCCCCGTCGACTCCGCGAAGGACCTCGTGCTCGACCCCGTCCGCAGCCTCACGTCGGACCCGGCCGTCGTCGCTGCGGTCCACGCCTGGGACGCGGCGTCAGCCGACCGGCAGCAGGCGTGGTCCGCGGCCTACGCCGACGCCCTGGCGGCCGCGCCGGACGGGGACCCGGCCAAGGTCGCGAGCGGTGACTACGGACCGGTCCCGATCATCGCGGCAGCCGAGCTGCAACTGGCCGACGGCGGCGCGCTCGAGGGTCTGCTGACCTCGCGCACGACCTTCTTCGGTGTCGACAGCACGCGGGCGCTGCTGCTGCTCGCCGACGGGACGCACCTCGAGGACGCGGCCCGCGCCCAGAACCTCGGGGGCGACCAGTGGGGGATCATGAACGAGACCGGCAACTACCCGGGTCAGCCGTGGCTCTGGCTGTACTCGCTGTGGTACCAGGTACCGCCGTTCTCGACGTCGGAGAACGCCGACATCGCCGTCTGGTCCCTCATGATCCTGCTGAGCATCGGCTTCATCTGCATCCCCTGGATCCCCGGTCTGCGCACGCTGCCGCGGCACCTCGGGGTGCACCGGCTCGTGTGGCGGACCCGACGCTGACGCGGGACAGCTGAAGGGGCTGCCCGGCGGTCGCCCGGCAGCCCCTTCCGCTGCTCAGACGGGTGCGCTCGGACCGGTGTTCAGGCGAGGTCGGTGGCGAGGTGCGCGGCGCCGATGATGCCGGCCTGGTTGCGCAGCTGGGCCGGGACGATCGGGCAGCGAAGCTTGAGCTTGGGCAGGAAGTCGTCGCTGTCCTTGGAGATGCCGCCACCGACGATGATGAGGTCGGGGGAGAAGAGCTTCTCGATGGTGTCGTAGTAGGTCTGGAGACGTTCGGAGTACTCCTCCCACGACAGGACCTCGGCGTCCTTGACGGATGACGCGGCCCGGTCCTCGGCGTCGTAGCCGTCGATCTCGAGGTGGCCCAGCTCGGAGTTCGGCACGAGCCGCCCGTCGTGGATCAGCGCGGTGCCGATGCCGGTGCCGAGGGTCGTGAGGATGACGAGGCCCCGCACGCCCTTGGCGGCGCCGTAGTACATCTCGGCGAGACCGGCGGCGTCGGCGTCGTTGAGGACGGTGACGGCGCGACCCGTGTGCTCCTTGATGAGGGCTTCGGCGTCGGTGTTGATCCACGACGGGTCGATGTTGGCCGCCGAGAGCACGGTGCCGCGGATGACGACCGCCGGAACGGTCACGCCGATGGGGGAGTCGCCCGTCACGTCGGCGAAGTGGTCGACGATCTGGTCGACGACCTCGGCCACGGCGTCGGGGGTGGCCGGCTTGGGCGTCAGGATCTTCAACCGCTTCCCGGCCAGATCGCCGGCCTTCAGGTCGACGGGGGCGCCCTTGATGCCGCTGCCGCCGATGTCGATGCCGAGGGGCTTGCCGTGCTTGGCCATGGTCCGTACTTCCTTGTCGAGGACGTGGTCGTGGGGTGTCAGCTGGTGGTGCGGGGTGATGCGGTGCCGCTGCGGTGAAGTGGACGACGTGGGTGGCCGGCCCCGCTCAGGGGGCGTCGCCCTCGGGGAGGGTGAGGATCTCGTGGCCGTCGTCGGTGATGAGGATCGTGTGCTCGAACTGGGCCGAGCGCCTGCGGTCACGGGTGACGACGGTCCACCGGTCGTCCCACATGTCCCACTCGGGGGTCCCGAGGTTGAGCATCGGCTCGATGGTGAAGGTCATGCCGGGCTCGATGACGGTCTCGTAGTGAGGAGCGGCGTCGTAGTGCGGCACGATGAGGCCGGAGTGGAACTCGAGCCCGATGCCGTGTCCGGTGAAGTCGCGCACGACGCCGTAGCCGAACCGCTTCGCGTAGCTCTCGATGACGCGGCCGATGACGTTGATCTCGCGGCCCGGGCGGGCGGCTCGGATGCCGCGCATCATCGCCTCGTGCGTGCGTTCGACGAGCAGGCGGGACTCCTCGTCGACGTCGCCGACGAGGTAGGTCGCGTCGGTGTCGCCGTGGACGCCGTGGATGTAGGCCGTGACGTCGATGTTGACGATGTCGCCGTCCTCGAGCGGCCGCGCGTCGGGGATGCCGTGGCAGATGACCTCGTTGACGCTCGTGCACACGGACTTCGGGAAGCCCTTGTAGCCGAGGGGCGAGGGGTAGGCGCCGTGGTCGAGCATGTACTCGTGGGCGACCGCGTCGAGCTCGTCGGTCGTGACACCGGGAGCGATGGCCTTCGAGGCCTCGACCATGGCCGTGGCCGCGATCCGCGACGCGATGCGCATCTTCTCCACGGTCTCGGCGTCCTTGATGCGCAGGTCGCCGTCCTCGCGCGGGTTGGGCACGTCGACGTAGTGCGGCCGCTCGATCGAGGCGGGCACCGGTCGTCGCGGACTGAGGCGGTGTGCTGACACCCGCGGCTGGAGCAACGGCATACGGTGGAGTCTAGGTCGTCAGCGGGTGCCGTCCACGAGGGGCGTTCACGAGGCGGACCCGCTCGAGCCGGATGACAAGTCGGAAGAGTCCGAAGAGAGAAGGAGTGCGCACGTGAGCTTCTGGTACAACGTCGACACGGGTCGGGTCGAGACCGACGAGAACCGCAGCCGGGGTGAGCAGGTCCTCGGCCCGTACGCCACCGAGGCGGAGGCCCAGGCGGCCCTCGACACCGCCCACAAGAAGACCGAGCAGTGGGACTCCGAGGACCGCGACTGGAACCAGCGCGGCGGCTCGTCCGCGGCCGGCGACAGCGACGCCTGACCTCTCTCAACCCACAGCCAGTACCCCGCCCGACCGGTCCGACCGGTCGGGCGGCGGCGTCTCAGGACTCGAAGGAGTGCTCGGCGTCGGGGAAGGCACCCGACTCGACGTCGGCGGCATACGCCCGAGCGGCGTCGAGCAGCGTGCCGCGCAGGTCGGCGTACTTCTTGACGAAGCGCGGGGCCTTGCCACTGCGCAGGCCCGCGAAGTCGCTCCACACGAGCACCTGGGCGTCGGTGCCGCTGCCGGCGCCGATGCCGATGGTCGGGATGCTCAGGACCTCGGTGACCCGCTCCGCGACGGGCGCCGGGACCATCTCGAGGACGACGGCGAAGGCGCCGGCGTCCTGCAGGGCTCGCGCCTCGTCGACGAGGGCGTCGGCGGCGTCGCCGCGACCCTGCACGCGGTAGCCGCCGAGCTGGTGCTCGCTCTGCGGCGTGAAGCCGACGTGCGCCATGACGGGGATGCCGGCGTCGGTGAGGGTCTTGACGAGCGGGACCATGGCCGTGCCGCCCTCGAGCTTGACGGCGTGGGCGAGCCCTTCCTTCATGAGCCGCACGGCACTCGCGAAGCCCTGCTCGACCGACCCGCCGTAGGAGCCGAACGGCAGGTCGGCGACGACGAGCGCCCGGCGGGCGGCCGTCGACACGGCGCGGACGAGCGGGATCATCTCGTCGAGCGTCACGGGCACGGTCGTCTCGTAGCCGTAGACGTTGTTGCCCGCCGAGTCGCCGACGAGCAGCACGGGGATCCCGGCCTCGTCGAAGATCTGGGCGGCATACATGTCGTATGCCGTGAGCATGGCCCAGCGGCGTCCCTCCGCCTTGAGGGCGTGCAGGTGGGGGATGCGCACCTTCCGTGGGGACGGAGCGGCGCTCGCGGCCGCGGAAGAATCCTGGGCACGGCTCCCGGAACCGTAGGGACTCTGCTCCTCGGGGGCGTCAGTGCTCATGGCCGGAGCATATCGGCGCCTCGAGGCATCGCCCCGGTGGCCGGTGGCCGGTTTCACGGATACCTCTGTGACAGATGGGCTTCTCTATCCGATACCGGGGTGGTCTGGGAAGGGTGGACGCCCGTCTCTTTACGAAGATTTTACGTTCTTTGCGACGAACTGCTTTGCAGCACAAGTTTTTTCGATTCCGCTGGCACTGAGCGCCAGATTGTCTGTTTTCTGTGTTCTTATACGCGAGGCGCCCGATATGCGGCGCCTCGTGACCAGGAGGACAGATCGTGAACAAGCGCCACTGGAGTGCTGTCTCGGGATTGGCCGTGGGGGCGCTCGTCGTCACCGGCCTCACCGCCCCGATGCAGGCTCAGGCAACCCCGGTTGCCAAGGCCCCGGCGAGCGGTGACCCCGCTGCGGCCCAGGCCTCTCGCCCCGACAACCTGCCGAACCCCCTTGCCGAGGCTCAGGCCGCGGAGACCAAGGCTGCCGTCACCAAGCTGCTCAAGGGCGAGGCGACGACCAAGACCATCAACGGCAACCGTGTCATCGAGGTCAAGACCACGGCCAAGAACGGCAAGGCGGGCAAGTCCAAGTACGTCAACTACCCGGTGAACCGCGAAGAGGACATCTTCACGATCCTCGTCGAGTTCGGCGACAAGGTGCATCCCTCGACCGGCGGCACCGCCGGCCCCCTGCACAACCAGATCGCGCAGCCCGACCGCAACTGGGACGGCAACAAGACCGACGACAACTCGACCTACTGGCTCTCCGACTTCAACCGCGAGCACTACCAGCAGATGATGTTCGGCGACGGCGAGTCGTTCCGCGACTTCTACCTCAAGCAGTCCAACGGCCGCTTCCTCGCCAAGGGCGACGTGTCCGACTGGGTCAAGGTCCCCTACAACGAGTCGCGCTACGGTTCGAACAAGTTCTCCGACTCGCAGGTCTACTGGCCTTTCATCGGCGACACGGCCACCGCCTGGTACGACGACCAGAAGGCCCAGGGCAAGTCGGACGCCGACATCAAGGCCTACCTCGCGCAGTTCGACAAGGTCGACCGCTACGACTACGACGGCGACGGCAACTTCAACGAGCCCGACGGCTACATCGACCACTTCCAGGCCATTCACGCGGGTGAGGGCGAGGAGGCCGGTGGCGGCGCACAGGGTGAGGACGCCATCTGGTCGCACCGCTGGTACGCGTACTCGACGAACGCCGGCAAGACGGGTCCTGAGAACAACAAGCTCGGCGGCGTCCAGCTGGGCAACTCGGGCATGTGGATCGGCGACTACACGACCGAGCCCGAGAACGGCGGTCTCGGCGTCTTCTCGCACGAGTTCGGCCACGACCTCGGCCTGCCCGACCTCTACGACACCGCGGGCGGCGACAACGGCACCGCCTTCTGGACCCTGATGAGTGGCGGCTCGTGGCTCAACCACGGCACCGACTCGATCGGCACGACGCCCGGCTACATGGGCCCGTGGGAGAAGCTGCAGCTCGGCTGGCTCGACCACAAGACCGTCCCGTTCGGTGAGAACACCTCGGTCAAGCTGAGCCAGGCCGACCTGGCCACGAAGACCGGCTCTGCCCAGGCCCTCGTCGTGCCGCTGCCCGAGCGCACCGTCAAGGCCGACCGCAACACACCCCACTCCGGCAAGGCCGAGTGGTGGAGCGGCTTCGGTGACAACCTCAACACGACGCTGACCCGCACGGTCGACCTGACGGGTGCCAAGACCTCGGCGTCCCTCAGCGCCTGGGTCCAGGGCAACCTCGAGAAGGACTACGACTACCTCTACGGCGAGGTGTCGACCGACAACGGCGCGACGTGGAAGGACGCAGGCGCGCCCGTCAACGGCAAGTTCGCGTGGGCCCAGAAGACGTGGGACCTGTCGGCCTACAAGGGTCAGAGCATCCAGTTCCGCTTCCGCGTCGCCACCGATGGTGGCGTGTCGAGCGAGGCCTTCGTCGACGACATCGCCGTCACCACCGACGGGGTCACGGGCCCGGTCGACGACGTCGAGGCCGGGGCCGGCTCGTGGGTCGCCAAGGGCTTCTCGATCATGGACGGCACCACCTCCAGGCAGGTCCAGGACTTCTACTTCGCCGAGAACCGCACCTACAGCGGTTACGACGCGACGCTGAAGACCGGCCCGTACAACTTCGGCTGGGGCAACACGAAGCCCGACTGGGTGGAGCGTTTCCCCTACCAGAACGGCATGCTCGTCTGGTTCGCCAACGGTGAGTACACCGACAACAACACGTCGGCTCACCCGGGTGCCGGCGAGGTGCTCCCGGTCGATGCCCGTCCGGCGCCGGTCATGCTCAACAACGCCGACGGCACCAAGACGATGATGGGCAACCGTCGCCAGCCGTTCGACGCCACCTTCGGTCAGGAGGCCACCGACGCGGTGACCCTCCACCGCAACGGCGTCCCGACCACGGTCCCGTCGTCGCCGGCGATCCCGACGTTCGACGACTCGGACGTCAACCGCTACTGGTCCTCGGCCAACCCGTGGGCGTCCACCAAGGTGGCCGGCTCGGGCACGACGATGACCGTGACGAAGACGCGTGACGGCGGCAACGAGCTCCAGGTCATGGTCAAGTTCAAGTGACTCCTCCGGTGACCGCGAGGTCATGAGTCCGAAGGGCCCCCGGGACGCGTCCCGGGGGCCCTTCGCGTGCCCGCCCGGCGGCATACGACAGGGCTCTCGTCCCAAAGATCGTGTCTCGCAACATCCGTGAAACAGCCATGCGGCAGGATCGACACATGAACCGTCAGGAAGAGTTCGTGCTGCGCACGATCGAAGAGCGAGACATCCGGTTCGTCCGTCTGTGGTTCACGGACGTCCTCGGAACCCTGAAGTCGGTTGCGGTCGCGCCGGCCGAGCTCGAGGGGGCTTTCGCCGAGGGCATCGGCTTCGACGGTTCGGCGATCGAGGGATTCGCTCGCGTCTACGAGGCCGACATGCTGGCCAAGCCCGACCCGTCGACGTTCCAGATCCTGCCCTGGCGCGGTGACCCGCCCGGCACGGCACGCATGTTCTGCGACCTCCAGCTGCCTGACGGCACACCGAGCTTCGCCGACCCGCGGCACGTGCTCCAGCGGGCCCTCGGCAAGGCCGCAGACCTCGGTTTCACCTTCTACACCCACCCCGAGATCGAGTTCTTCCTCCTCGAGCAGGGACGTGGTCCCGACGGTCGACCCGTCCCCGTCGACGACGCCGGCTACTTCGACCACGTGCCGCACGGCACCGGCCACGACTTCCGTCGCGCCGCCATCACGATGCTCGAGAACATGGGTATCTCGGTCGAGTTCAGCCACCACGAGGGGGCGCCCGGCCAGAACGAGATCGATCTTCGCTATGCCGACGCGCTCAGCACGGCCGACAACATCCAGACCTTCCGGACGGTCGTCAAGGAGGTCGCCCTGACGCAGGGGATCTACGCGACCTTCATGCCCAAGCCGTTCTCCGAGCACCCCGGGTCCGGGATGCACACGCACCTCTCGCTCTTCGAGGGCGACTCCAACGCCTTCTTCGAGGCCGGCGCGCCCTACCAGCTGAGCAAGGTGGGTCGGCAGTTCATCGCGGGCCTGCTGCGCCACGGCGCCGAGATCGCCGCCGTGACGAACCAGTGGGTCAACTCGTACAAGCGTCTCTGGGGCGGGGGAGAAGCCCCGGCCCACCTCACGTGGGGTCACAACAACCGCTCGGCGCTCGTCCGCGTGCCGATGCACAAGCCGAACAAGGGACAGTCGACGCGCGTCGAGGTCCGCTCGCTCGACGCGGCCTGCAACCCCTACCTCGCCTTCGCCGTCCTGCTCGGCGCCGGCCTCAAGGGCATCGAGGAGGGCTACGAGCTTCCGCCCGAGACCGAGGACGACGTCTGGAGCCTCACCGATTCCGAGCGCCGGGCCATGGGCATCAAGCCGTTGCCGTCCTCGCTCGGTCGGGCGCTCGAGGTCATGGAGGAGAGCGAGCTCGTCGCCGACGTCCTCGGCGAGCACGTCTTCGACTTCTTCCTGCGCAACAAGCGCCAGGAGTGGCTCGACTACCGTCACGAGGTCAGCCGCTTCGAGCTCGACCGCTACCTGCCGCGGCTCTGACCGGACCCGTCTCTCCTGGGACCGACGACCACCGAGCGATTCGACACCGATGTCATCACGCACCAGCACGACCGAGGGGGCCCTCGCCCGGCTCGGGTTCGCCGACCCCGACCGCGCGGTCGGGCTCATCGACGACCGCGCGCTGCTGCCGATCCGCGCGGCTGTCGAGGACGGCCAGCTCGACCCCCTGGCCGCCGTCATGGGTGACACCGCGGACCCCGACCAGTGCCTGCTCGGGCTGGTGCGGGTCGCGGAGTCCCTCGCCCGTCTCGGGGACCCGCCCGACTGGGGCATCTCCGCTTTCGCGGCCGAGCTCGCGGCCCCGGGCGTCGGGCGCGAGCGTGTCCTCGGGGTGCTCGGTGCCTCGACGGCCCTCGTCGACGAGCTGGTCCGGCACCCCGAGCACTGGGTCGACGCCGCGCGTGCCGAGCGACGCCCGGGTGAGCAGGTGCGCAGCGACCTCGTGCGCGCGGTGACCGACGAGCGGGGGGAGCTCACGCCGCTCGACGCCCTGCGCATCGCGTACCGCCGGGGGCTGTTGCGGATCGCCGCCCTCGACGTCACGGCCTCAGACCCGCTCGCCGAGATGCCCGCCGTCGGCGAGGCCCTCGCCGAGCTGGCCGAGGCGGCCCTCGAGGCCGCCCTCGTCATCGCACGGGAGGAGTACGGCGCGGGCCACGAGGTATGCCGTCTCGCCGTCATCGGGATGGGCAAGACGGGCGGTGGTGAGCTCAACTACGTCAGCGACGTCGACGTCATCTTCGTCGCCGAGCCGGCCGAGGGCGCCGACGAGGACCTCGCGCTGCGAGTCGGCACGGCGCTCGCGACGGCCGTCATGCGCGCGTGCTCGACCCCCACGCCCGAGGGCAGCCTGTGGCCCGTCGACGCCGCACTGCGCCCCGAGGGCAAGCAGGGGCCGCTCGTGCGGAGCATCAGCAGCCACAAGGCGTACTACGAGCGCTGGGCCAAGACGTGGGAGTTCCAGGCGCTGCTCAAGGCCTGGGTCTCGGCGGGGGACAAGGAGATCGGGCTGCGCTACAAGGCGGAGATCTCACCGATGGTGTGGGAGGCGGCCGGGCGGGACAAGTTCGTCGAGGACGTCCAGGCGATGCGCCGCCGGGTCGAGCAGCACGTGCCCGCCAACGAGGCGGCGCGCCAGCTCAAGCTCGGGCCGGGGGGTCTGCGCGACGTCGAGTTCAGCGTCCAGCTGCTCCAGCTCGTGCACGGCCGCACCGACCCGAGCCTGCGGTCCGCGACGACCCTCGAGGCGCTGGCGGCGCTGGCCCGCGGAGGCTACGTCGGCCGCGACGACGCCGCGATCCTCGACCGCGCCTACCGCCACCTGCGCTGCCTCGAGCACCGCATCCAGCTCCACCGCCTCCGGCGCACGCACCTCATGCCGGTGACCGAGGCCGACCTGCGCCGGCTGGGTCGTGCCATGGGACACCGGACGCACCCGGAGCGGGCGGTCGTGGCCGACCGTCAGGCCTCGGCCCGCGAGGTGCGCCGGCTCCACGAACGACTCTTCTACCGGCCGCTGCTCGCAGCCGCCGCGAAGCTGAGCCCGACCGAGGCACGTCTGAGCCCCGAGGCGGCCCGCCAGCGCCTCCTCGCCCTCGGCTTCCGCGACCCGGCAGGCGCCCTGCGCCACATCGAGGCGCTGACGACGGGCGTCAGCCGTCGCGCGGCGATCCAGCGCACGCTGCTCCCGGTCATGCTCGGCTGGTTCGCCGACGAGGCCGACCCCGACGCCGGGCTGCTGTCCTTCCGCCGGGTCTCCGACGAGCTCGGCTCGACGCACTGGTACCTCAAGATGCTCCGTGACGAGGGCCGCGCCGCCGACCGCCTCGCGCACTGCCTGGCGCGCAGCCGGTATGCCGCGGACCTGCTCGTGCGCTCGCCCGAGAGCGTCTCGATCCTCGGGGACGACAACGGCCTGACGCCGCGCACGCGTGAGGCGATCACGGCGACGATGCAGTCCGCGGCCGGACGGCGCGACTCGGCCGCCGACGCGGTGGGCGCGGTGCGCGCCATCCGCCGCCACGAGCTGCTCCGCATCGTCATGGGTGACCTCGTCGGCGTCATCGACCTTCCCGGCGTCGGGGTGGCCCTGACCGACCTCACCGGTTCGACGATCCAGGTCGCCCTCGAGGCGTCCATCCGTGAGGTCGAGCGGCGCGAGGGTGAGCCCGTCGGCGGCGACATCCTCGTCGTGGCGATGGGCAGCCTCGGCGGGCGGGAGCTCGGCTACGCCAGCGACGCCGACGTCATGTTCGTGCACCAGCCGCACCCCGGGTCGTCGGAGAAGGACGCCCAGGCTCGCGCGACGATGGTCGTGCAGGAGCTGCGCAAGCTCCTCTCCGGCTCGGGTCCCGACCCGGGGCTCGGGCTCGACGCCGACCTGCGCCCCGAGGGCAAGGGCGGACCGCTCGTGCGCAGCGTCGACTCGTTCCGCACCTACTACGAGCGCTGGGCGCTCACGTGGGAGTTCCAGGCGCTGCTGCGGGCCACCCCGATCGCCGGCCCGTCGTCCCTCGCCGACGCCTTCCTCGAGCTCATCGACCCGCTGCGCTGGCCGGAGGGCGGCATCAGCGACAGCCAGGTGCGTGACATCCGGACCCTCAAGGCGAGGGTCGAGAGCGAACGCCTGCCGCGCGGGGCCGACCCGCGCACCCACATCAAGCTGGGCCGTGGTGGCATCACCGACGTCGAGTGGGTCGTCCAGCTGCACCAGCTCGAGCACGCCCACGCGCACCCGGGGCTGCGGGTCACCGGCACCATGGCGGGGCTGGCGGCGCTCGAGTCCGAGGGGTTCGTCGCGACCGACGACGTCAAGGCGCTGCGCGAGGCCTGGCGTCTCGGAGCACTGATGCGCAACGCGGGCGTCCTGTGGCGGGGGAGACCCATCGACAGCGTCCCGTCGGACTTGCGTGACCTCGACGGGATCGGCCGGATCATGGGTCGGTCAGCGGGCGAGGGAGCGGCGCTCGCCGAGCTGTGGCGCCGGGTCGCGCGACGCTCCAGGCACGCCACTGATTTCAACTTTTACGACACCCCACCTCGGGGTAGCGTCGTCACGTGAATCCGAGCCAGGGGCAGGGCGAGAGCGCGCCGACGTACGCCGCCGTCCTCCGCGTTCCGCGGTACCTGCCGGTGTTCCTGGCCAACGCCCTGTCGATGTGGGGCGACTACATCGCGCGCGTCACGATCGCTGCCGTCGTCTACGAGCGCACCAAGTCGCCGCTCGCGACCGCCACGACGCTCGCGGTCAGCCTCGTGCCCACCTTCTTCGGGCGCAGCCTCATCGGACCGGTCGTCGACCGGTTCCCCTACAAGTGGGTCCTCATCTGGTCGCACCTGCTGCGGGCCGCGTGCGTGCTGGGTCTCATGTGGCTCGTCCTTCAGGGGGCGAACTACTGGCTCATGTTCCTCGTGCTCTTCGGGCTCGAGCTCGTCGGCGGGGCGTCGACCGCCTCCTACATGGTGCTCGTGACCGACCTCTTCGAGGACCGGCATCTCTACGCGCGGGCCGTGGGACTGGGGGCGATGTCCGAGCAGTTCAACCAGGCGATCGGACTGGCCCTCGGCGGCGGCCTCATCGTGCTCGTCGGTCCCCAGACGGGGCTGCTCTTCGACCTGCTGACGTTCGTCGCCGCGGCACTCGTGACCCTCTTCGTCGTCGAGCTGCGGCCCGTGTCGGGCGAGCGGGGCCGTGGTCTGCGTGGCTTCACGCGCGACCTGACGACCGCCGCGGGCGACCTGGCCAGGCACCCGGTCCTCGCACGACTCGTGACGCTGAGCGCCGTCGCCTGCCTCGGTATCGTCGCGCCCGAGGCACTGGCCCTGCCGATCGCCGGCCAGAACGGTTGGGGCGGTGTCCTCATGGCCTCCCCGATCGTGGGGGCCGTCGTCGGCATCGTCCTCATCGGGCGGCGCGACGTGCACCAGCAGAACCGTTCCATCGTGCCGCTGGCCCTGGCCATGCCGATCCCGCTCCTGCTGATCGCCGTCGAGCCACCGATCTGGCTCGTCGCGGCCCTGTTCTTCGTGTCCGGGATGATGCAGGCCTTCATGGTGCCCCTGCAGGCGACGTTCGCCCTCGTGACCGAGCCGGCCCTGCGGGGTCGCATCTTCAGCCTGGCCGGGTCGGTCTCGATCGCGGCCGCGGGCCTGTCCTACCTCGCGGCCGGCTGGGTCGGACAGCACTCGAGCGCCTACCTCGCCGTCACCATCTGTGCCGGCGTGTGTCTGGCCCTCGTCGCCCTCATCGCCGCGACGTGGCCCCACAGCCGGGTCCGCTCGGCCGTCGACTCCGCCTACGCGACGACGTCCTCCCGCGCCGCCTGAGCGACGCGAGAGGACGTCAGCACCGGAGCAGGTCCGGCGAGCTGCCCGCAAAACGCGGGCCATCGCGTCAGCGCATGCCGTTGGCGGCGAGCAGTGCCCGCCACGTCGACGGGTAGGCGATGCCCGTGGCCCCGAGTCCGTGCGTGGTCTGCCACGTCTTGAGGCGACTCGTCGTCACGGAGGCGAAGGTCCCGGTCGCCGGTGACACTCCGATGGCATTCTGCAGCGTGGTCACGGCAGGTCCCGACATGCCGGGACGCAGGACCATGCCCGAGCGCGGGACGAGCTGTTTGAGCAGGGTGCTCGCTCCGGCCGGAGCCTTGACGACGGGGTAGCTGGTGCAGCGCTTCGGGTTGGGGGCTGCCTGACCCTCGGACCAGTTGAGGTCGGCAGGGCGGCAGGGGCCCCAGTCGACCGGGGCGACCGTCTTGGTCCAGAAGGAGGTTCGACCGTTCGCGCCCTCCCACGAGAGGCTGAGGTGGATGTGGTTGCGGTGACAAGCGGTGTCGTACGCCGAGGAGGGCGTGTCGGCGCAGGTGCTGTACGGGCGCCATCCCTCCGCCGGGCGGTAGGAGCTCCACATCTTGTCGTTCCAGATGATGTACATGACGCCGAGGCGTCGCGCGTTGGCGTAGCGGTTGCCGGCCTTGTCGTAGGCGAGCAGCCACGTCAGCACGGCACTGGCCTCGGCGCGCTCGGTGGCGTTGCGCACGTTGAAGAAGGTGTCGATGGCGCGTCCGTCGAAGTGTTCCGAGGAGGGCGTCGTCGCCGACGTGCAGGTGCGCGAGAGGCCGTACGTGTTGCCGTAGGTCACCTGGATCAGCTTGGCGAGCTTCGCGGAGCCGGTCCGGGTGCGCAGGTCGCAGCCGGTCGGGGGGACGTAGGGCGACAGGCCCTCGATCGCGACCGGGAGGCCGGCCGGGGTCGGGGGCACCGCGACGGCGCCGCCGCCGGCCGTGGCCAACGGGGCCACGGTGGACACGATGGCGAGCGACGCGACGGCTGCCACGAGCAGACCGAGCGCCCGCAGGCGTCGAGGAAGGACGGGGTGTTTCATGGTGGGTCTCCGAGACGGGGATCGGTGGGATCCACCCGGGCCGAGGCAGGGTGGCAGGGCGCGAGGGGTGTTGGGTTGTGATCCCGTGCGCGTGGAGAGAGGCCGTCAGGGAACCTGCGAACGCGGGTGTGACAATTTAACCCATTTGTCCGATTACTACCGAGTCAACGCGAATAGTCGCTGACGCAACACGCCGTGTCGATCACGAGACGTACGTCCGTCTGGCGATGTAAAGCGCCGGCTGAGGTCGCCGGCTGAGGTCGCCGGTCGAGGTCGCCCGGGCGGGTCGGACGGGGCCGGAGTCCGAGGGCGGGTCCTATCGTCCGGGGTGGGTCTCCGTGCGTGCGCGTCGCCGGCGCCCACGCAGGTCGAGGGCGCTGGCGAGCAGCGCGACTGCGACGAGAGCGGCAGCGACGCGGAGTGCGGTCGACGCGTCGAGCGCGCCGCCGGCGCCGGCGTCCGCGTAGAAGACGGCCCCGACGAGGGCGATCCCGGCTGCGGTGCCGATGCGCTGCCCGGTCTGGAGGAGCCCTCCTGCGGTGCCGGCTCGATCGACCGGGACCCGGGCGACCGTGAGCGTGATGTTGGGGGAGATGACCAGACCGCTGCCGAGGCCCGCGACGAGCAGGGGGCCGGCGAGCCACCAGCCGAGCGAGGTGTCGTGGACTGCACTGGTGACGACGTCCACCGCGACGAGACCCACGAGCACCACGGTGAGCCCACCGGTCACGAGCGAGCGCCCGAATCGGCTGACGAGGCGCCCGCCGATCGCGGAGGTCACGGCCGACCCGGCGGCGAAGGGGGTGACGGCCAGCCCCGCGAGCAGGGGAGAGTAGCCCAGCTGCTGCTGGAAGAAGATCGTCAGCACGAAGAAGATGCCGGTGAAGCCACCGAAGTAGATGCTGCCGACCGCTGCACCAGAGGCGTAGCCAGGCACGTGGAAGAGGGCCAGGTCGACGAGAGGGCTCCGGCCGCGCCGGGTGTACGTGCGCTCCCACCAGAGGAAGGCGACGAGGAGGGCCGCGCCGACGAGGGCCACCCACCACGGGACGCCCGCGCCGCCACGCCCCGTCTCGACGACGGGCAGCAGGACGCCGAGCACGCCGGCGCCGAGCAGCACGATGCCGAGCGGGTCGGCGTCGACATGCCGCTGGGGGTCGCGAGGCGGGGGATCGGGCAGCCAGCGCATGGCGAGCAGCACCGCTGCCACGGCGATCGGCAGGTTGACGAAGAAGATCCACCGCCAGCCGCTCTGCTCGCCCAGACCGTCGAGGATGACCCCGCCGACGACGGGACCCACGGCCGTCGAGATGCCGATGGTCGCGCCGAGCAGGCCGAAGGCGCGGCCACGCTCGTCGCCACGGAACAGCTGCTGGATCAGGCCCGAGACCTGCGGGTTGAGGATGCCGCCGGCCGCACCCTGGACCAGCCTGAAGACGATGAGCAGGGTGCTGTTCGGGGCGATCCCGCAGGCGAGGCTCGCGAGCCCGAAGAGGACGACGCCGACGACGAACACGGTGCGCCGGCCGAGGACGTCACCGAGGCGTCCTGCGGGGACGAGCGTCAGGCCGAACGCGAGGGCGTAGCCCGAGACGACCCACTGCAGGTCGCTGGGCGTGGCGTGCACCCCGGACTGGATCGAGGGGAGGGCGACGTTGACGATGCTGACGTCGAGGAGGGTCATGAAGCCGGCCACGAGGCACACCCACAGGGCCTTCCAGCGCCGCGGGTCGGGCTCGGTGGCCGGTGCGCGCCCGCTGGCCCCGGGTGCCGGCTCAGGGCCGGTCTCGTGCGTGGCGACGCGGGCCTCGACGTCGTCGTTCACGAGCCGAGGATCCCCGTCGTCGCCTCGTCGCGGCGGCCTTCGAAGAAGTGATCGAGCACGCGAGCGAAGGGCGCGGCGTCCTCCGGATCGCGGGCCGCCAGCTCGAAAAGAGTCATCGACGAGCGCAGCTTCGTCGCGTCGACAGGACCCAGCACGCGCACGGGGTCGTCGGTGTCGAGGGCATCGAGCGCGTCCGCGCACTCGCGCAGCCGAGGTCCGAGGATCGGGTGGCGCAGGTAGGCGCGCGCCTCGCGAAGACCCGACACGGCATACGTCCGGGCGGTCTCGCTCCTGCCGAGCCCGCTGACCTGGGGAAGGACGAACCACATCCAGTGACCGCGTTTGGTGCCGGCCCGCAGCTCGGTCAGGGCGCTGGCGTAGGTGCCGCCCGCATCCTGGGCGCGGACGAAGCGCTCGAGGTCGGGAGAGTCGTCGGTCATGTACTGGGTCGTACCCGTGAGGCCCACCCGAGACGACACCCTGTCCAGGGTCTGACCGCGACGCGTACGCCCGGCGCGGGCTCCGTGTCGCCCGGCCCGCGCGCCTAGGGTGGTGACATGCCGGTGCTGGGCACGAAGCTGCACGTCCCGAGGGCCCGTCGGCCCCTCGTTCCGCGCCGACGTCTGACCGACCGGCTCGACCTGCCCGGGGCATCACTCCCCAGGCTCGTGCTCGTATGTGCCCCAGCCGGATTCGGCAAGACCACCCTCATGGCCCAGTGGCTCGCCCAGCAGGACGCCGATGGTCCGGACGGGTCTGGGGGTGGCTTCGCCGGGAGGGTCGCCTGGCTCTCCCTCGACGGCGGCGACGACGACCCGTTCCGGTTCCTGGCCCACCTCGGCGCGGCTCTCGCTGCCGCGTCGTCCGGCGACGTGACCTCCACACCGTCGGCGCCGGAGGATCCGGGCCATGTCGGGACGGACGACGAGCCGCTGATCGAGATCGTCGCCGCCCTCTCCGACACCGCCCGGACCGTGATCGTGCTCGACGACTACCACGTCATCACCGACCCGGACGTGCACGCTCTGGTGACGTCGCTCGTCGACCGGCTGCCGCACCGGGCCACCCTGGCCATCACCACGCGCGCCGACCCTCCACTGCGGCTGTCGCGGCTGCGCGCCCGCGGCGAGGTCCTCGAGCTGCGTGCTGCTGACCTCCGCTTCACGCCCGAGGAGGCGCGGGACTTCTTCCATGACGTCATGGGGCTCGACCTCCAGCGACGGCACGTCACCCGGCTCGAGGCGCGGACCGAGGGATGGGCGGCCGGCCTGCAGCTCGCGGCCCTCTCGGCCCGGGGACGCACCGACCCCGAGGACATGGACGCCTTCGTCGACGCCTTCAGCGGCAGCCACCGGCTGGTCCTCGACTACCTCGTCGAGGAGGTGCTGGCCGGGCTGCCCGACGACTTGCGCTCCTTCCTGCTCGACACGGCGGTGCTCGACGCCCTCACCGCGCCGTTATGCGATGCGCTGACCGGGCGTGAGGACGGCCAGCGTTCGCTCGAGCTGCTCGAACGCGGCAACGTCTTCGTCGTGCCGCTCGACGACCACCGGCAGTGGTACCGCTACCACCACCTGTTCGCCGACTCCCTGCGCGCGGGTCTCGCCACCGAGCGACCCGGCGAGACCGCAGGGCAGCACCGGACGGCCAGTACGTGGTACGCCGGCCAGGGGCTCGTGGCCGACGCCATCCGGCACGCGATCGCAGGCGGCGACGCCGAGCAGGCCGCGGAGCTGCTGGAGCTGGCACTGCCGGAGCTGCGCCGGCGCCGCCAGGACCGGACCCTGCTGCAGTGGCTCACGGCGCTGCCCGACGACGTCGTCGGTCGTCGACCCCTGCTCGCGACCGCACGGGCGTGGTCGCGGCTGTCCGTCGGTGACCTCGACGGCGTCGAGGCCTGGCTCGATGCTGCCGAGGCCGGCCAAGCCGACCAGACCGGTGGCCACGGGCGGGAACCGATCCCGGCCTCAGCCCTCGCCGAGGCCGAGCGGGCCCGCGACGAGGAGCGCAGGAGCGTACCGGCGACGATCGAGATCTACCGGGCCTCGGTCGCCCAGGCCCGCGGCGACGTCGCGGGCACGGTCGCGCACGCGCGGCGGGCTCTCGAGCTGTCGGGCGATCGCGACCACCTCGCCCGAGCCGGAGCCTTCGGCTTCCTCGGCCTTGCGGCGTGGGCGGCCGGCGACCTCGTCACCGCCGTCGACACCTTCAGCGAGGCGCGGCGCAGCCTCGCTGCGGCTGGAGCGCTGGCCGACGAGCTCGGCGCCGTCGTCGTGCTCGGCGCCATGTGGGTGGCGAGAGGTCGTCCTGACGAGGCGCGTCGGCTCTACGAGGACGCGCTCGAGACCGCGGCGCGACACCTCGGTCGGCTGCCGGCGACGGTGGGTGACGTGCACGTCGGCCTGGCCGAGGTGCTTCGCGAGCACGGTGAGCTCGACGCGGCACAGCACCACCTCGAGGTCGCGCGTGACCTCGGCGAGAGGGCATCCCTGCCCGAGAACCGGCACCGGTGGTTCACGACGATGGCCGGTCTGCTCCGGGCGCGCGGGGACCTCGACGGCGCGGTGGCGATGCTGCAGCAGGCCGAGCCGCTCTACGTGGCCGGCTTCTTCCCCGACGTGCGTCCCATCGCCGCCGAGATCGCGCGGCTCCGGGTCGCCCAGGGCCGACTGCCGGAGGCCGAGAGCTGGGTCCGTGCCTGCGGCGTCACCTGCATGGACGAGCCCTCCTACCTCGCGGAGTTCGACCAGCTCACGCTCGCCCGACTGCTCGTTGCGCAGACCCGCGCCGCCCAGCCGAGCTCGGGCTCGGCCGGCGAACCCGACCCGAGGCGGGGTGCGGGCGGGAGTGCTGTCGATGTGGCGACGCGCGTGCTCGCCGCGGGCGAGCTGGCACGACGCGACGGCACGGTCGTCGAGGCGCTGCTCGTCCGTGCGCTCGCCCACCACGTGTCCGGTGACCTCGACCGCGCCGTGGCGGACCTCGACCGCGCCGTGAGTCGTGGTGTCCCTGCCGGCTACGTCCGGCTCTTCCTCGACGAAGGCCCGGCGCTGCAGGAGCTGCTCCGGTCCACCCGGGCTGCTGGGGTCGATGCGTCGCCGGCGCTGCTCGACCTGGTCCACCTGGCCGCGTCGGCGGCCGACAGTGACACGGATGCTCCCGCGGAGCCGGACTCGGGCCTCCGACCGGGCCTCCATCCGGGCCTCCAGTCGGGGCTCAGCAGCCGCGAGCTCGAGGTGCTGCGCCTGCTCGCCACCGATCTCAGCGGCCCCGAGATCGCGGCGCGACTGTTCGTCTCGGTCAACACGCTGCGCACGCACACCAAGCACATCTTCACCAAGCTCGACGTCTCCACGCGCCGAGCGGCGGTCTCCCGGGCGCACGCGTCCGGCCTGCTCTAGGTCACCACCTCGGTCACCCGATCAGGTGATGTGGGCTCACCCTCGGCGTCCCTAGCGTCGTGGACATCGCCGGACACGCCGTCCGGCCCCAGTCACCGGGAGCCCGACATGACCATCACGACCACCAGCCTCACCCGTGCCGCCGGCGGTGCCGCCGCGGTCGCCGGACTCCTCTTCATCGGGGTCCAGGTCAACCACCCAGCCATGGACGTGTCCTCCGTCGGGAGCACCGAGTGGGTCCTGCGCAACACCGTGAAGGTGGTCCTCAGCGCCCTCGCGCTCGGCGGCGTCACCGGGATGTACCTGCGCCAGGTGCGGCAGACGGGCTGGCTCGGCCTCGTCGGCTGGGTCCTCTCAGCGGTCGGTTTCCTCGTCATGGGCAGCGTCGCGTTCGTGGCGGCATACGTCCTGCCGACCCTGGCGGACACGGCGCCCCGCTACGTCGACGATGTGCTCGTCGCCGCGAGCGGAGGGCACCCCGTCGGCGACATCGGGCTCATGCAGGGCGTGTTCCTCGTCTCGGCCGTCGCGTACGTCGGCGGAGGGGTCACCCTCGGCGTCGCCCTGTTCCGGGCACGGGTCCTGGCTCGCTGGGCGGCCGCCCTGCTCGCCGTCGGCTGCGGCGCCACCGTGCTGCTGTCCGTCCTGCCCCACTCGTTCGAGCGGCCGATGGCCGTCCCGACCGGGGTCGCCCTCATCGGCCTCGGAGTCTCCCTGTGGCGCAACGCGACCCAGACATCCACCGCCACCACGTCTGCCGACGCGAGCTCGTCCGACGCAGCCGTGCCCGCCGTTGCCAGCGCCGTCCGATGACCGACGACGTGGTGGGCCGGCGCCGGATCGCCCGGCGCCGGCCCGGCCGGCGGGCGAGGTCCGCCGGCTGGGGCGGTCCGGTGGCGATGATCGCCCTGTCGGCCGTCCCGCTCGCGGCCGGCGCCCTGCGGCTGGCCCAGCTCGGGGGCGTCGCCCAGGTCGTCCCGGCGGACCGCCGCTTCGCCGACGCGCCGGCCCCGCTCGTCCTCCACGTCGTGGGGGCCGCCGTCTACGCCGTCGTCGGGGCCCTCCAGCTCGTGCCCGGCCTCCGGCGCCGGCACCCCGCCTGGCACCGCCGCGCCGGTCGCGTCGTCACCGGCGTGGGCGTGCTCGTTGCCGGGTCGGCGTTGTGGATGACCCTGCTGTATGCCGCGAAGCCGGGCACGGGCGACCTGCTGTACGTCCTCAGGCTGGCCTTCGGGTCGGCCATGGTCGCGTGCCTGGTCCTCGGGATCACGGCCATCCGCCGCGGCGACGTGCCGCATCACCGAGCCTGGATGATCCGCGCGTACGCCATCGCGCTCGCCGCCGGGACGCAGATGTTCACCGAGGGCATCGGCGGCGCCCTGTTCGGCACCGGTGGGGCGAAGGGCGACCTCGCCAAGGCCGCCGGGTGGGTCATCAACCTCGCCGTGGCCGAGTGGGTCATCCGCCGCACGGCGCCCGCCCCCACCACCCGACGGGGCGGACGTCCGTCCGTCGCGGCCACGGGTCTGTCGTCGTGACCGACCGGACCGTCGTCTACGAGATCCGGGTCGAGGGGCACCTCGACGGCCACTGGTCGGGGTGGCTCGGCGGCCTGGCGATCACCTGTCACGACGACGGGACGACGACCCTCTGCGGTCCTGTCCTCGACCATTCCCGGCTGCACGCCGTCCTGGCCCGGCTGGGCGACCTCGACGTCACCCTGCTGTCCCTGTGCGCCCTGGGTCACGAGCCGGGGAGCATCGACCGCCGGTGATGTGGGCGACCTGAGCACGGGAAACTCGGGTCCCCGTAGGGACCCGCGTTCCGAGAGTGCCTCTCCCACAGGGCGATCGGCGGGTGCTGCCGGGACGGCTCAGATGTCGACGTACATCTCGAGCTCGTGCGGGTGCGGACGGAAGCGGACCGGTCCACCTCGTTCTTGCGCTTGTGCTCGACCCAGGCCTCGAAGAGGTCCTGCGTGTAGACGTCGCCCTCGCCGTCAGGCGGCCGGACGTTCGTTCTTCGCGTGTCTCGTCGCGGGTGCCACCTGCGCAGCAGGACCGCCGCGATGCATGAACCAGGCTGCGACCACGACCGATACGCACAGAGCGGTGATGTCGGTCAGCATGATCGCGAGGAACTTCCAACGGTCGTCGACACCGAGCGGGGCGAGCAGCCACGGCATCGCCCAGCGCAGCATCATCACGAAGAACGCTGCGACTGCTGGAACGTCTCCCCTGGTCCGCAAGGCGGACGCGAACCACACCCAGATCAACGGCAGGAAGAGAACGCGGTACTGGTCGTGCGAAACCGGGAGCAGGAGCACCGCACCCATCACGATGTGCCAGAGGGAGAGCGCGGACTCAGCAGGTCTGCGGAGGACGAGGACGAGGGCAGCAATCACGAGCGCGGCGAGCGCGACGTCGGTCGCTCGCGCGAGGTCGGTCGACACGACGATCGGGATGAAGTTGCCCCGGTCGGTGAACAGTTCAGTCCCCACGCCCCACGCGGACCAGACGATGAACTTCTGGTCGCTCATGGCGTGGGTGCGCTCGATCCACCGCACGACCTCACCGGGGCCGGTGACGAGCGCCACCAGCAGGGCACAACCGGTGAGCAGCCCGAGGTAGCCAAGCAGCGATCTGGCTCGGCCTCTGGCGCCGGCACGCAGGAGCCACATCACGAAGACCACGGGCCAGGTCTTGACGAGCGCCGCCAGCGCCAACACGGCTCCGGACAGTCCCGGTCGTCCGCGTCGGTAGAGGAGCAATGCGACAGCCGTCACGGCGAGGACAATCGTGTCCGTCTGGCCGAGAGCGAGCTCGACCCCGAGGCCTGAGTCCCCGAGGGCAGTCAGGACGCCGACCAGCGCCACCAGCGGACGCTCCCACGACGACAACGTCGGAGCCAGCGCCCAGACGGTCGCTGCCACGGCGACGAGACAGGCGACGATGCCCAGGACAGTCCACCAGGCGAAGGCGTCCGGAGACCATGCGAGAGGGCGGAGGAACCACGCGACGAGAGGCGAGTAGACGTAGAAGGGGCCCTCGTAGACGCTGCCCCCAGACACGGCGTCCCGTGCCGCGTCAAGAAAGTAGCCCAGATCCGTCCCGACGACGGTGAGGTCCACGGCGCGGAAGCGAACGACGGAGAGCGAGATGGTGACAAGAGAGACCAGTACCCACATCGCCGAGACGAGCTGCCTTGCTGGAATCGACGGGCGGGGGAGGGGGCGAGGCACCGTTGTCCTGCCGAAGCCCCCGACCATGGCGTCCTCTCGATGCAGGTGCGGCTGGGCTGGCCCCGCCGAAGCAGTCGTAGGGGACGTGAGCCCAGCCTGTGCTGTCGCATCAGCACGTTCAAGCGCGATCCTATGGGCTTGCTGGGCGTGGGCGCCCTGATGAGCCGTGATGAGCCGTGATGAGCTTCGAGTCGGCCACCACCACCGGAGGTCTCGGGGCACGTGGCGGGATCGGAGGCGCGTCCCACGACATGCGGAGAGGCCTCCGCGAGAGCCACGTCGGGCACCACGAAGGCCTCTCCACACACGCCGGGCGTGTGAGGTCACTCAGATGTCGAAGTACATCTCGAACTCGTGCGGGTGCGGACGGAAGCGGATCGGGTCCACCTCGTTCTTGCGCTTGTACTCGACCCAGGCCTCGATGAGGTCCTGCGTGAACACGTCGCCCTCGAGGAGGTACTCGTGGTCGGCCTCGAGCGCGTCGAGCACCTCGGGGAGCGAGCCGGGCACCTGCTGGATCGCGGCGTGCTCCTCGGGCGGCAGCTCGTAGAGGTCCTTGTCGACCGGCTCCGGCGGCTCGATGCGGTTCTTGATGCCGTCGAGGCCGGCCATGAGCTGGGCGGCGAAGCAGAGGTACGGGTTCGCCGACGGGTCGGGAACGCGGAACTCGATGCGCTTGGCCTTCGGCGACGTCCCCGTGATCGGGATGCGGACGCAGGCCGAGCGGTTGCGGGCGGAGTAGACGAGGTTGACCGGGGCCTCGTAGCCGGGGACCAGGCGGTGGTACGAGTTCACCGTCGGGTTCGTGAAGGCGAGCAGCGACGGGGCGTGCTTGAGCAGGCCGCCGATGTACCAGCGCGCGAGGTCGGACAGACCGCCGTAGCCACGCTCGTCGTAGAAGAGGGGCTCGCCGTCCTTCCAGAGCGACTGGTGCGTGTGCATGCCAGAGCCGTTGTCACCGAAGAGCGGCTTCGGCATGAAGGTCGCGGTGTGGCCCTGCTTCCACGCGGAGTTCTTGACGACGTACTTGAACTTCATGAGGTCGTCGCCGGAGTGGAGCAGCGTGTTGAAGCGGTAGTTGATCTCCATCTGGCCCGCGGTGCCGACCTCGTGGTGGCTGCGCTCGACGTTGAGACCGAC
Source organism: Terrabacter sp. 2TAF16 (assembly GCF_052115065.1). NCBI lineage: Bacteria > Bacillati > Actinomycetota > Actinomycetes > Micrococcales > Intrasporangiaceae > Terrabacter > Terrabacter sp. 2TAF16. Next base: position 53,495 of record NZ_JBFRFZ010000009.1, read on the forward strand.
CTCCTTGAGGTCGAGGCAGATCTTGTCACGGAAGTCGGCGAAGTGGTCGACGGGGGAGACGGGGAAGTAGCCACCCTTGTAGCGGGTCTTGTAGCCCTTGTTGCCGCCCTCCTCGACACGACCGGTGTTCCACGCGGCCTCGATGGAGTCGAGGTAGTAGTACGACGCGTTCTGCTTGGTCTCGAAGCGGACGTCGTCGAAGATGTAGAACTCGGCCTCGGCACCGAAGTAGGCGGTGTCGGCGATGCCGGTGGACTTGAGGTACTCCTCGGCCTTGCTCGCGATGTTGCGCGGGTCGCGGCTGTAGCGCTCGTCCGTGAAGGGGTCGAGGATCGAGAAGTTCATGACCAGCGTCTTCTCGGCGCGGTACGGGTCGATGAAGGCCGTGGCGGGGTCGGGCACGAGCTTCATGTCGGACTCGTGGATCGCCTGGAAGCCGCGGATCGAGGACCCGTCGAACATCTGACCAACGGTGAAGAAGTCCTCGTCGACCGACTCAGCCGGCACGTTGAAGTGCTGCATGACACCGGGCAGATCGCAGAACCGAATGTCGACGAACTTGACGTCCTCGTCCTTGATGAACGTGAGGACCTCGTCAGCTGAGCTGAACATCCAACCTCCTGATGTGGGGCGAGGTCGTCGCCCGGTCCTGGGCTCCGCGGAGCGGCAGGGATCGAGGGACGGCCTCGTGCTGTCGGTGTCGACACTATCGACTGCCGATTTCTCGGCAATGACCCTCATGTTTCACGGGTGTTACGGATGGACAGGCCCGGGCAAAGAGCCCGAGCCGTGTCTCGTTACGCTGGACCCGTGGTGGACCGCAAGGATTTCGGCTCGTGGCTCGAGGGCCCGCGGGCGCGTACGAACGCCGAGGGGCAGTACCGAGGTCGCGACCTCGGCCTGCCGCCGAGTGGACCCGGCTCGGTGGCCGGCTTCGGCATCCGGTTCGCGGGCGTGCTCGTCGACTGGACCATCGCCTCGTTGATCGCCCGGGGCCTCTTCGGCGTGCCGCTGCCGTTCTCGCAGCCGCCGGCGTCCGGGGCCCAGGGTTTCGTCGTGCTCGCCGTGTTCGGCGTCGTGCACCTCGTGCTCGTCGGCACAGTGGGCTTCACGATCGGTCACCGGATCATGGGCCTGCAGGTGCGCTCGCTGGTCGGCGACCGCGTCCTGCCGCTCCAGGCGATCGCCCGCACCGTCCTGCTGTGCCTCTTCCTGCCCGCCGTGGTCTGGGACCGCGACGGCCGGGGACTGCACGACAAGGTGCCCAACACCGTCATCGTCCGAACCCGCTGACGCGAGGACGCGCCCCGAGACGACGGAGTATGCGGAAGGGCCGGTTCCCCAGGAACCGGCCCGGGCGGGAGCGGAGCGCGCAGGCCACCGAGGGCCTTGAGGCGCTTGTTGACGAGCGCCATCTCGTCCTTGGTGATCTGCGGCTTGAGGCGCTGGACCTTGCTCGCGAGCTTGGGCAGCGGGACCTCGTTCTCGCCCGAGCCGACGCGCATCGTCGTGACGGGGACACCGGGGGCGACCCGCTCGACACGCTTCTTCTCGGTGGCGAGCAGCTTCTGGACGCGGCTCGTGGGGCCCTCGCCGACGAGGACGACGCCGGGGCGGCCCAGCGCGCGGTAGACCATGGCGGCGGAGTTGATGTCGCCGGGACGCGCCACGTCGGCGGCGACGGGCTCACGGTCGGTGTACCAACCGCGACGGATCGAGGTGAGCGCCGCGCCGGCGGCACCGGCCTGGCCCTCGATCTGGCTGTAGGCGGCCCGCTCGGCCCGGCGGCTCATGATGATCGTCGCGGCGAGGACGCCGAAGAGCACCCCGAAGATGCCGAAGATCCACGGCAGCTTGACGAGGAAGCCGATGACGAGCAGCACCCCGAAGACGACGAGGAACGACAGCAGCATGAACCAGCCGATGAGCGGGTCAGCCTGCTTGGAGACCCGGTAGACGTCACGGATCTGGGACAGTCGTCCCTGCTTCTTCTCCTGGGGCGCGCTGCTCGCGTCGCCGTCCTTGTTGCGTGCCATGGTGCTCAGGATACGGCGCTCTGGGCGCGGGCCACCAACGACGCCGCCTCCTGGCGGGCGGGGGAGCCGGCGGCCTCGGCCAGGTGCGACAGGTGAGCGGGGATCTCGCGTCCCCACTTGCGCATCGCGGTGGCCCAGRGACGCCCGGCGCGGTACGACGAACGCACGAGCGGACCCGCCATGACGCCCTTGAAGCCCATCTCCTCGGCGACCTCTGACCAGTGGACGAACTCCTCGGGCTTGACCCACCGGTCGATCGGGTGGTGCAGCTTCGAGGGCCGGAGGTACTGCGTGATCGTGAGGATGTCGCAGCCGGCGTCGTGCAGGTCGCGGATGGCCTCCTCGATCTCGGTGTCGGTCTCGCCCATGCCGAGGATGAGGTTGCTCTTCGTGACGAGCTCGGCCTCACGCGCCATGCTCAGGACGCCCAGCGACTTCTCGTAGGTGAAGGCGGGACGGATCCGCCTGAAGATGCGCGGCACCGTCTCGAGGTTGTGCGCGAAGACCTCGGGCCGGGCGTCGAAGACCTGACCGACGAGCTCGGGCTTGGCGCCGAAGTCGGGCGGGAGGATCTCGACGCCGGTGTTGGGGTTGAGCAGGTGGATCTGGCGGATCGTCTCGGCGTAGAGGCCAGCGGCGCCGTCGGGCTGGTCGTCGCGGGCGACACCGGTCACCGTCGAGTAGCGCAGGCCCATCTGAGCGACCGACTCGGCCACGCGTCGCGGCTCGTCGAGGTCGAGGGTGGTCGGGCGACCCGTCGCGATGTCGCAGAAGTCGCAGCGCCGGGTGCAGACGTCACCTCCGATGAGGAAGGTGGCCTCCTTGTCCTCCCAGCACTCGAAGATGTTGGGACAGGCGGCTTCCTGGCACACCGTGTGCAGGCCCTCGGACTTCACCATCGAGTGCAGAGCGGTGTACTCGGGCCCCATCTTCGCGGTGGTCCTGATCCAGGACGGCTTGCGCTCGATGGGGGTCTCGGCGTTGCGCGCCTCGACGCGCAGCAGACGACGGCCGTCGGGAACGACAGACACACGGGCTCCTTGGTCGGGATTTGCTGCTCCGCACAGGTTACGCCTTCCCACGGACCGTCCCGGACCACCCTCGACGAGGGCGTATGCCGGGTGGCCGGGTCCGGGGGCAGGCGCGCCCGTGCGTCAGGTGACGTCGCGGCGCCGGAAGGCGGCGACCCCCGCGAGCACGACCGCAAGGGCGACGACGAGCAGGAAGACCCAGCCGTGCGTGTAGCTGAGGGTCCGCTCGGTGTAGTCGCACGACGAGGGCCCGCAGGACTCCGCGAGGTACGTGGTGCCCCGGTCGATGAACGCCTCGATGTTCTTCAGGACCGACCACGGCTGGAGCCGACCCTGCAGGAACGCCTGCATGACGATGCCCTCGACGACCACGGCGAAGCCGAGCACGGCCCCGATGATCGCGGCCGTGTGCCGCAGGAGCAGCCCGAGCGCCGCCCCGACGACTCCGGCGCCCAGTGCCAGCGCGACGATGCGCAGGCCGAGCACCGCGAGTGGCTCCTCGAGGGCCGGCGCTGGAGGCAGCTTGAGGTCCGATCCGGGTCGGTTGACGACGGCGACCATGCGGGCACCGAGGTTGGCCAGGACCAGGCCCAGGACGGCGATGGCGACGCCGCCGGCAGCTGCCGCCGTGAGCTTGCTGGCGGCGACGCGCAGTCGGCGGGGCTGGAAGGTGAGCCACAGGCCCATCGAGCCGGTGGAGAACTCGGCCCCGACGAAGCTCGCTCCGAGGAGCAGTGCCACGAAGGCGAGCAGCAGGGCGATGGTCTTGGCGATGCCCTCCGTGATCGTGTCGGCCAGGGGGAGCGCGAGGCCCATCTGCTCGAGCGTCGGGGCCTGGCCCTGCTGGTCGCATCCGAAGTCGAGCGTCGGGTCACCGCTGCGGTCGCGCTCGATGGCCTCCTGCTTGTGGCACTCCTCGACCATGCGCGGTGCCTCCTGCTGCATGATCCGGTAGCTGTCGAGCTGCTGGGCGATGCGCTCGGGCGAGCTCTCGTTGTAGGCGTTGTAGACCGTCGCGCCGATGAAGACGACGACGGCGGCCACGACCACCTTGGTCAGGCGGCGCCACCACAGACGGCGCAGCTCGACGCCGACGAGTCCGGCGAACGACGTGCCCTTCGGCCGCCGGTCGGCGCGGGGGCGGGAGTCGGGGGAGACGAGCGTGCTGCTCATGCAGCACCACCGCTCCGTCGTCCGCCCGCAGCCCGGTCGGCGTCGGTGCCGAGGCCCTCGTCGGCGGTGAGGGCGAGGAAGGCGGACTCGAGGTCCGGGCGCACCGGCACGAGCTCGGCGACGTAGAGGCCGTGCCCGGCGAGCGACCGGGTGACGGCAGACGGGTCGTCGGTCCCGACGACGAGGTAGGCGTCGTCGCGGGTCAGGGTGAAGCCGTCGGCGGTCAGCACCTCGGCGGCTCGGTCCGGGGAGGCGACTCCGACCCGCACCTGCGCGGTGCCGGCGCCCGCGCCGCCGAGGATGTCGCTGACGCGCCCCTCGGCGAGCAGCGACCCGTGCCCGATGATCGAGACCGTGTCGGCGACCTGCTCGACCTCGGCGAGGATGTGCGAGCTGACGAGCACCGTCTTGCCCTGTTCGCCGAGCGTCCGCATCGTGTCGCGCACCTCGCGGATCCCGGCGGGGTCGAGTCCGTTGGTGGGCTCGTCGAAGATGAGCAGGTCGGGGTCCTTGAGCAGCGTCGCCGCGATGGCGAGGCGCTGCTTCATGCCGAGCGAGAAGCCGGAGTACCGGTCGCGACCGCGGTCGCCGAGGTGCGTCGCCTCGAGGACCTCGTCGACGCGGTGGCGTGGGCTGCCGATCGCGCTCGCGAGCAGGGTGAGGTTCTGGCGGGCGGTGAACGCCGGGAAGAACTTCGGTGACTCGACGATCGCCCCGACCCGGTCGACGACGTGCGGCAGCCGCTTGGGCACCGCCTCGCCGAAGACCTCGGCGGTGCCGGAGTCGGCGCGCACGAGGCCGAGCAGCATCCGGATCGTCGTCGTCTTGCCGGAGCCGTTCGGCCCCAGGAAGCCGTGAACGCCCCCGAGGGGCACGGCCATCGACAAGCCGGTGACGGCGACGCGTCTCGACCCTCGGCTCAGGTACGTCTTGCGTAGGTTGACGGTGCGGACGGCGACGTCCATCGATCCCCCTGGTTCGACCGGTTGGTGGTCGACACCCTAGGGGTGGGCCCGACGGACCGCGCGCGGACCCGCCGGGCACGACACGGCATACGGTCTCGGGCCGGGCCGGGAGACGCCGGGACGGGCCGGTTCGGCCCGGACGGGTCAGGCGAGCGCGCGGCGGTTCGGCCGGAGAGCCGGGAGGATGTCGGCGAGGTGCTTCTCGACGTTGGGGAGCACCTCGGTGACCGGCACGTCGCGCCCGAGCTCGAACGACAGGGACGTGACCCCGGCACCGACGATGCCGCACGGGATGATGACCTCGCCCCACGACAGGTCGGGGTTGCAGTTGAGGGCGAAGCCGTGCATGGCGACCTGGCGGCTGACCCGGATGCCGATGGCACCGATCTTGCGGCGCGGGCCGCGGTCGTCGGCGGCGATCCACGTGCCGCTCTCGCCCTCGACGCGACCGGCCTCGACGCCGAAGTCGGCGCAGACGCGGATCATCATCTCCTCGATGTGCCGGACGTAGCCGACGACGTCGATGGGCGCGGGGAGCCGGACGATCGGGTAGCCGGTGATCTGGCCCGGACCGTGCCAGGTGATCTTGCCGCCGCGGTCGACGTCGATGACGGGCGTGCCGTCGTTGGGGCGCTCCTGCGGCTCGGTGCGCTTGCCCGCGGTGTAGACGACGCGGTGCTCGAGAAGGTAGACGGTGTCGGGCTCCTCGCCCGCGACGACCTTCGCGTGGGTGTCGCGCTGGACCTGCCACGCCTGCTCGTAGTCGACGAAGTCGGGGTCGAGACCGAGGTGGACGAAGCGCATGCGGCCACCCTACGCCGGGCGGCATACGATGCCGGAATGCCTGCCACCGAGCCGTCCCCGCCCACCCCGCTGCGTGTCGGACTCGTCGGCTACGGCTCGGCCGGCCGGGGCATCCACGCACCGCTCATCGGGCGCGCGGGGCTCACGGTGGCAGCCGTCTCGACGTCGAACGCGACCCGTGCCGACGAGGTGCGGGCCGACCTCCCGGGCGCCGAGGTCGTCCCCGACCTCGAGACGCTCCTCGGGATCGACGGCCTCGACCTCGTCGTCCTCGCGTCACCGAGCGGCGTGCACGCCGAGCAGGCCGAGCGCGTCATCGAGGCGGGCATCCCGCTCGTCGTCGACAAGCCGCTCGCCGTGGACGCGAGCCGTGCCCTCGACGTCGTCGACCTCGCCGCCCACCACGGCGTGCCCCTCACGGTCTTCAACAACCGGCGCTTCGACCCCGAGCTGGCCGCGCTGCGCATCGTGCGCGACGACGATCTCGTCGGTGACATCTGGAGGGCTGAATACCGTTGGGACCGTTGGCGTCCCGTGCCCAAGCAGAGGTGGCGCGAGCAGGTCACCGCCGCGGAGGGCGGCGGTCTGCTCCTCGACCTGCAGACCCACCTCGTCGACCAGGCGGTGCTCCTGCACGGTGAGGTCGAGTCGGTCTATGCCGAGGTCGACTCCCGCACGACGGTCGCCGACGACGACACCTTCCTCGCGTGCCGGCACACATCGGGGGTCGTCAGCCACGTCATGTCGAGCTCGGTCAACGGGGCTCCCGGCCCTCGCGCCCGCGTCAACGGCTCGGCGGGCTCCTTCGTCATCGGCCGCCAGGTCGACGACGTCAGCGCGTTCACCGAGTTCGAGAACGACGGGGACGCCATCGGCTGGATCGTGCGCGGTGACGAGCGCGAGCGGGGACCCGTCGTGACCGACGCCGACCAGGCGAACTTCTACCGGGCCGTCGCAGCCGCGCTCGTCTCGTCGGACCCGCAGGCGACGATGCCGGTCGACCCGCGCGATGCCGTGCACGTCCTCGCCGTCGTCGACGCCGCACGGACCAGCGCCCGGGACCGCAGGGTCGTCGACGTCGTGACGCCCGGCCAGACCCCCTGAGGGCGGGCCCGACACCGACCGCGGGTGGATGCCGGGTGACCCGGTCCGTCGTCGGGTGCGGTCCTCGTCGGAACGCTGTGGACGACGCGCCCGCGGCCCGGCGCGGCGCTGCTTGCATGGTCGGGTGACCGAGCACGAGCGAGAGAAGCGACCGGAGCAGCCGCCGGAGCGTCCCCACGTGCCGGGGCACCGTGTCGACGCCGTCATCGGGACGGGCGGTTCGGCGGTCGTGTGGTCGGGGGTCGACGCGACGGGGCGTCGGGTGGCGATCAAGGTGCCGCACCTCGTCCGCGACGAGCTCGACCGGCAGCAGTCACTCGCCGAGCAGCAGGTGCTGCTGGCCGTGCAGCACGACCACCTCGTGCCGCTCCGGTCGGTCGTGCCGCTCGCCGACGGTCGCGAGGCCCTCGTCTTCGACCTCGTCACCGGGGCAACGCTGTCCGCGATGGTGCGCAGTCGCGGACACCTGCGCGCGGGCGAGGTCGTCACCGTCCTGACTCCGGTCTGCGAGGCCGTCGCCCACCTCCACGCGGCGGGCGGGGTGCACGCCGACATCTCCCCGTCCAACGTCACCCTGACCTCCGACGGACGCCCCGTCCTGCTCGACCTCGGCGCCGTGCGCGTGCCCGGGCGCGAGCCCGGCGCCGTGCACGGCACGACCGGATACATCGCTCCCGAGGTGCTCCTCGGCGCGGCGCCGGACGAGTCCTCCGACGTGTACGCCCTCGGCGCCGTCGCGTGGTTCTGCCTCACCGGCAACGGAGCGCCGGACACGATGGTGCGGCTCGACGAGGAGATCATCGTCAGCCACGTCGGTCCCGAGCTCGCCGCCGTCGTCGCGGCGGCCATCGACCCCGACCCGACCCGACGTCCGCGTGCGGCCGAGCTGGCCGGCCTCGTCTACGACGCCGTCCCGGCCGAGCCCGTCGAGGTCGTCGTCGGGGCCGACCAGGCCTCGGCACTGACCCACCGGCTCCGGGCCGAGGCCGGGCGCGAGCCGGCACCCGCAGAGCAGGACTTCCGCAGGTGGCCTCGCCGGGCCGTCACGGCGGCGCTCGTCGCGGTGCCGCTGGTGGCCGCCGCGGGGTGGGCGTGGGCGGCCCGGGATCCCGCGTCGCCGACGCCAGCCTCGACCTCGTCGACCTCGTCGACCTCGTCGACCTCGTCGACCGCGTCGACCTCGTTGACGCCGACGACACCGGCGGTTCCGACGGCATCGCAGGCTCCGGGCGACAGCGCGGCGGACCGGGTGCTGCGGGACGCCACGAGCCCCTCGGCGCGGCCGGAGGACGTGATGCAGGCCCTGAGCGACCGGCGGTCGGCCGCCCTCGTCGGGCGGGACGCGACGGCACTGGCCCGCGTCCACGCGCCCGGCTCACCGAGCCTGTCGAGCGACCGGGCCCTGGTCTCGGGGCTCGTCGACGCCCGGGCGCGCTGGGAGGGGCTGCGGCTCGAGGTCGCCGAAGCGGCCTTCGTGACGGGGTCACCCACGGAGGCGGTCGTGCGCGCCCGGGTCGACTGGACGGCATACGTCGTCGTCAGCGGGGGTGGTGCACGGCTCGTGAGACCGGCGGACGCCGGCCGTCAGCTCGACTTCCGGCTCGTGCGCGGGTCCGAGGGGTGGCGGATCAGCGCGATCAGCGCTTCACCAGCCACCTGACGGCCCCGCCGAGGTCGGGGTGCTCGAAGGTGAAGCCGGAGGCGAGCAGGGCCTCGGGCTCGACCCGCTGGCTCGCGACGACGTAGTCGGCGAACTCGCCGATGACGGCGCGCAGGGCGAAGCGGGGTGCGGGGACGAAGGCCGGGCGTGACAGCGCCGAACCGATGGCCGACGCGATCTCACCCTGTCGGGCGACCCCGGGCGCGACGAGGTTGAACGGGCCGGCGAGCTCGGGATGGTCGACGAGGTGCAGGATCGCGCGGACCTCGTCGACGAGGGTGATCCACGGCCACCATTCGCGCCCTGATCCCATCGGGCCGCCGAGGCCGAGACGTCCGAGCCGGACGACCTGCTCGAAAGCGCCGCCCTCCGGAGCCATGACGAGCCCGGTGCGGACGAAGGCGACGGGGAGACCCGCGTCGACAGCCGGCTGCGCTGCGCTCTCCCACCGCACGACGACGCCGGAGAGGAAGTCCTGTCCCGGCTCGCTCGTCTCGGGCAGGTGCTCCTCGCCCCGGTCACCGTAGTAGCCGACGGCCGACGCGTTGACGAGACGGATGGCCTCGCCGGTGCGGTCGCGGTGGGCGACCAGGGCCTGGGCCACCGTACCCGTCGCGTCCGTGCGCGAGCGCTCGACCTCGCGCTTGTGCTCGGGGTTCCACCGTCGGTCGCCGATGCCGACGCCGGCGAGGTTGACGACCGCGTCGACCCCGTCGAGCGCCCGCTCGTCGATACGGCCACGGCTGGGGTCCCACTGGACCTCGTCCGGGGCGGAGGTAGTGTGGCGCACGAGGCGCACGACCTCGTCGCCGCGTTCGGCGAGCGCACGACGAAGCGCGCCGCCGATCAGGCCGGACGAGCCGGTGACGGCGACGCGCTTCGTCATGGGGTGCTCCTCATGCAGGCGACCTCAGGCCTCGAACTGGCCCTCTTCGAGCCTGGCCTTCATCGTGCCGAGGAACCGAGCGGCGTCGGCCCCGTCGACGATGCGGTGGTCGTAGGACAGCGCGAGGTACATCATCGAGCGGATCGCGATGGTCTCGCCGCCGTCGGCGTCGGTGACGACGACGGGCCGCTTGACGATCGCGCCGGTGCCGAGGATGGCGACCTGCGGCTGGTTGATGATCGGCGTGTCGAAGAGCGCGCCGCGGCTGCCGGTGTTGGTGATGGTGAAGGTGCCACCGGCCAGGTCGTCGGGCGTGATCTTGTTGCTGCGCGTGCGCGCAGCGACGTCGGCGATCGCCCGGGCGAGGCCGGCGATGTTGAGGTCACCGGCGTTCTTGACGACCGGGACGATGAGGCCCTTCTCGGTGTCGACGGCGATCGAGAGGTTCTCGCTGCCGTGGTAGACGACCTCGTCGCCGTCGATGCTCGCGTTGACCATCGGGTGCGCCTTGAGCGCCTCGGTGGCGGCGAGGGCGAGGAACGGCAGGAAGCTGAGCTTCGTGCCCTCCCGTGCCTCGAAGTCGCTCTTGACCTTGGCGCGCAGGCGGGCCACCTTCGTGAGGTCGACCTCGACGACGGTCGTCAGCTGGGCCGAGACCTGGAGCGACTCGACCATGCGGGTCGCGATGACCTTGCGCAGGCGCGTCATCTTCTCCCGCGTGCCGCGCTTCGGCGAGACCGCCGCCGCAGCGGACGAGGCACCCGACGGAGCGGATGCCGCGGGGGCGGCGGGCGCGGCAGCCGGGGCTGCCGGGGCGGGAGCCGGGGCCTTCGCGGCCTCGGCGGCGTCGAGCACGTCCTGCTTGCGGATGCGACCGCCGACGCCCGTGCCGGTGATCGACCCGAGGTCGACACCGTGCTGGTTCGCGAGCTTGCGCACGAGCGGCGTGACGTAGGCGGCGGCGTCGTCGCGCGACGGAGTCGCAGCCGATGCCGTCGGTGCGGCGGCCTCGGGGGACTGCTGGGCGGGGGCGCGCTCGGCGTCGGCCGGCTTGCCGGCAGCCTCCTGCGTCGCCTCCTCCGGCTGCTCCTGGGCCGGAGCCTTCGGTGCCTCGGCGGCGGGTTCCGGTGCCTTCTCCGGCTCGGGCTCCGGCTCCGGTGCCTTCGCGGGCTCGGGCTCGGGTGCCTTGGCGGGGTCGGCGGCCGCGGCGGCCGCGCCACCGCCGATGACGGCGAGGTCGGCACCCACCGGCACGGTGTCGTCCTCCTGGACGAGGATCTTGGTCAGGGTGCCGGCGACCGGCGACGGGATCTCGGTGTCGACCTTGTCGGTCGAGACCTCGAGGAGCGGCTCGTCGACGGCGACCTCGTCGCCCTCGGACTTGAGCCAGCGGGTGACGGTGCCCTCGGTCACGGACTCGCCGAGCGCCGGCATGGTCACGGTCTGGCCGTCGCCACCACCGGACGACGACGCAGCAGCCTGGGGCGCCTCGGCCTGCTCGGCCTCGGGCTCGCTGGTCGCGGCCTGCGGCTCCTGCTCGGTGCTCGGGGCCTCGGGTGCCGGGGCGGCCTGCTCGGGCTCGGGGGCCTGCTCCGCGGCCGGGGCGTCGCCACCGGACGCGGGAGCCTCGCCGTCGCCGATGACGGCGAGATCGGCGCCGACGGGGACGGTGTCGTCCTCCTGGGCGAGGATCTCCTGGAGGGTGCCCGCCACAGGGGAGGGGATCTCGGTGTCGACCTTGTCGGTCGAGACCTCGAGCAGCGGCTCGTCGACCTCGACGCGGTCACCGACGTTCTTCAGCCAGCGGGTGACGGTCCCCTCGGTGACTGACTCACCCAGGGCCGGCATGGTCACGCGTTCTGACATGACGTGTTTTCTCCTCTTCCCAGTTTCTGGCTCAAGCGTGTGCGTGCAGGGGCTTACCCGCCAAGGCCAAGTGTGCCTCGCCGAGCGCCTCGTTCTGTGTGGGGTGCGCGTGGATGAGACCGGCGACGTCCTCCGGGTGCGCCTCCCAGTTGACGATGAGCTGTGCCTCGCCGATCTGCTCGCCCATCCGGGCGCCGATCATGTGGACGCCGACGACGGGTCCGTCGACCTGCCGCACGAGCTTGACGAAGCCCTGGGTGCCGAGGATCTGGGACTTGCCGTTGCCGCCGAGGTTGTACTCGTACGTCGCGACGTCACCGTGCTTCTCGCGGGCCTGGACCTCGGTGAGTCCGACGCTCGCGATCTCGGGGTCGCAGTACGTGACGCGGGGGATGCCCATCTCGTCGATGGCAGCGGGAGCGAGGCCTGCGATCTCCTCGGCGACGAAGATGCCCTGGGCGAAGCCGCGGTGCGCGAGCTGGAGGCCGGGCACGATGTCACCGACGGCGTAGACGCCCGCGGCGCTGGTGCGCAGCCGCTCGTCGGTGGGCACGAAGCCGCGGTCGACGGTGACGCCGGCGTCTTCGTAGCCCAGGCCCTCGGTGACCGGGCCGCGCCCGACCGCGACGAGGAGCAGGTCGGCCTCGATGGTCTCGCCCGACTCGAGCGACACCGTGACCACGTCGCCCTGCTGGGTCGCGCCGGCGAAGCGCACACCGGTCTTGAAGGCGATCTTGCGCTTGCGGAAGGAGCGTTCGAGCTGCTTGCTGATGGCTTCGTCCTCGGCCGCGACGAGACGCGGGAGCGCCTCGACGATCGTCACCTCGGAGCCGAAGCTCTTGAAGACGGAGGCGAACTCGACGCCGATGACACCGCCACCAAGCACCACGACCCGGGCCGGCACGTGGTCGATGGCGAGGGCCTGCTCGCTCGTCATGATGCGGCCGCCGATCTCGAGCCCCGGGAGCGACTTCGCATAGCTGCCGGTGGCGAGCACGACGTTGCGACCGGTGATGCGGCGGTCGCCGACGACGACGGTGTGGGGCCCGTCGAGGACGCCCGACCCCTCGACGTAGTCGATCTTCGCGGCCTTCACGAGACCCTGGAGTCCCTTGTAGAGGCGGCTGATGACGCCGTCCTTGTAGGCGTTGACGCCCGACATGTCGACGGACTCGAAGGTCGTCTTCACCCCGAAGCTCGCACCCTCGCGGGCGACGTCGGCAACCTCGGCGGCGTGGAGCAGCGCCTTGGTCGGGATGCAGCCCTGGTGCAGGCACGTGCCGCCCAGACGCCCCTTCTCCACGAGTGCCACGGAGAGCCCCAGCTCTGCCGACCGCAGGGCACAGGCGTAGCCGCCGGACCCTCCACCGAGAATGACGACGTCGTAGTCGCCTGCGGCACCAGCCGGCATGTGCATGTGCTCCTTCGGGTGAATCGCCTGCTCCCGCCGTCGTGCAGCAGGAGTCCGCGGACGTTCTGGCGTACGCGTGGGTGGGCGTACGGGTGGGCGTGCAAGAGCATCTTGTCATTGATCGGATGAGACGTCACAGGCAGGTCACGCCTCCCGGCGCGCTGTGGTGGTGAGCACGGGTCGACCCCGTACAGTGCCGCCATGGGCTGGTTCTCACGACGCGGCAGCCGCAAGGGCAATCCCTTCCCCGGCCGGTCCGACGGGCCGCAGATGGAGATCGACCGGAAGGCGGTCGACCAGCACCTGCGCGCGTTCGTCGAGTCCCGGCTCGGTGTCGAGGCCTACGTCGAGCCCGCCACGAGCGTCAGCCCCACGACCATCGTGCTCATCGCGTGGGACGGGGAGTGGACGCGTCGCGCCGTGCCCTCGCCCAAGGACGGCTTCGAGATCAGCCAGAAGCTCGGCGTCCCGGTCTACGACGTCAACAAGACGGGCTATCCCAACCGGATGCGCGAGTGGAGCAAGCGCCGACGTCAGGGTGACGCCTGACCCGGCGACACGGCATACGACCTCGTGGTCGGTTGCCGGGCAAAAGGGGTGGACCGGGTCCCGGTTCGCTGACAGGGTGAAAAGCGTTCAGTCCGTGCCGGATTCGGCGCCACAGCACACAGGAGGTTCTCGAATGTCGAAGCAGGATGGCGAATCCAGCGGTCCCAGCGAGGAGATGAAGGCCAAGTTCCGTGCGGCCCTCGACAAGAAGCACGCCCACGGTGGCAAGGACGTCTCCGACGACCACGACCGCACCAAGGTGCACGGTGCACACGGCCCCGCCAAGGCCCAGCAGATGTTCCGTCGCAAGTCCGGCGGCTGACCCCAGCCGCACACGCCGAGAGGCCCCGTTCCGTCACGGAACGGGGCCTCTCGCACGTCGGCGTCAGACGTAGGACTCGGCGAGCCCCACGAGGGTGCGCACCCCGAAGCCGGTGCCGCCCTTGGGCCAGTAGCCCGTCGGTGCCTTGTCGTTGTAGGCCGGTCCGGCGATGTCGAGGTGGCTCCACGGGATGCCCTCGCCGACGAACTCGCCGAGGAAGAGGCCGGCGGTCAGCATGCCACCCTCGGCGCCGCCCTTGTGCGCGAGATCGGCGTTGATCGAGTCGAGGCCCGGACGCAGCTCGGTCGGCAGCGGCATCGGCCACATGGCCTCGCCGACCGTCGACGCAGCGTCGAGGACCCGGGTGCGGAAGTCGTCGTCGTTGCCCATGACGGCGGCCGTGTTGGCGAGCGCGACGACCTGCGCACCGGTGAGGGTCGCGATGTCGACGATGGCGTCGGGCTTGGTCTCCGAGGCCAGGGCGATGCAGTCACCGAGGACCATGCGGCCCTCGGCGTCGGTGTTGAGCACCTCGACGGTCGTCCCGCCACGCATCGTCACGACGTCGCTCGGCCGCTGGGCCGTGGAGCTCGGCATGTTCTCGGCCAGGCCGAGGTAGCCGGTGACGGCGATCGGGAGACCGAGCTCGGCGATGGCGAGGACGGCACCGGCGACGGCGGCCGCTCCCGCCATGTCGCACTTCATCGTCAGCATCCCGTTGGCCGGCTTGATGCAGAGGCCGCCCGAGTCGAAGGTGATGCCCTTGCCGACGAAGGCGATGGACGCCTTGGGACGCGTCGGGGTGTAGCTGAGGACGGCGATCCGCGGCTCGTTGGCCGAGCCCTGGCCGACGCCCACGGTGCCCCCGAAACCGCCGGCCCGGAGCGCCTTCATGTCGTAGGACTTGAGCTTGACCTTGGTGCCCTTGACGCGGTCGGCGAGCGAGTCGACGAAGGTCTCCGGGTAGAGCAGGTTCGGCGGGAGGTTGACGAGGTCGCGCGTGTAGGCGACGGCCTCGCCGAGCGCGGCAGCGCGCTTGACCGCGCGACGCGAGGCGGCGTCGGCCGGGCCGACGAGGGCGACCGCGTCGACGGCATCGGTGCTGCGCGTCCCCGCCTTGGACACGGCATACGCCCCGAGGGCCACGCCCTCGGCGACGGCGGAGACGATCTCGACGGACGTGCCGGGCACGACGACCGCGACCTTCTTCTTGCGGCTCAGGCTGCGGATCGCGCCACCGAAGCCCTGGCGGACGTCCTCGAGGGCGGACGCGTCGCCGGACAGCTCGCCGACACCGGCGAGCACGACGAGCGTGGCGGCGACCTCCGGCACGGCCGCGAGGGTCGTGACCTCGCCGACCTTGCCGGCGAGCTCGAGGTCGGTGACGACGGACTTGAGGTGGGCGACGGTCTTGCGGGGAAGTCCGTGGCCGGGCGCCAGAGCGGCACCGCCGTCACCGGGGACGAGCGCGACGACGAGCGCGTCGCCGGCCGTGTCGGCGGCCGAGCGGTTCGAGATGGTCAGGTTGGCCACGAAGGACTCCTTTGTCGAGGTGCTGACGGGCGCACGGTCAGAGCACGTCATGAGGGGTGCGTCGGTGGTGCGTCGGTGGTGCACGGTTTCGTGCGCCGGTCGGCCTCACGACACCGCCGCGGGTGGCGGCGTTCGATGATAACGAGCGGAGGCGGCACACCCGCCGGGCGGTAGGTTGGCGCCCATGACGACAGCGACGTCGGGGACGACCTCCCCGCTGACCTCACCCCTGCACGACCGCCACGTCGCCCTCGGCGCGAAGATGGCCGACTTCGGTGGCTGGGACATGCCGATCGAGTACCCCGGCGGCGGCGTCGTCGCCGAGCACACCGCGGTGCGCGAGCGCGTCGGCGTGTTCGACGTGAGCCACCTCGGCAAGGCCTCGGTGACGGGTCCCGGCGCGGCCGACTTCGTCAACGCGTGCCTGACCAACGACGTGCGCCGCATCCAGCCGGGCTCGGCGCAGTACACCCTGTGCTGCGACGACGCGGGCGGCGTCGTCGACGACCTCATCGTCTACCTCAAGTCCGACGACGACGTCTTCCTCATCCCCAACGCGGCCAACACCGCCGAGGTCGTGCGCCGCCTGCAGGCCGCCGCGCCGGAGGGCATCACCGTCACGAACCTGCACCGCGACTACGGCGTCATCGCCGTCCAGGGCACGAAGAGCGACGAGGTGCTCGAGTCCCTGGGGCTGCCGACCGGCCACGACTACATGTCCTTCGTCGAGGCGGACTGGCAGGGCCGGCCCGTCATCGTCTGTCGTACCGGCTACACCGGGGAGCGCGGCTACGAGCTCGTCCCGCGCTGGGACGACGCCCCGGCGCTCTGGGACGCCCTCGTGGCGGCGCTCGAGCCGTTCGACGGCAAGCCGTGCGGCCTCGGTGCGCGCGACACGCTCCGAACCGAGATGGGCTACCCGCTGCACGGACAGGACCTGTCGCTGCAGATCTCACCCGTCCAGGCTCGCGCCGGCTGGGCCGTGGGTTGGAAGAAGGACACCTTCTGGGGAAAGCAGGCCCTCGAGGCCGAGCGGGCCAACCCGACGCGCCTCATGCGGGGCCTGCTCGTGACCGGCCGCGGCATCCCGCGGGCGCACTGCACCGTCTCGTGGAACGGCGCGGCAGCCGGCGAGGTCACCTCCGGCACCTTCTCGCCCACGCTCAAGCAGGGCATCGCGCTCGCGCTGCTGAACCCCGAGATCGCCGACGGTGAGACGGTGTCGATCGACGTGCGCGGCCGTGCCCTCGAGGCCACCGTGGTCAAGCCGCCGTTCGTCCAGGTGCAGGTCCGCGAGGGCTGAGTCCCCTTCACCGACGACGTATGCCGGGTGGCGCGGTCAGTGCGCCACCCGGCACACGTCGTGAGCGGGGCTGGTCAGTCGCTACTCGCGCAGCGAGAAGCGGCGCCTGCCGTGGCGGTCGAGGATGCTCGCCAGTCGTTCGCCGTCGAGGGCGTGGATCGTCAGTCCGTCGCGGCCCTCCATCGTCTCGGCCTGGAGCATCGCGTTGAGGATGGCCTCGGCCGTGGCCTCGATGACGGCTCCGAACATCGCGTCGAAGTACTCGAGGGCGAGCATCTCGACCTGCATGCCGATCTCGGTGCGGGCGCCGGGGCCCTGGTCGGGCATCCCGTGCGCGGCCGTCGAGAAGGCGATCATGAGGTCGCCGGAGTAGTTGTCACCGCGGGCGCCGAACTTCGCGATGCCGAGCCCGGCTCGCTGGGCGAGCCGATTGAGCTGGTGGGGGAGCAGGGGCGCGTCCGTCGCGACGACGGCGAGCACCGACCCGGTGCCCGGCGGCGGCACCCGGGTGATCTCGGACATGCGCGGGAAGGGCACGACCTTCTTCGTCAGCACGTGCCCGATCGGCACGCCGTTGACCTCGAAGTGCTTGCGATCGCCGTGGTTGGCCTGGACGAGGACGCCGACCGTGAAGTGGCGGTCGCCGAGGTCGACGACCCGCGAGGCCGTGCCGGTGCCGCCCTTGAAGCCGTAGCACTGCGTGCCCGTGCCACCGCCGACGTTGCCCTCCGCGATGACGCCCGTTCGCGCGTCGTCGAAGGCGGCATGGACGTGCTCGCGGGTGACGTGCTGTCCGCTGATGTCGTTGAGGATGCCGTCCCACGTCTCGCCGACGACCGGCAGCATGATCGGCATCCGCCCGGGCACGCGGGTCTCGCGGGCGATGAGGGAGTCGCGCACGACCCCGACGCTGTCGGTGTTGGTCAGGGCGATGGGGCTCGAGAGCATGCCCGACTCGTGCAGCCACTCGAGGCCGGTCAGCTCGCCGAACCCGTTGAGCCGGTGGTAGCCGGCGAAGACCGGCTCGGTGGAGGCGCGGCCGCCGTGGGGGAGCACGACGGTGACGCCGGTGCGCACCGGGCCCTGCCCGACCGTCATCTCGCCCTCACCGTGGACGATCGTGCTGTAGCCGACCCGGACGCCCTCGACGTCGGTGATCGCGTTGAGTGGACCCGAGTGCCCCGTCCCGATCTCGATCCCGACATCGGTGGCTCGCACGCGGTCTCCTCCTCGTCCACCCGCGGACCGGGAGAACCGGTGCTGCGGCTACGATCTGGCTTGTCGATCTGGCATGTCACCGAGCGGTCGCCCCTCGCTGCCGAGCGGCGCGACCCACGATGTCGAGAAGGGTAACCGCTTTTGTCTGACGCACGCGATCCGCTCCGCGCCCGCCTGGCGCTGGCCACGGGACGGTCGGCGGGACGGCTCTCGCAGGCCCTCGGCAAGGGCTCCGGCTCCATGATCGGTGGCCGCCTCGCCCTCCGCGTCGACCCGCAGGTGCTCCGCGCCGTGGCCGGTGACCGGCGCAGCGTCCTCGTCACCGGGACGAACGGCAAGAGCACCGTGACGGCCCTCGTCGCTGCGGCGATCACGCCCGGCGGCGCGGTCGTGAGCAACACGACCGGCGCCAACATGACCGATGGCATCGTCACCGCCCTCTCGGCCGACCGCACGTCCGGGCTCGCAGCCCTCGAGGTCGACGAGGTCTACCTCGAGCCCGTCGCACGCGGCACCCGGCCCAAGGCGGTCGTCGTGCTCAACAGCTCGCGCGAGTACACCCGCGGCGTCTCGCTCAGGAGCACGCTCGAGCACTGGCGCCGCACCGCCGCCGCCTTGCCCGACGACTGCGTCGCCATCGTCAACGTCGACGACCCGCTCGTCAGCTGGGCCTTCGAGACCGCGCCGCACCGCATCGGCGTCAGCGGCGGTCTCTACTGGCGCGGTGACGCCCTCATCTGCCCGGCCTGCGGCTCGGTCCAGGACTTCACCGACGACTCGTGGAGCTGCCCCGGCTGCCGGCGTTCGCGGCCCGAGCCCGACTGGAAGGTCGTGCCCGACGGCGACGGCTGGGCCGTCGAGCACGCGGGGGAGCGCACCCGGATCGAGGTCACGGTGCCCGGCCGCACCGGCCCGGTGGGTGGCGCCTTCGCCCTCGCGGCCGCCGACGCCCTCGGCGTCGACGTGGCCGAGGCCGCCGAGCGGGTCAGCGCCGTCGCCGACGTCGACGGCCGCTACGCGCCCTACCGCCTCGGCGACCACGCCGCGCGCCTGCTCATGCTCAAGAACCCCGCCGGGTGGGCCGAGGCGATCGACGTCGCCGTCTCGACCGACCGGCCGCTCGTCGTGGCCGTCGACCCGTTCGGACCCAAGGACACCGCCACGATGTGGGAGGCGCCGTTCCAGCGCCTCGCCGGCGAGCGCGTCGCCGTCACGGGCGGGCGCACGGCGGACGCGGTGGCGATCCTCGACGCGGCCGGCGCCGACGTCGTCGAGGCCCCCGACATCGAGTCGGCCGTTCGCGCGCACGCACCGGGCGAGGTGATGGTGGCCTGCAACTACCCGGCCTTCCGACGCATCTCCAAGCAGTTCCGAGGAGGCACCCATTGAGCAGGGCACTCACCGTGGCCACGCTCTTCCCGCTCGCCACGGTCGCCGCGGCCGACGAGGCCAACGCGAGCGCGCTCGTGCGCCGCGGGGCCGCCCGTGACCTGTCGGTCGAGACCGTCACCGTCGACCGGGCCGACTCCTTCGTCGACGCCGACGTCTACCTCGTCGGCGGCACCGGACGTGGCGGCGTGGCGGCGCTCGTCGAGGCGCTCACCTCGACCGACCTGGCGGCACGGGTCTCGGACGGCGCGGTGCTGCTCGCCGTCGACGCCGGTCTCGACGCGATCGCTCGCTCGTGGGTCGACCCGGCCGGTGCGCGGCACCAGGGCCTTGGTCTCGCGCCGGTCAGCATCCACTCGGCTCCCGAGATCACCGGCACCGTCGTGACCCGACCGGATGCCTCTCTCGACCTGCCCGCCCTCATCGGCTGGGAGGCCAACGACCTGCGCACGGTCCGCGAGGACGGCGCGCGCGCCCTCTTCACGCTCGAGGCCGGGTCGGGCAACCGCACCGAGGACGCCGTCGGTGGCACGACCGAGGGTGTCCTCGCCGGGTCGATCCTCGGCACTCGTCTGCACGGCCCGCTGCTGGCGCTGAACCCGGAGCTGGCCGACCTCGTGCTGGCCCGGGCGACCCAGAGGTCCGAGCCGTGGCCCGCGCTCGAGTCCCCGGCGGTCGAACGCGCCCGTCGCGAGCGCATCGCAGAGGTGCGGCGCGAGTCGCCCAAGACCGACTGGCGCAGCCGGCTGCCAGGACCCGTCGCAGCACGTCTCCGCCGCTGACCGACCGGCCCTCGTCAACCGTCGAGAGGCCAAAGTCTGCGGGTCCTCGGTCCTCGGTCGTCGAGTGGCGGATGTCGCTGGCCCGCCGCGCCTTTCGAGACGTTCGCGGACGCGACGTCTGGCCTTTCGACGGGTACGCACTCGCGAAGAGTGGCCCCTCGACGGGGTCGTACCCGCGAAGTCTGGCCTTTCGACGGTCAGGGGTGGGGGAGGGCGGTGACGACCAGAGCGGCCGTGACGAGACCGGCGGCCAGGGCGACCTCGATCGCGGCGCCGATGACGTCTCCGGTGACCCCGCCCAGGCGCCGGACCGCGTGCCGCCGCGTCACGACGGACCCGGCCACCGAGACGAGAACGACAGCGACCGCACCGACGCCCCCGGCCCACGACGTGTCGCCGAGCACGGCCGACAGGCCCGCGACCGCGAGGCCGGCCAGCAGGGCGACCGCGGCGACGAGGCCCAGCAGGTGCGCCCGGGACACGGTGCCGGCGACGCCCTGACCGAGCCCGTCGGCACGGGCCGGAGGTATGCCGTCCCGCGTGCACACCGCGCACGCGATGCGGCTCGCCACGAGGGCCACGACGGCCATCGCCGTGCCGAGGGCACCGCCGAGGAGGGTCGTGAGGCAGGCGGCGTCGAGCAGGACGGCCAGGACGACCGCCGCAGCACCGGCCGGACCGGTGTCGCCGCGTCGCATGACCTCGAGCGACCGCGCAGGGTCGTGCCCGGAGGTGAGCCCGTCGGCGAGGTCCGCGAGCCCGTCGAGGTGCAGCGCCCGCGACAGCAGCGCCGTGACGACGAGGGCCAGCACGGCCACGACGCGGGCGGGAGCCCAGCCCGTCGTCGACACCGTGCCCAGGGCGGCCCAGGCGAGGAGAGCGGGCGCCGTCGTCAGGGGCGCGAGCAGCATGGCGCGGCCGAGCACGACGTCGGTGACGTGCTCCGGAGGGCCGACGCGGAGCGCGGTGAAGGTGCCGAACGCGAGACGCCAGGCGTCACGCATCGAGCGTCCTCGGGCGGGGCTTGCTGGGCACGACGGGGGCGTCGCTGAGGTCGACGACGCGTCCGGCGACGACGAGATGAACGCGCGCCGCCACCGCCGCGACGAGGGCGTTGAGGCGGCCCAGCTCGTCCTGGAAGAGGCGCCCCGAGGCCGTGGTCGCCACGAGGGACCAGCCGACCTCGTTCGTCACGATGACGACGGGCACCGTTGCGGTGCAGAGTGACTCGACGAGCCGGTCGCCCTCGCGACGCACGGCGTCGGCCGCAGCAGCGAGGTCGTCCCAGCCCGCGGCATCGACGAGGGCCGTGAGCCACGTGCCGAGGCAGTCGACGAGGACCGGGCCCGTGGCAGCGTCGAACACCCTGACCACGTCCGTCGTCTCAACGGTCCGCCACGTCGCGGGACGGCGCGTCCGGTGGTCCTCCACGCGCCGGCTCCACTCGGGGTCGGACGCATCGGCCCGACGACCGGTCGCGACATACGTGACGTCGTCGTGGTCCGCGACGAGGTCCTCGGCGTGCCGGCTCTTGCCGCTGCGCACCGGCCCCGTGACGAGGGTCGTCGTGCGGGCTCCGTGCGCGCGGCTCACCGGGCGCCGCCGGCGCCCTGCAGCGGCGAGTCGGCGCCCGACGCCCGTGTCGGCTCGAAGACGACCGGCACCCCGAAGGCCGCCCGTCGGGCTCCGCGGCGGAAGACGCGGAGCAGCGCCGGACCGGCCAGCAGGACGAGGACCGCGTTGAGCACCCCCCGCGGCAGGTCCCACGCGAGGGACGTCGCGAGGTAGAAGAGGCCGTAGTGGGCGAGGTTCTCCGAGAGCGGTGCTCCGGGGACGAAGCCCATCCCGCTGGGCGCGTTGGTCCCGAGGAAGGGCCAGAACCAGAGGTTCATGAAGAGCCCGAAGGCGAGTCCCGTCACGAGGGCGTATGCCGCGAGCACCCACCGCTCGGCGCGTCCTCCCGCGCGGGCCGGCAGCAGACCGGCACCGAGCCCGATGCCCCCGGCGCAGATCATCTGGAAGGGGAGCCACGGGCCGACGCCACCCGTGAGCAGCGCCCCTGTGGTGACGGCGAGGGAGCCGGAGACGAAGCCGACGCCGGGCCCGAGCACACGCCCGGCCACGATGACGATGAAGAACATCGGCTCGAGCCCGGCGGTGCCGGCGCTGAGCAGGCGCAGCCCACCGCCGGCCGCTGCCGCCACCCCGAGGACGGCAATCGTCTTGGCGTCGAGGCGTCCGGCCGTGACCTCCGCGAGGCAGACGACCGCGAGCAGCCCGAGGAGGACGGCGAAGAGCCAGGGCGCGTCGTTGCCGTGGTCGCGCGCGAAGTCCCCGGTGACGAAGAAGGGCCAGGTGAACGCCACCAGCCCGACGACGCCGACCACCGCGACGGCCACGACCGCCGGCCAGCGCAGCGGGATGACCCGGCGCCCGGTCATGCGATCCTCGCGAGGGCGCCCGCGACCTCGGCCACGGTGAGCCAGGTCTGGGGGAGGAGCACCTTCGTCACCTGCGGGGCGAAGGCCGGCGAGGACGCGAGGACCTCGCGTGCCGGGCCGTCGGTGACGACCTCCCCGTCGGCGAGGATGACGACACGGTCGGCGACCTCGGCCGCGAGCTCGACGTCGTGGGTGGCGAGCAGGACGGTCGTGCCCTGGGCCGCCAGTCCGGTGAGCATCTCGCCGAGACGCTTCTTCGCGCCGTAGTCGAGACCGCGCGTCGGCTCGTCGAGCAGGAGCACCTCGGGCGACCCCGAGAGGATGACGGCCAGCGCGAGCTCGAGCCGCTGTCCCTCGGAGAGGTCGCGCGGGTGGACCGTGGGGTCGATGCCCCCGGAGATGCGGTCGAGCAGCCCGCGGGCCGTGCCCGGGGCGGCGCCGAAGTCCTCGTCGGCCGCGGTGCACTCGGCCGCCACGGTGTCGGCATAGAGGAGCAGCTCGGGCTGCTGCGGCACGAGCCCCACGGTCCGCACCCGCTCGCGGGCGGACCTCGCGCGCGGGTCGACGCCTCCGGCCCCGACGCGCACCGTCCCCCCGGCCAGCCGGTGCTGGGCCGCGATGGCTCCGAGGAGCGTCGACTTGCCCGCGCCGTTGCGGCCCATGAGGGTCGTCACCGAGCCACGCGCCACGGCGAGGTCGACACCGTCGAGGACGACCCGGCCGCCGCGCGAGACGCGAAGGCCGTCGACGGTGACCGCGTCGGCGGGCCCGATCACCCTGAGGTCTGCCACGGGGCGCGGTGTGCTCGTGCCGAGGGCTTCGCGCAGGGCGGCCGCCTTGCGGCGCGCGTCGCGGATGGACAGCGGCGTCGGCGACCACCCGACGAGGCGGGAGAGACCGACGACGGGCGGGTAGATCTGGGAGCGGAGCATCGCCTCGGCGGGGTCGAGCAGCTCGGACACGTGTCCTTCGTCGACGAGGACGACGCGGTCGGCATGGTGCACGACGCGTTCGAGCCGGTGCTCGGCCAGCACGACGGTGACCCCGAGGTCGTGCACGATGCGATGGAGCGAGGCCAGGACCTCCTCTGCCGCAACCGGATCCAGGGCCGACGTCGGCTCGTCGAGCACGAGGACTCGAGGGCCGGCGGCGAAGAGCGCGGCGATCGCGACCCGCTGCTGCTGACCACCCGAGAGGGTGCGCAACGCCCGGGCGCGCAGCGGCGTCAGCCCGAAGAGGTCGAGGGTCTCCTCGACGCGGCGGCGGATCGTCGTCGAGTCCAGCCCCATCGTCTCCATGCCGTAGGCGACCTCGTCCTCGACGACGTCGGTGACGAAGGTCGAGGACGGGTTTTGCTCGACGAGGCCGACCACCGTCGCGAGGTCACGAGGACGGTGCTCGGCCGTGTCGAGCCCGTCGACGGTGACGCGTCCGGTGAGCGTGCCGCCGCTGAAGTGCGGGACCAGCCCGTTGATGGTGCGCAGCAGCGTGGACTTGCCGCTTCCCGTGGGGCCGACGACGAGGACGAGCTCGCCCTCGGGGATCCCGAGCGTGACGTCGTGGAGGCTGGGAGCGGGGGCGTCGGCATACTGCACCGACACGTGCTCGAAGGTGATCACGGTGCGACCTCCCGGGGACGGGGCGACAGCCAGGCGGGAAGGGCGGCCACGAGCAGCGCGAGGACGGCGACGAGGGGCACGGCGGGCAGCACGGCCTGCTGGCTCGGCACGATGCCCTCCCAGCCCTGCAGCGAGCCGACGACGAGGACCGCGGCGGGCACGGCGCCCGCGACGACCGTCACGGTCTCGGTCCACGTCCAGCGGTCGCGGCGGTGGCCCGACCGGGGGTCGCGCGACGCACCGACGAGCAGGCTCGAGCCGGCGAGGAGCGCGCCGAGCACGAGGACCGGCAGCCCGAGCACCCCGCCGGCCGAGGAGTCGAGCAGGCCGTAGAGACCGGCGAGGACCCCGACGAGGCCGGCGAGGGCGAGCCCCGTCGCGGCCCGACGGCTCGTCGTCGTGGAGCGGACGGCGCGGCCGTAGCCACGGGACTCCATCGACGCCGCCAGCCCGAGCGACCGCTCGAACGCGGTCTCGAGCACGGGCACGGTGAGCCGGGCCATCTCGCGCAGGCCGCGGCCGTCACGACCGCGCAGCGTGCGCGCTGCGCGCACCTCGCGGGCGTCGGTCAGCAGCTGCGGCGCGAACGTCAGCCCCACGACGACGGCGGTGCCGACGTCGTAGAGGGTGGCGGGCAGGTATCTCAGCAGTCGGCGCGGGCTCGCCAGCGCGTTGGCGGCACCGAGGCACGCGAGGACCGCGGCGAGGCGCAGAGCGTCGTAGGCGGCATACAGCAGGGACTCGAGCGTCACCGTCCCGCCGATGCGTACGCCCGCCGCCCAGTCCGGCAGCGGCACGCTCGGCAGGGTCATGACGACGGTCTCACCGACGATGCCGTTGCCCAGCAGGGCCGTCATGACGATGCGGAACGCGACGATGACGGCACCGATGGCGAGGAAGGCGGGCAGCGGGTTGACCGTGGCAGGGTCATGGCGCTCGTCGACGACGAGGACGCAGACCCCGATGACGAGCAGCAGGAGCACCGGGTTGGTCGTGCGCGACGCAGCGGTGGCCAGGCCCAGCCCCCACAGCCACCAGGCTGCGGGGTGCTGGAGCCGGGCCCTGCGCTGGAGTCGCGCCACGCTCGTCGTGGCTCCTCAGCCGTCCTGGCGAGCGCGCGACCGCGAGCGCATGAGCAGGTAGCCGATGAGCGCGAGCAGGACGAGGCCCGCGATGACGTAGGCCGCAACGGTCCCGCCCGACGTACCGGACGTCGGCGCCGCGGCGACGTCGGTGCCCGAGGCGGCCGGGGTCGAGGCCGACACGGACGGCGTGGCCGCCGGAGCGGCGATGGTCACCGGCTGGTCGGCGGCCTTGGCCTCGGGGGTGACCTCCTTGACGGCACCGCCGCAGTCGCTCGTCGGGTAGCCGTCGACGCCGCAGACGAGGCCCTTCTCGGTGCGCACGTCACCGGCGACGGCGAGCACAGCAGCGCTCGTCGCGTCCGTGGCGACGACCGCGCACAGGGCCTTCGGCTCGGGCGGCGTGGCGCCGTCGGCGGCATCGGCCGGGCGGCCGAAGTCGACGACGAGACCGACGCGCTTCTTGCCCGACACGGCCGCAGTGGTGCCACAGACCTGCTCGAACGTGAGGACGGCGCGCGGATAGCGCGTCGAGGCCTCGTCGGCGACCGCGAAACGCCAGCCGTCGACGCTGCCGTCCTTGGGGGTCGTCTGGTCCGGGCCCTTCTGCGCGAAGGTCCAGGCGCCGTCGGAGAGCTGGTAGAAGCCCCAGTAGCGGTACGCGGCGGCGTGGGCCGGCGCGATGGTGAGGGCCGAGAGGCAGGCGGCGACGAGCGCGGCGAGCACGACTCGGAGCGGGGCACGACGGACAGGGGACACGGTTTCCTCCTCGCGGTGGGACACCATGTCGGGTCTGCTGGCTGCGGCCGGCCCGGCGGGGTGACTCCGGTCCGCATTCCACGACAGACTGACAAAGGAGCCGGTGGGACGCGGGTTTTCCGGCTGGTCACCCCGGGCCGCGCGGCAGCGGGAGGTGGCATCACGGTTGCGGGTCAGCGCCGGAGTCACACCGGCTTGCCCCATCGTCCTTCGGTTAGGCGAACCGTCGCACGCGGGGCCTGCGCCCGTCAAACGGCGTGCCAACTAGGGTGTCCGCATGAGTGCTGACTGGTCCTGGCTGTTCCTCGACGCGCACGGCAACCCGGTGGAGGGTGAGGGCGTGACGACCTCGGGATTCCCGACCCAGAGCGACGCCGAGAGCTACCTGGGGGAGTCGTGGCGCGAGCTGCTCGACGCTGGGGTCGAGGCGGTCACCCTGCGCGAGAACGACACCGTCGTCTACGGCCCGATGAGCCTGCGGGCCGCGGAGTGAGCGCGCCGCACGGGGCCGGCAGCCCGTCGGAGACGGCGCTGTCGGCGGGGCTCGAGCGCGACCTGCTCGCCCGGGTCGTCACGGCCCAGCGCACCTGGCGCTCTCCCGGCGTCAGCGTCGGCGTCGTGCGCGAGGGCGCGCTCGTCTGGTCGGCGCACGTGGGGTCGGCCCGGCTCGGGTCGCAGCCCGCGCCCGCCACCGACGACACGCAGTTCATGATCGGCTCGGTCACGAAGACGTTCACGGCCCTGACCGTCATGTCGCTGCGCGACGAGGGCCTGCTGTCCCTCGACGACGCGCTCGAGACGTACGTGCCGGGCACGAAGCACGCGCGGGTCCCGCTGCGGCAGATGCTCGCCCACGCCTCCGGGCTGCAGCGTGAGCCGGTCGGCAACATCTGGGAGAGCCTCGTGGCCCCCGAGCGAGACGAGTTCCTCGCCGGCCTCGAGGAGGCGGAGCAGGTGCTCCCCGCCCACCACGCCTTCCACTACTCCAACCTCGCCTACGGCCTCCTCGGCCAGGTCGTCGAGCGCGTCACGGGCCGGGGCTGGGAGCATGTCGTCCGCGAGCGGGTGCTCGAGCCGCTCGGGATGGACCGCACCGGCCTGACGCCGGCCGACGACCGGGCAATCGGCTACCAGGTCGACCCGTACGCCGGCACGGCGAGCGAGGAGCCGCTCTTCACGCTCAACGCGACGGCACCGCTGGGTGGCCTGTGGTCGACCGTCGCCGACATGGCGCGCTACGCCGCCTACGTCGCGAACCCCGACGACCGGGTCGTGCGACCCGAGACCGTCGAGGAGATGTGCCGGCCGATCATCATGACCGACGTCGACGGCTGGAGCGGTGCCTACGGCCTCGGCTTCGGGATGGGCCGCCGCGGCGACCGGGTCTATGTCGGCCACGGCGGCGCGATGCCGGGCTTCCTCACCGGCCTGCGGGTCCGGCGCAAGGACGGAGTCGGCGCGATCGTCTTCGCCAATGCCACCTCCGGCGCCCTGACCCTCGGGCTTGCCACCGACCTCGTCGAGGCCGTCGTCGACGCCGAACCGGCTCTGACCGCGGCGTGGGTGCCCGAGACGGCTCAGCCCGCCCTGACCGAGCTCCTCGGCCTCTGGTGGTCGGAGGGGTCGCCGATCACGTTCTTCGTGCGCGGCGGCGAGCTGTGGTCCAGGCTCGCCGACGACGAGCCGCTGTCGGAGACGCGGTATGCCGCCGAGGGCACCGACCGCTTCCGCGCCGTGGCGGGCCGGGAGCGCGGCGAGGTGCTCGAGGTCGTGCGTGCCGCCGACGGCTCCGTCGACAAGCTCTACTTCGCGACGTATGCCGTGACGCGGGCGCCGCTGGCGTTCGCCGACCTGCAGGGCTGACGGCGGCGGTCGGCCGCACCCCGTCCGACCCGGCGAGGGCGGGTCAGGCGGGGTGCTCGCCGCGGGCGACCTGCGGCTTCGGCATGCGCGTGCGGCGCATCTGGAAGGCGCGCATGATGGCGTACCACGCGTCACCCTTCTCGGCGCCGCCGAACTTGTCGTCCATCTTGCGGCGCGTGCGGCGCCACATGAGGAGGGCGTCGCCGATGGCCACGAGGATGAGGCCGTAGACGAGGACGAAGACGAGCAGCAGGGCCCAGTTCGTCCGGACGAAGCTGAGCAGCAGCACGATCAGCATGATCGGCAGCATGAACTCGCCGATGTTCCAGCGGGCGTCGACGGTGTCGCGGATGAACCGGCGACGGGGGCCCTTGTCGCGGGCCGGGAGGTACTTCTCGTCACCCGTCATCATGCCGGCGCGCTGCTTGGCCATCGCCTCGCGGCGGGCCGTCTTGTCCTGCTTCGTCGCGGCCTTGCGGTCGGTGACGATGAGGGGACGCTTGTTGAGGGCCTCCTGCTCGCGCCGCTTCGGCGTGGGCCGGTTCTTCGCCCCGGCGCGTGCCGACGCGTCCGTCGAGGCCGTGGGTGCGAGGTCTTCGTTGAGGGTCTTCTTGCGTCCGAACACGGGGACACTCTAAGCCGAAGGGCGTCCTGGGCCCGCATCGCGCCCGCGGCCACCCGGCATACGACCCCTCGCGGTCAGGCCCCGGGGGTCGTGCGGAGCGGGACGAAGCGGTAGTGCCCGTGCCGGCTCGTCACGAGCGTGCCGTGGTCGCGCACGACGAGCGTCATCGAGCCGGCGACGGGGAGGACGAGCCGCCCCGGGTCGCCGAGCTGGTCGACGAGTGGCTGGGGCAGGGTCTGCGCCTCGGCGGACACGAGGATGCGGTCCCAGGGCCCCCGGTCCGGGGCGCCGAGCACCCCCGCGGCGGCCTCGTGGATCTCGGCCCACGGCATCCGGCTGGCGGCGAGGTTCGCGGCACCCCATCGCGCGAGGGCGGGCTCGAGCTCGACGCCGACGACCTCGCCGGTGGGTCCGGTGAGGTGGGCGAGCAGGGCGGTCGTCCATCCGGAGCCCGAGCCGACGTCGAGGACGCGCTGTCCGGGCTGCACGTCGAGGAGGCGCAACATGTCGGCGACCGTCCGCGGCTGCGAGTTCGTCTGCCCGTGCCCGATGAGGATGGGGCCGTCGTGACCCGCGCGGGACCGGGCGCCGCGGGGGAGGAAGCCGGCCCGGGGCACGGCGGCGAAGGCCTGCTGCACCCGGTCGACGGCGTCCATGGTCCGAGCCAAGCACGCCCGGGTCCGGACGTCAGCCCCGGAGCCCGTCGCCACGGGCGTCGACGGGCGGAGTCAGGCCGTGCGGCGGGCGATGACGTGCACGAGGGTGCCGAGGGCGCGGTAGGGATCGGTCGAGCCGAGCCGCTCCTCGACGTCGAGCAGCATCGCCAGCTCGTCGCCAGCGGGTGCCGGCTCGTCCACCCCGACGTCGTCGCTCGCGATGCGGATGCCGTACCACGCGACGAGCTCGAGGCCCGCGGCCTCGCAGTCGACCGTCAACGAGGCGAGCGTGTCTGCGCGCGCGTCGACGCCGATCTCGTTGCGGTAGCGGGCATCCCGGCCCTGCTCGGCTGCGCGGCGCGTCTCGTCGAGCACCGCCAGGGCAGCGGACCAGTCATGCCGGCCGGCCGGGCGCCAGGCCATGGCGTCGCCGTTGCGAGCCGCGATCGACACGATGCCGCCCGGGGCGACCCGGCGGGCCAGGCCGGCGACCGCGGCGCGGCTCTCGGGGAGGTACATCAGCACGCCATGGCACATGACGACGTCGTAGGCCGTCGGCCGCGTCACGCTCGCGAGCCCGGCGAGGTCGGTGGCCACGAGCGTGACGCGCTCCCGCTGCTCCGGGGTGAGCCCGGCGGCAGCCTGCTCGAAGGCGGCACGCATCCGTCCGTCCGGCTCGGCGGCCGTCACCGAGTGACCGAGTCGGGCCAGGCGCAGTGCCTGCGTCCCCTGGCCGGCGCCGACGTCGAGGACGCGCAGGGGTCCGCGAGGCAGGTGCTCCGCGAGCTGCCGGGTGACCATCTCCTGGCGCACGACGTTGCGCAGGTTGCCCAGGCGCTCGAGCCAGGGCTGCTGCCCGGCGACGAACGTGTTGTCTCCCATCCGGTCGAACCTACCCATCAGGGACGACAGCCCCCCGCGGCTGCACCCGCAGCAGGCGTTCCGTCGCGACGACGAAGCGGTACGTCGGCTCCCTCGTTGGCCCCGCGCCGGCCTCGGTAGGGTCGGGCAGGTGACTGACGACGCCCTCACCCCCGACCAGATCCAGCTGATCCGCGACCGCGTGGCCGAGCTCATGCCGCAGGTGCGGGCCGACCTCGAGGAGCTCGTGCGCATCCCGAGCGTCTCGGCCTCGTCCTTCGACCAGAGCCAGGTGGCCCGGAGCGCCGAGGCAGTCGCCGAGCTGCTCCGCCGCGAGGGCCTCGACGTCGAGGTCGTCGTCGAGGGCGGCCGCCCGGCGGTCATCGGGCACCTCGACGGTCCCGCAGGCGCCCCGACGGTGACGCTCTACGCGCACCACGACGTGCAGCCCCCCGGTGACGACGCCGACTGGGACAGCTCGCCCTTCGAGCCCGTGGAGCGCGACGGGCGCCTCTACGGCCGTGGTGCGGCCGACGACAAGGCCGGAGTCATGGCCCACGTCGCGGCACTGCGCGCGCACGCCGGCAACCTGCCGGTCGGCGTCACGGTCTTCGTCGAGGGGGAGGAGGAGTCCGGCTCGCCGTCGCTCGGCACGATCCTCGAGAAGCACGGCGACCGCCTCGCCGCCGACGCCATCGTCATCGCCGACTCCGGCAACTGGGACATCGGCACGCCCGCCCTGACCACGACCCTGCGCGGGGGCATCCGCGTCGTCGTCCGCGTCCAGACGCTCGACCACTCCGTGCACTCGGGCATGTTCGGCGGCGCGGCACCCGACGCCACCACCGCCCTCGTGCGCCTCCTCGCCTCGCTCCACGATGCCGACGGCAACGTGGCCGTGGCCGGTCTCGACGCGGGCGAGGCCGCCGACATCGACTACGACGAGCAGCGCTTCCGCGCGGAGTCGGGCCTGCTCGACGACGTGTCGCTCATCGGGTCTGGCTCGATCCTCAGCCGGCTCTGGAACAAGCCCTCGATCACGACGATCGGTATCGACGCGACGTCCATCGACAAGGCGTCGAACACCCTGTCCGCGAAGGCCGCTGCCAAGATCTCCGTTCGCCTGGCCCCGACCCAGGACCCCCTCGTGGCCTTTGACCGCGTGCGTGAGCACCTCGAGGCCAACGCTCCCTGGGGGGCCAGGCTCACGGTCGAGCTCGAGGAGCACGGCTCGGGCTTCGCCGCCGACGCGAACGGACCCGTCTACGACGAGGCGCGTGCGTCGTTCGCCGACGCCTGGGGCACCGAGCCCGTCGACATGGGGGTCGGTGGCTCGATCCCGTTCATCTCCGACTTCTCGGCCCGCTTCCCCGACGCGTCGATCATCGTCACGGGCGTCGAGGACCCCGACACGCGCGCCCACGGCGCGAACGAGTCGCTGCACCTCGGCGAGTTCGAGAAGGTCTGCGTGGCCGAGGCGGTCTTCCTCGCCCGGCTGGGAGCGCTGCGGTCCACCCGCTGAGGCGGACGGCATACGCCATCGGCAGGACCATCCACAGGGGAACAGCGGAACAGCGGAACGGCGGGCCAGGCCCGGCCGGCGGCTCAGGTGGCAGAGACCGCCGAGCCGCGGTAGAGCTGCTCGCGCAGCTCGAGGGCGTACGCGTCCGCGCCGGGCATCCCGAGCTCCTCGGCCACCGCGACCTCGGCCTCGACGTCGTAGGGCACCCGGACGAAGGTGATGCCGACGTGGCCCGCGGGCTCGTCGAGGTCCCCGCGGGGCAGCGTGCCCTCGAGGACGACGTAGGGGGCGCCGGGACCGTCGAGGGCGTTGCCGACCGACCCGGCGTTGAAGACGGTGATGCCGTGGTCGACGGCGAGGTAGGCGCCGTGGATGTCGCCGTAGCCGACGATGGTCGGCACCGGCCCGTCGCCCGTGAACGCGGTCTGCGCGACGAAGGCCCGGTGCTCCTCCTCGGTCGTCGGGGCGAAGACGCGGTGGAACTCGCTCACCGGCGAGGCGTGGAAGAAGCGGATCGGCTGGCCGCTCAGCACGATCTCGTGGACGTTGGGCAGCGTTGCGAGCCAATGCCGCTCGTCCTCTGACAGCGTGTCGCGCACCCACTGGCCGTGCTCCCACGGCTGCACGGTGTCGCGCGCGATGAAGGTGTCCCAGTTGCCCCGGACAGTCGGGATGGCGCGCTCCCGCGTCATCCGGATGCACTCCGACCCCCGCGGTCCCTTGCCGATGAGGTCGCCGAGGTTGACGACGTGCTCGATACCGCGGTGCGCGATGTCTGCGAGCACGGCTTCGTACGCCGTGACGTTCCCGTGCACGTCGGACACGACGGCGACCCGGTGGAGGTCGCCTGCGGTGGCCGCCACCGGGCGTCAGTCCTTGTGGGTGGTGCCGGGCAGGGCGAGCATCCGGTCGAGCGCGGCTCGCGCCTCGGCGGCCACGGTCGGGTCGACGCGGATCGGGTTGACGACCCGGCCCTCGACGAGGGACTCGAGCGCCCACACGAGGTGCGGGAGGTCGATGCGGTTCATCGTCGAGCAGTAGCAGACGTTCTTCTCCAGGAAGGCGATCCGCTGTTCGGGGAACTGCTGGGCGAGGCGGCGCACGAGGTTGAGCTCGGTGCCGACGACCCACGACGTGCCGGCCGGGGCGGCGGCGATCGTCTGGATGATCTTCTCCGTCGAGCCGACCTCGTCGGCCCGCTCGACGACCTCGTACTGGCACTCGGGGTGGACGATGACCTTGACGCCGGGGATCTCGCGGCGGGCGGCCTCGACGGCGTCGACGGAGAAACGGCCGTGCACGGAGCAGTGCCCACGCCAGAGGATCATCCGGGCGTTCTCGAGCTGCTCCCGGGTCAGGCCGCCGTTCGGGCGGTGCGGGTCCCAGACGACGCAGTCGTCGAGCGACAGGCCGAGCTCGCGCACGGCCGTGTTGCGGCCGAGGTGCTGGTCGGGCAGGAAGAGCACCTTGCCGGTGCCGGTCCCGTCCAGCCCGACGCCACCGACCTGCTCGAAGGCCCAGTCGAGGGCGGTGCGGGCGTTGGAGCTCGTGCAGATCGTGCCGCCGTGGCGCCCGGTGAAGGCCTTGATCGCGGCGGCGGAGTTCATGTAGGTGACCGGGATCGTCTGCTCGGCGACGCCGGCCGCGGTCAGCTGCTCCCAGCAGTCCTCGACCTGGGCGATCGCGGCCATGTCGGCCATCGAGCAGCCGGCGGCGAGGTCGGGCAGGATCACGGTCTGCTCGTCGCTCGTGAGGATGTCGGCGGACTCGGCCATGAAGTGCACGCCGCAGAAGACGATGTAGGGCGCGTCGGGCCGGGCGGCGGCGTCGCGGGCGAGCTTGAACGAGTCACCGGTGACGTCGGCGAACTCGATGACCTCGTCGCGCTGGTAGTGGTGCCCGAGGACGAAGACGCGGTCCCCGAGAGCGGTCTTGGCCGCGCGCGCCCGCTCGACGAGGTCGGGGTCGGACGCCGTCGGAAGGTCGCCCGGGCACTCGACGCCGCGCTCGGTGTGCAGGTCGGTGCCCTGCCCGAGCACGAGGAGGGGGAGCGGAGCGGGAGCCGGGGCCGATGCCGTGTCGGTCGTCATGTGCAGATCGTATGCCGCCCCGAGCGCTCCCAGCGCCCGGGCACTTGACCTCAAGTGAACTTGATGTCTGAGGCTGTGGCCATCGACCCACGACCACCTTTGGAGTCATGATGCCCACCGCACTCGTCACCGGTGCCACCCAAGGCCTCGGCCGGGCCTTGGCCGAGGCCCTCGCCGTCCGGGGCTGGGACCTCGTCGTCACCGCCCGCGACGCCGACCGTCTCGCCGAGACCGTCTCCGCCCTGGGCGGCCACGGTCACGACGTCGTCGGCCTCGCCGGCGACGTCAGCGACGCCGTCCACCGCGACGACGTCGCCCACGTCGTCACCGGGCCGGCCGGTCCGGACGGCCTCGACCTGCTCGTCCACAACGCGAGCACCCTCGGTCCGCTCCCGCTGCGTCCGCTGCGCGACCTGACGACGGACGACCTCGCGGCCGTGCTCGCCGTCAACGTCGTCGCGGCGCACGCCCTGACCTGCTCGCTGCTGCCGTCGCTCGAGGCCACCGGAGGGACGGTCCTCGCGGTCTCGTCCGACGCCGGCGTCGAGCACTACGAGACGTGGGGCGCCTACGGCGCCAGCAAGGCCGCGCTCGACCACCTGACGCTGACCCTCGGGGCGGAGGTGCCCTCGATCCGCGCATACGCCCTCGACCCCGGCGACATGCGTACCGCGATGCACCAGGCGGCGTTCCCGGGGGAGGACATCGGCGACCGGCCGCTGCCGGAGGAGGTCGCCGTGCCCGGGATCATGGCGCTGCTCGCGTCGCGACCCGCCAGCGGTCGGTACCGGGCTGCCGAGCTGCTCGCGGCGACGTCGGGGGTGGCCTCGTGACCGCGGCCCTCGCGCACGTCCCGCACACCGTCTTCCGCGCCACCGACGACCTCACGGCCGACGCTCCGCCCGAGAGGAGAGGCCTCGACCGGGACGGCGTCCGCCTGCTCGTCGCCTCGGAGCCCTCCTCGGGAACCGTGCGCGTCGAGCACACGACGTTCGCCGCCATCGGCGACCACCTGTCGCCCGGCGACCTGCTCCTCGTCAACAACTCGGCGACCGTGGCGGGCGAGATCGACGGTCGGGTGGCCGGACGCGGCGCCGTCGTCGTCCACGTGGCCTCCGAGCTCGACGACTGCACCTGGGTCGTGGAGCTGCGCACCGCCCCCGACGCGCGGCGCCCGGTGCTCGACGCGCTCGAGGGCGACGTCGTCGACCTCGCGGCGGGCGGCCCCCGGCTGCGCCTCGAGGCGCCCTACCCGAGGCCCGACTCGTCCCCGACGGGACACGGCAACCGGCTGTGGCGGGCGACGCAGCTCGACGACTGCACCCTCGCGGAGCACCTCGCGACGCACGGCCGGCCCATCGCCTACGGCCATCTCCGTTCGAGGTTCCCGCTCGAGGACTACCAGACGGTCTTCGCCCGGCTGCCGGGCAGCGCCGAGATGGCGAGCGCCGCCAGACCGTTCACCGCCGACCTCGTGACCGGGCTCGTGTCGTCGGGCGTCGTCGTCGCTCCCGTGACGCTGCACACCGGCCTGTCGTCACAGGAGGCCGGTGAGGCGCCGCAGCCCGAACGGTTCGCCGTGTCGGGGGAGACGGCAGCCCTCGTCAACCTCGTGCGCGACCGCGGGCGCCGGGTCGTCGCCGTCGGCACGACGGCGACGCGGGCCATCGAGTCGGCGACCGGTCCGGACGGCCGGGTGCGCGCGGCGGCGGGCTGGACCGAGGTCGTCATCTCGCCGGACCGTCCGGCCCGCGTCGTCGACGGGCTCGTCACCGGCTGGCACAACCCGGACGCCTCGCACCTGCTCCTCGTCGAGTCGGTCGCGGGGGCCGACCTGGCCCAGCAGGCGTACGACGAGGCGGTGGCGCACCGCTATGCCTGGCACGAGTTCGGCGACGCCGGCCTCTTCCTGCCCCACCGCTGACTACCGCCCCTCGCGCCGACATCCACTGCTGCTCGAGGTGATCGCGCCGCCCACGGTCGTGCCGCGATCACCTCGAACGGCAGTGGGACGCGGCGCGAGGCAGCCGGATGGGAGGATGCCCGACGTGCACGTCATCTTCGCTCCCGACTGCTACACCGGCACGCTCACCGCGTCCCAGGCCGCGGCCGCGATGGCCGAGGGCTGGGGGCGGACGGCGCCGGGCGACCGTGTCACGCTCGTGCCGCTCTCCGACGGCGGACCCGGCTTCGTCGACGTCCTCGCCGAGACGCTCACGGGCGAGGTCCACGCCGTCGTGACCACCGACCCGCTCGGCCGTGAGGTGCCCGGCACCATCCTGCTGACGACGGGCGCGGGCGGCCGGACGGCATACGTGGAGTCGGCGCAGGCGGCCGGTCTGCACCTGCTCGCCCCGGACGAACGCGACCCCACGGTGACGTCGACCTCGGGGGTCGGCACGCTCGTGCTCGCAGCCCTCGACGCCGGCGCCCGGCGCATCGTCATCGGGCTCGGCGGGTCGGGCACCAACGACGCGGGGGCCGGCCTGCTCGGCGCCCTCGGGGTCGGGCCCGCCACCCGCCTCGGGCACGGCGGGCTGGCGCTCGCCGCCGCGACGCCCGACGACGTCGCCGGCCTGGACGCCGCGCGCGACCGGCTGCGGGGCGTCGACCTCGTCATCGCCAGCGACGTCGACTCGCCGCTGCTCGGCCTCAAGGGGGCGAGCGCGGTCTTCGGCCCCCAGAAGGGCGCGTCCGAGGAGGACGCCCAGCGGCTGGAGAACGCGCTGGGCCACTTCGCGAGTGTCGTGGCCCGGGTTCGGCCGCCGGCCAAGGACCTGCTGACCGGCACCCTCCTCAAGCCGGAGCGCGAACCCGGAGCCGGAGCAGCAGGTGGGCTCGGCTACGCCCTGCACCTGCTCGGTGCGCGCCGCGTGTCCGGGGTCGAGGCGGTGCTCGACGCCGTCGGGTTCCCCGACCTCGTGGCCTCCGCCGACCTCGTCGTCACGGGCGAGGGCAGCTTCGACTGGCAGTCGCTGCGCGGGAAGGTCGTCGTCGGCGTCGCCGAGGCGGCCGCGCGCGTCGGTGTGCCGGTCATCGCCGTCCCCGGTCAGTCGCTCGTCGGCCGGCGGGAGGCCATGACGGCCGGCCTCTCCGGGGTGTATGCCGTGG
Source organism: Terrabacter sp. 2TAF16 (assembly GCF_052115065.1). Classification (NCBI taxonomy): domain Bacteria; kingdom Bacillati; phylum Actinomycetota; class Actinomycetes; order Micrococcales; family Intrasporangiaceae; genus Terrabacter; species Terrabacter sp. 2TAF16. The sequence goes on from NZ_JBFRFZ010000009.1 coordinate 90,156, forward strand.
CGGAGCGTCCCGACCAGGTCGCCGCCGCCCTCGCCGAGCCCGCCGCGCGCCTGGCCGACCGCACGGCACGCGTCGCGCGCACCTGGTCGCCGTCCACATCCTGAGCCGCCGGACGGGGGGAGGATGCACGATTCGGGTGGGGGGCGACGTATCCTTGGAGACGTCGGGAACACATCCGGCGCGGCATGGGTTCTCTCTTCCGACCCATGCTCCACGACGTGAAGGACCAACACATGAGTGTCGAGACGAACGCATCTCCCGCCGAGGTTCAGACCGAGGCTCCCGCCCACGGTGTCGTCCTGACGGACGTCGCGGCCACGAAGGTCAAGAGCCTGCTCGAGCAGGAGGGTCGTGACGACCTCCGCCTGCGCGTCGGTGTCCAGCCCGGCGGATGCTCGGGCCTGATCTACCAGCTCTACTTCGACGAGCGCAGCCTCGACGGTGACCTCGTCCGCGACTTCGACGGTGTCGAGGTCGTCGTCGACCGCATGAGCTCCCCCTACCTCGAGGGCGCCACGATCGACTTCGCCGACACCATCGAGAAGCAGGGCTTCACCATCGACAACCCCAACGCGGGCAGCAGCTGCGCCTGCGGCGACTCCTTCAGCTGAGCCGCCCGCGCCACGGCGCACGCCGCACCGCACGTCCGAAGGGCCCGACCGTCACGGTCGGGCCCTTCGCCGTCATCGGGCCGTCATCGGGGCGGCGTCGGGCCGGCGTCGGGCCGGCGTCGGGCCGGCGTCGGGCCGGCGTCGGTGGGGCAGCGATCCCGGGTAGGTTCGTGCTGTGCAGATCGCCATCACCGGTTCCATCGCCACCGACCACCTCATGACCTTCGACGGACTCTTCGCCGACTCGCTCGTCGTCGAGCAGCTCGACAAGATCTCCCTGTCGTTCCTCACCTCGGACCTGCAGGTCCGCCGGGGCGGGGTCGCCGCGAACATCGCGTTCGGCATGGCCAACCTCGGTCAGCGTCCGCTGCTCGTCGGCGCGGTCGGCGAGGACTTCACCGACTACCGCAGCTGGCTCGAGCGCCACGGCGTCGACTGCGGCGCGGTGCACTACTCCGAGTCCCAGCACACGGCGCGCTTCATCTGCACGACCGACCGCGACATGGCCCAGATCGCGACGTTCTACGCGGGGGCCATGACCGAGGCGCGCGACATCGAGCTCGCGCCGGTCGCCCAGCGGGTCGGCGGCCTCGACCTCGTCGTCGTGGGCGCCAACGACCCGGAGGCGATGCTGCGCCATTCGGACGAGTGCCGCTCGCGCGGCATCCCGTTCGCGGCCGACCCCTCGCAGCAGCTCGCGTTCTGCGACGGGCCGACCATCGCACGCCTCATCGACGGGGCCGAGTACCTCTTCACCAACGAGTACGAGAGCCACCTCGCCTGCCAGAAGACCGGCTGGAGCGAGGACGAGCTCGCCGACCGCGTCCGGGTGCAGGTCAAGACCCGCGGCAAGGACGGCGTCACCGTCCGCGTGCGCGGCGAGGAGCCCGTCGAGGTGGGGATCGCCCGCGAGGTGCGCAAGGCCGACCCGACCGGCGTCGGCGACGCCTTCCGGGCCGGCTACCTCACCGGTCTCGCGGCCGGTCTGCCGGTCCGGCGCTGCGCCGAGCTCGGCTCGATGCTCGCCACCTACGTCATCGAGACGGTCGGCACCCAGGAGTACGCCCTGGGCAAGGAGCGCTTCCTCGAGCGGCTCGCCGAGGCCTACGGTGCCGAGTCCGCCGACGAGATCGGGCCCCACATCACCTGTCCACGGCCATGACGCCGCCGCCGGCCCGGCGCTGACGGTCATCGCGAGCCGCTGAGCAGCCCACCCCCACGAGAGCCGGAGCCCGTCAGTGCCCACGCCGCCGCCGTCCACCCCCTGGGACTTCGCGCTCGACCGCGTCCCCCCGGGCGAGGACCTCATCGGCATCGGCGCCGACCTCGACGTCGCGACCCTCTTCGAGGCCTACTCCGTCGGTGTGTTCCCCATGGGGATCGGCGACCACGGCGCCGAGCCGATCGGGTGGTGGTCACCGGACCCCCGCGGCATCCTGCGGCCGCGCGAGCTGCGCGTCAGCCGGTCGCTGCGCAAGGCCGTGGCCCGGTTCGAGGTGCGCGTCGACTCCGACTTCCGCGCGGTCGTCGAGGCCTGCGCGGCGCCGGACCGGGACGGTCGCTGGATCACCCCCGAGATCGTCGACGCCTACGTCGAGCTCCACGACGCCGGGTGGGCCCACTCGGTCGAGACGTGGCAGGACGGCGAGCTCGTCGGCGGCCTCTACGGCGTCGCCATCGGCGGCCTGTTCGCGGGCGAGTCGATGTTCCACCACGAGCGTGACGCCTCGAAGGTCGCCCTCGTCGGTCTGCGCGACCTGCTCATCGCCGACGGGGACCCCCGCCGCCTCGTCGACGTCCAGTGGCAGACGCCGCACCTGGCCACGCTCGGCGTGCGCGAGGTCCCGCGCGACGAGTACCTCGCGATCCTGCCGACCGTGCTCAACGCGCCGCTCCCGGCCCGCTGGGCCTGACCACCTCGACGAGGTATGCCGTGTGGTCGCCCTCCGCACGCGCCTCGACGAAGCGGTGGCCCCGCATCCGGCACCAGGCCGGGACGTCGTGGGCGGCGGCCGGGTCGGTCGCCAGGACCGTGACGGTCGCGAGGTCCGGCCGGTCGCGGACGAGGCGGGCGAGGCGGATGACGGGCAGGGGGCAGCGTTCGCCGCGCGCGTCGACGACGGACGGGTCGTCGGTCACAGGTCACCGACCCCGAGCTGGTCGCGCACGGCGCGGACGGTCGGGGCGAGGGCGGCCGTGAAGACGCTGACGTCGTCGGCGAGAGACGGGGAGACCGCGGGCAGGGGCAGGGTGACGCGCACGTTGCCGTGGGTCAGGACCCCCATCGCCGCGAGCACGTGGCTCGGCTCCAGCGTGCTCGACGTGCAGGCCGACCCGCTCGCCACCGCGAAGCCGGCAGCGTCGAAGGCGCCGACGACGGCCTCCCCGTCGACGTAGAGGCTGGAGAAGGTGACGACGTGGGGGAGCCGGTCTTCCGGATCGCCGACGACCTCGGTGTCGGGCACCACGGAGGCGGCGCGCCGGATGTCGTCGACGAGCGCGCGCGTCACCTGCGTGTCCGCGGCACGAGTGGCCGTCGTCTGCTGCCACGCCTCGGCCGCGGCGAGGGCCAGCGGCACCCACGGCGTGACGTCCGCACGGCTGTGCTCGACGTCGGCGCGGGCCTCGGACCAGTGCCAGCGCACGCCCTCGCGGACGACGAGCACACCGAGCGGTGGTCCGCCCCACGACCGTGCGTCACCGACGAGGACGTCCCAGTCCGCAGGCACGTCGTCGCGTCCGAGGGACGCCGTGGCGTCGACGACGAGGGGTGTGCGATGGGCCGCGGCGGCATCACGGGCCGCCCCGAGAGGCTGGCGTGTGCCCACCTCGCCGTTGGCGCTCTGCAACGCCGCCACGACGGTGCCGGGGACCGCGAGGGCGCTCCGCCACGCGTCGAGGTCGAGCCGCCCCAGGGGGTCGACGGCGACCTCCGCGAACAGGGACGCGTCGTCGGCCGCGGCCGCTCGGGCCCGTCCGGGGACGAGGACGGCGGAGTGCTCCACCGCGGAGGCCACGGTGCGCGCCCCACGCCGGCGGGCGGCATACGCCACCCCGTCGACGGCCCGGGCCAGCGCGGTCGGCCCGCTGGGCAGGAAGCTCACCTCGGTGGGTCGCACCCCCAGACCGGCGGCGACGATCTCGCGGGAGCGGTCGAGCAGGGCCCGGGCCCGGCGCCCCTCGGCGTGCAGCCGGGCCGGGTCGGCCCAGCCGACCTCGACCGCGGCCTGCAGGGTGTCGCGTGCGACGGGGTGGAGCGGGCCGGACGAGGCGTCGAGCAGCCGCCGCACGCCCGGTGACCGGGTCGGCCCGGGCGTCGGCACCGGTGCCGGCTCGCGGTCGTGCTGATGGTCGTCCGGGAGCCCGCCGGACACCCGCTGGGAGCCTCCGGAAGGGGCGGACGGACGAGGTCCAACGTTCGTGCCCGGATCGTGACTGACCACTCCGCAACGTTAGCCGCCCCCTGCGGACAGCGTGACAAGAGGGACGGTAGGGTTGCGCCGTGGGCCTTGGTGCCCAGACGGTTTGACGTGAACACGTTCGACGCGCGCCCTGCGCGCCCACGTACGGAACGAAAGGTGCACCTGGTGCCTGAGCACGAAGACACCCCAGCGGCAACGCCGGTGGTGACGAGGGTGGTGGGGGAGACCGGGCGGCGACGCACCGGGCTGCGCCTCGCCGGGATCGCCGGCCTCGCCGCACTGGCCCTCAGCGGTTGCCAGGGAAAGGTGTCCAACGGATACCTGCCCCCGGTGGTCTCCGACAGCGGTCAGCGGGTCACCGACCTGTGGATCGGCAGCTGGATCGCCGTCCTCCTGGTGGGGGCCCTCACGTGGGGCCTGATGCTCTACGCCGCCATCCGCTTCCGCAAGCGCAAGGGCGACGAGACGCTTCCCGTCCAGCTGCGCTACAACGTGCCGATGGAGATGCTCTACACGGTCATCCCCGTCTTCATGGTGGCCGTCTTCTTCTACTACACCGCGCGTGACGAGGCCAGGCTCGTCGACACGAGCACGAAGAAGGACCTGACGGTCAGCGTCGTTGCGAAGCAGTGGAGCTGGGACTTCAACTACGTCGACTCGAACGTCCACGAGACGGGAGTCCACACCGAGCTCGACGGCACCGAGGGCAAGCGCGCGCAGATGCCCGTGCTCTACCTGCCGGTCAACAAGCGCGTCGAGTTCGTCCTCAACGCCCGCGACGTCATCCACAGCTTCTGGGTGCCGGCGTTCATGATGAAGATGGACATGCTCCCGGGCAAGACGAACAAGTTCCAGCTGACACCCACGCAGGTCGGCACGTTCCAGGGCAAGTGCGCCGAGCTCTGCGGCGCCTACCACTCGCAGATGCTCTTCATGGTCAAGGTCGTCCCGCAGGCCGAGTACGACCAGGAGATGGCCCACCTCAAGGCCATCGGCCAGGAGGGCCTCATCCCCGTCGACGTGAGCCGCGAGAAGATGGTCCAGGCCGACATCGACAAGATCCCCGCACCGGCTCGCACTGGGAGCAACTGATGACCTCCGCAACGTACAACCGTGAGGCGCAGGCCCCGAGCATGACGACCGCGGCCCGCCCGCGCATGGCCAAGGGCCAGACCTTCGTCAAGTGGGTGACGACGACCGACCACAAGGTCATCGGCAACCTCTACTTCATCACGTCGTTCATCTTCTTCCTGCTCGGCGGCCTCATGGCGCTGCTCATCCGCGCCGAGCTCATGGCCCCCGGCCTCCAGATCGTGGACAACCCCGAGCAGTACAACCAGCTCTTCACGATGCACGGCACGATCATGCTGCTGCTCTTCGCCACGCCGCTCTTCGCCGGCTTCGCCAACGCCGTCATGCCGCTGCAGATCGGTGCGCCCGACGTCGCGTTCCCGCGCCTCAACATGTTCGCGTACTGGCTCTACCTCTTCGGTGGCCTCATCGCGTCCATCGGCTTCCTGACGCCCCAGGGTGCTGCCGCGTTCGGCTGGTTCGCCTACGCGCCGCTGTCCGACGTCAGCTACTCGCCCGGCGTCGGCGGTGACCTGTGGGTCTTCGGTCTCGCGCTCGCAGGTTTCGGCACGATCCTCGGTGCCGTCAACTTCATCACGACGATCATCTGTCTCCGCGCGCCCGGCATGACGATGTTCCGGATGCCGATCTTCACGTGGACCGTGCTCATCACCTCGCTGCTCGCGATCCTCGTGTTCCCGATTCTCGCGGCTGCCCTCTTCGCCCTCGGCGGTGACCGGCGCTTCGGGATGCACATCTTCGACGCCGAGAACGGTGGGGCCATGCTCTGGCAGCACCTGTTCTGGTTCTTCGGGCACCCAGAGGTCTACATCATCGCGCTGCCGTTCTTCGGCATCATCAGCGAGGTCCTGCCGGTCTTCTCGCGCAAGCCGATCTTCGGCTACAAGACCCTCGTCTTCGCCACGATCGCCATCGCGGCCCTGTCGGCGAGCGTCTGGGCGCACCACATGTACGTCACCGGACAGGTGCTCCTCCCGTTCTTCGCGGTCATGACGATGCTCATCGCCGTGCCGACCGGCGTGAAGTTCTTCAACTGGATCGGCACCATGTGGGGAGGCAAGGTCGTCATGGCCACGCCGATGCTGTGGGCGATGGGCTTCCTCGTCACGTTCCTCTTCGGCGGTCTGACCGGCATCATCCTGTCCAGCCCGGCGCTCGACTTCCACCTGTCCGACAGCTACTTCGTCGTCGCGCACTTCCACTACACCGTCTTCGGCACGGTGGTGTTCGCGATGTTCGCCGGCTACTACTTCTGGTGGCCCAAGCTCACCGGTCGGATGCTCGACGAGACGCTCGGCAAGATCCACTTCTGGATGCTCTTCATCGGCTTCCACATGACGTTCCTCATCCAGCACTGGCTCGGTGTCGAGGGCATGGCCCGTCGCTACGCCGACTACCTGCCGGAAGAGGGCTTCCAGCTCGCGAACATCGTCTCGAGCTTGGGCGCGTTCCTGCTCGGTGCCTCGATGATCCCGTTCGTCTACAACGTCTGGAAGACGTGGCGCACGGCGCCGCTCGTCGAGTCCGATGACCCGTGGGGCTACGGCGCGTCGCTCGAGTGGGCCACCTCGTGCCCGCCGCCCCGCCACAACTTCACGTCGCTGCCTCGCATCCGGTCCGAGCGACCGGCGTTCGACCTGCACCACCCCGAGTCCGCAACGGGTGTCGCGCCTGTCGCCGACCAGGGCACCCTCGTCCAGGTCATGGGCCCGGCCGACGTGGCCGGATCCGAGAAGGCCACCGCCAGCACCCAGAAGCGTGAGGACTGATCCCGATGCGCGTCGAGACCAAGCTCTTCCTCTACCTGTTCGTCTTCTTCGTCCCCGTCGTGCTCATGTACGGCTTCTGGTCCAAGTGGGAGGAGCCGATCGGCGTCACGGCGCTGATCCTCACCGCACTGCTGTTCGCGCTCACCGGCTTCTACCTCTGGATGACCGGCAAGAAGCTGCCGCTGCGCCCCGAGGACAATGCCGCCGGTGAGATCGAGGACGCCGAGGGCAACTACGGCTACTTCGTCGCGAGCTCCTGGACGCCGCTGTGGCTCGCCGGCTCCGGCGCCATCATGTTCGCCGGCCTCGCGATCGGCTGGTGGCTCTTCATCATCGGCGCCGTCTTCGCGGTCGTCGCCGTGTGCCTGTGGGTCTTCGAGTCCTTCTCGGGCGAGTACTCCATCTGATCTCGAGCCTGACGTCGCAGGGCCCCGGTCGTCGACCGGGGCCCTGCGACGTGGTCGGCCGGAGCTCGTCGGGCCCACGAGAGCCCCCACGCCGGCCGTACGACGTGCTGCGGTGAGGACGTCATCGCCCGACCCTGCCGACGGGGCCCCCGGGTCCGGACAGCGCGAAGGGGAAGGCCGTGGCCTTCCCCTTCGATCCGACCCTGACCTTCACGGTCCGAGCGGCTCGCAGTGCGATCGTGTGGGAGAGAACATCTGACGCACCTCCATCCGATCGGTTGAACGGTTCCTCGACGGTATCCCCGGCAGGCTGCGACGACAAGGGGCGCTCGGGGTGGACCGGACAAACTGTCCCGCGTGCGAGACGTCGCGCGCCCACGGCCACGCCGCAGGTGGCCGCGCCGTGGCCGCGCTATGGCCCGACGGGGGCCCGACGGTGGCCCCCGTCACGTGGCCCGGTGCGGGAGCTCAGCCCCAGCCCAGCTCGTGGAGATGGTCGTCGTCGATGCCGAAGTGGTGGGCCACCTCGTGCACGACGGTGATGGCGATCTCCTCGCGCAGCGTGGCCGCGGTGTCGCACATCCGCTCCAGGGGGCCCTGGAAGATCGTGATGCGGTCAGGGAGAGAGCCAGCGTCCCACCAGCCGTCCCGCTCGGTCAGCGGGGTCCCGTCGTAGACGCCGAGCAGGTCGGGATCATCGGGCGGGGGCTCCTGCTCGACGAGGACGACGACGTTGTCCATCGCGCGGGCGAGCTCCTCGGGGATCGAGTCGAGGGCGTCCCCGACCGCCTCCTCGAACTCGGCCTCGGACAGGTGCATGGGCCGAGTCTGTCACGCGGGGCCGAACGGCCCCGAGGGGTGGCCGTGGCCCGCTGCTGCGCGGACCACGGCCGCGTCCTCAGTTGCCGTCGTCGCCGCTGGCCGGCGGCGGGGTCTGGGACACGGAGTCGGACCAGGCGGCCTGCGCGCCGCTGTGGCCGATGCGCACGACCTGCACTGTCGTCCCGAGGGCCGCCACGAGGCCGACGACCGCGCCGGCGACGAGGAGCCAGCGCGGCACGAGCGAGGTGCGGGCGGGCGTCTCGTCGGTCGGGTCGGCGGCCGAGGCGCTCAGCGCGACGGTGGGCACGGCCCGACGCTCCCCGCGGGCCACGACGAAGAGCAGGACCGCCGCGGCGCCGAGTCCGATGACCCAGGGAAGCAAACCCTCGGCGAGCTGTGAGTGTGTCTCGATGAGGTCGCTGTGCTCCACGTGTCGTTCGAGGGACTCACCCGACTCGGTCGACAGGGGAGTGAGCACCACCGCGAGGACGGACAGCGCGAGCGGCATCCAGGCGGCCCACCGACGGAAGCGCGGCCACACGGCGGAGAGCAGCACCGTGACGGCGGCGGCCGGAACGACGACGGTCGTCGCGTGGACGATGAGGGGATGGACGGGGAGGCCGAAGATCGTGTCGAGCATGGAACCTGCCTGTCGTCGGGGGACGGGGGTACGGCCGTGCCCAGATGCTCTCGACGACATCTCAGAAAGTTCTCATAACCGACATCTCGGGTCACGGTGCGGCGCCGGACGCCGAGAGGGACCTCCCGCACCGGGAGGTCCCTCTCGTGTCGGTGACGCCGGAGGCGACCAGGCGTCAGCCGTGCTGCTTGTCGGCCTTGATCGTCTCGCGCTCCTGGCCGGCCCCTGCGGGCTCGATGGCCTCGTGCCCGCCCTCGGGCGCGGCCGCGTGGTCCTCGTGCTCGTGGTGGGCCGCCTCGAGCTCGGACGGGGTGGCCGGGGCGACCCGGTCGCGGAAGTAGAAGTTCGAGAACTTCGCCCGGAGGCGCTCCTTGCCGGCGATGGGGCTGTCGACTCCGTTGGCGTCCTTGCCCGCTGTGAGCTCGAGCGGCTCGTGGGACTCGTGCTGGACCAGGGCCCAGCGCTCGTCGGGGGTGAGCGGAGCGTGGATCTCCTCGAAGCGACCGTCGGCGTGCCGCCAGATGGTGCCCGTCTCACGACCGTGGAGGACCTTCTGGCGGTCGGCGCGCTGCAGGCTGAGGCAGATGCGCTTGGTGATCCAGAAGGCGACCGGCGGCGCGACGAAGAAGAGCACGCGCAGCGTCTGCGTGATGTCGTTGATCGACAGGTGCAGCTTGATCGCCATGAGGTCGTTGCCGGCAGCGAGGAAGAGCACGACGTACATCGAGATGCCGGCGATGCCGATGGCGGTGCGCGTCGGCGCGTTGCGCGGGCGGTCGAGCAGGTGGTGCTCGCGCTTGTCACCGGTCACCCACGACTCGACGAAGGGGTAGACGCCGATGATCGTCCACATGAGCGGCAGCAGGATGAGCGAGCCCGGGAAGATGTTCATGCTCCACGTGAAGCCGAACGTCTCGAACTCGAGGAAGCCGGGCAGCAGTCGCAGCGCACCGTCGGCGAAGCCCATGTACCAGTCGGGCTGGGAGCCCGCGGTGATGGGGGAGGGGTCGTACGGACCGTAGGCCCAGATCGGGTTGATCGTCACGACCGCCGAGATGAGGGCGATGACGCCGAAGACGATGAAGAAGAAGCCACCGGCCTTGGCGATGTACACCGGCAGGAGCGGGTAGCCGACGACGTTCTTGTTGGTGCGGCCCGGTCCGGGGAACTGCGTGTGCTTGTGCAGGAAGACGAGCAGGATGTGCGCCGTGAAGAGGCCCACGAGGATGGCCGGGATGAGCAGCACGTGCGCCGAGTAGAGGCGCGGGATGATCGCCTCTCCGGGGAACGCGCCGCCGAAGATGAAGTACGACAGGTAGGAGCCGATGACCGGCGCCGACTGGATGAAGCCGTTCATGGCGCGGATGCCGGTGCCCGAGAGCAGGTCGTCGGGGAGCGAGTAGCCCGCGAAGCCCTCGATGCACGCGAGCAGCGACAGGATGGTGCCGAAGACCCAGTTGATCTCACGCGGCTTGCGGAAGGCGCCGGTGAAGAAGACGCGCGCCATGTGGACGAAGACCGACACGACGAAGATCAGGGCGGCCCAGTGGTGGATCTGACGGATGAGCAGACCGCCGCGGATGTCGAAGGAGATCCCGAGCGTCGAACGGTAGGCGTCCGACATCGTCACGCCCTGCAGCGGGACGTAGGAGCCGTCGTAGACGACCTGGCTGGCGCTGGGCACGAACCAGAAGGTGAGGAACGCACCGGTCAGCAGGCAGACGATCATCGAGTACATCGCGATCTCGCCGAGCATGAACGACCAGTGGTCGGGGAAGACCTTCTTGGCGAGGAAGGAGACACCCTTCGCACCGCCGAGGCGGTCGTCCATCCAGCCGGCGATGCCGCCGAGCGGCTTGGTGGCGGACGCGCGCTCGTCGGCCTGGCGGTCGCCGGCGCGGAGTGCGTCCGCGGGACGAGTCTCGTTGATGGTGCTCATCGCGCACGCTCCCAGAAGCTCGGTCCCACGGGCTCTGCAAAGCCTGCGGGGGCGACGAGGTAGCCCGCGTCGTCGACGGTGATCTTGAGTTGCGGCAGAGGCCGCTTGGCCGGGCCGAAGATGACGGCGCAGTCCTCGGTGAGGTCGAAGGTCGACTGGTGGCACGGGCAGAGCAGGTGGTGCGTCTGCTGCTCGTACAGGCCGACCGCGCAGCCCACGTGGGTGCAGATCTTGGAGTAGGCGACGACGCCGTCGACGCCCCAGTCCTTGGCCTTCTGCACCTTGATCAGATCGGGGTCGAGGCGAATCAGGATGACCGCCGCCTTGGCCTTGGCCTCGAGGACGTGCTTGCCCTCGTCGATGTACTTCTGGAGCGTCTCGGGCATCACGTGGAAGACCGAGCCGGACGTGACCTCGTCGAAGCGGATCGGCGTCATCTCCGGGTCGCGCATGAGCCGGATCGGCTTGCCGCCGTTGTCCTTCGGGTCCCAGATGGTGTGCTTGAGCTCCTCGACGTTGGTCGGGCCGAGCGAGCCGGCGACCTGCAGGCCGAGGGGGAGGGCGAAGAGGCCGAGCGCCCCACCGAGGGAGTACTTCAGGAGCGGACGGCGGTTGAGCTGCGTCGACGCGACGCCCTCGTTGACGACGGCGACGGCCTTGGCGCGCTGCTCGGTCGTCGAGGCCTGCTCGTGGCGCTCCTCGACGATCTCCTCGTCGGACATCAGCGTCTTGGCCCAGTGCACCGCGCCGATGCCGATGAGGAAGATGGCGAAGCCGAGCGACAGGCCGAGCACGACGTTCTGGGTCTTGGCGATGCCGATACCGGGGAAGAAGAAGGTCGCCTCGTCGGGGATGGCGAAGTAGCTGACCAGGAAGACGAGCGTGGCGAGCATCGACAGACCGAACATCGTCGCGACCTGGCGCTCGGCGCGCTTGGCCGCCGCGGGGTCGTCGTCGGCGGCGCGGTGCACGTGTGCCGGCAGACCGGGGTTCTCGAACTGGTCCACCCCTCTGATCAGCGACGCCGGGAGTCGCTCGGTTCCGGCGTCGGACGCCGGGACGAGGGACGTGCTGGTCCCGTGGTCCGTGGTGTCGTTCTCGTTCATCGGGTCGTGGTCCTGTCGTCGTTCGTGATCGAGGCGATGCAGCGCGGGCTCATGCTGCCTTCTTGCCGAGCCAGACGGCGCAGCCGATGAGGATGCCGAGCGCGAACACCCACGCGAAGAGCCCCTCGGACACCGGGCCGAGGTTGCCCAGCGTGAGGCCGCCGACGTTCGTCTCGTTCTCCTGCGCCTTGAGGTAGGAGATGACCTTCTGCTTCGCCTCGGGCGTGAGGTTCATGTCGTTGAAGACCGGCATCGACTGCGGCCCGGTCACCATTGCCTCGTAGATGTGCTTCGGTGTGGTGCCCTCGAGCGCCGGGGCGTACTTGCCGCGGGTCAGGGCGCCGCCCGCACCGGCGAAGTTGTGGCACATCGCGCAGTTGACGCGGAAGATCTGGCCACCTTCGGCGATGGCCTTGTTGTTCTCCGGCGTGCCGGGCTCGATGACCGTCGTGTACTTCTCCTCCGGGATCGCCGGGCCGGGGCCGAGCGAGGCGACGTAGGCCGCGAGGGCGGAGATCTGGGCGTCGTCGAACTTCACCTTGTTCTGGGGCGCCTGGACGTTCGGGCCGGCGAGCGGCATACGTCCGGTGCCGACCTGGAAGTCGACCGAGGCGGCGCCCACGCCGACGAGCGACGGGCCGGACTTCGTGCCCTGGGCACCGACGCCGTGGCAGGTGGCGCAGTTGGCGATGAAGAGGTCCTTGCCGTGGGCGACGTCGTCGGCGGCCGCCGTGGGAGCCGACGCGTTGGCGTCCTTGGGGGCCAGGAAGGAGTAGGCGCCGCCGGTCACGAGGAGGCCGAGCAGCAGCAGCACCGCGATCGCGGCGGGGTGTCGGCGTCGGGCGGCCAAGGCGTTCACTGTGGGTTCCTGTCGTCCATGGAGGTGGGGGTCGGGTGCAGCTGCGCGATCATGCCGGGGTCAGCGCAGGATGTAGATGGTCGCGAAGAGCGCGATCCACACGACGTCGACGAAGTGCCAGTAGTACGAGGTCACGACGGCGCCCGTGGCATTGGCGTGCGTGTAGCGCCGCGTCGTGAAGGTGCGGGCGATGATGAGCAGGAAGGCGATGAGTCCGCCGGTCACGTGCAGACCGTGGAAGCCGGTCGCCATGTAGAAGACCGAGCCGTAGGCGTCGGAGCTCAGCGTGACGTTCTCGTGGACGAGCTCGGAGTACTCCATGACCTGGCCGGCGATGAAGAAAGCGCCGAAGAGGTACGTCAGGACGTACCACTCGCGCATGCCCCAGCCCTTGATGTCGAGGAGCTTGCCGGTGCGGGCCTTCTGGCCGCGCTCGGCCTTCCAGACGCCGAGCTGGCACCACACGGACGAGATGACGAGCACGAGGCAGTTGACGCTCGCGAAGGGCAGGTTGAGCTTCTCGGTCTGCACCGCCCAGAGGTCACCGCGGACCGACCTGAGCTGGAAGTAGACCGCGAAGAGACCCGCGAAGAACATGAGTTCGCTGGAGAGCCACACGATGGTGCCGACGGCAACCATGTTGGGGCGGGTCGCCGGCCCGTGATGGGCCGGATTCGCTACTGCGCTTGAAGGAACTGCCGATGCTGTCGCCACGTTGGACATTATTCCCACATTCCTGTCCGGCTGTGCGAGGGACCCCCCGCTTCGGGGCCCTTTCTCGCGCGGGTGTAGAGGATTCGTGACCATTCCGACATGAACCCTGAACAGCCGGGTCGTGGGCCGTCCGGGACCACCCTCCCACGTCGGTCTGAGGCGTCGTCTTGCGGGTGGGGAGGTCGGTGCGGTCGGTCGCGACCCGCCCGGTAGCATCGGTCGCATGACCGCCTCGAACGACAGCGCAGCGCAGGGCACGTCCACCGACATCGCGCCGACGACCGGCGCGCAGCGGCCGGTGGCGCGGGTCAGCGTCCTGCTCTACAGCGACGACATCACGACCCGTGACGCGGTGCGCGCGGCGGTCGGCCGTCGCCCCGCCAGGGACGTCGAGGTGGTCCGCTGGCACGAGTGCGCGACGGCCGACGCCGTGATCAGCTCGGTCGAGTCCGAGCGCTTCGACATCCTCGTCCTCGACGGCGAGGCCGCCAAGGTCGGCGGCCTGGGCCTGGCCAAGCAGCTCAAGAACGAGATCTTCGACTGCCCCCCGATCGTCGTGCTCACGGGCCGTCCGCAGGACAGCTGGCTCGCCGCCTGGTCCCAGGCCGACCTTGCCGTCCCGCACCCGCTCGACCCGATCGCGCTGACGTCGGCCATCGCCACGCTCGCGCGTTCGGGCGTGCCCACGGCCTGACGCATGGCGCCCGACGCGACGACCTGGCCTGCACTGCTGACCGACCTCATCGCCGGTCGTGACCTCGACCGGCCGACGGCCGAGTGGGCCATGGGGCAGATCATGAGCGGGGAGGCCACGCCCTCTCAGGTCGCGGGCTTCCTCATCGGCCTGCGCGCCAAGGGCGAGAGCATCGAGGAGATGCGGGGCCTGGCCGAGCAGATGCTCGCCCACGCGCGGCGGATCAAGGTGCCGGGGCCGAGCCTCGACATCGTCGGCACCGGTGGCGACCGGGCCCACACGGTCAACATCTCGACGATGTCCGCGATGGTGGCCGCGGCTGCCGGCGTGCGTCTCGTCAAGCACGGCAACCGGGCCGCCTCGTCGTCGTCCGGCTCGGCGGACGTGCTCGAGGCCCTCGGTGTCGACCTGTCCCTGCCTCCCGAGCGTGTCGTCGAGGTGGCGTCGGAGGCCGGCATCACCTTCTGCTTCGCACAGACCTTCCACCCCTCGTTCCGTCACACGGCGGTGCCGCGCCGCGACCTCGGCATCGGGACGGCGTTCAACTTCCTCGGTCCACTGACCAACCCGGCACAGCCGACGTATGCCGCCGTGGGCTGCGCGGACGCCCGCATGGCCCCGTTGCTGGCCGGCGTCTTCGCGCACCGTGGCAAGGACGCCGCGGTGTTCCGCGGCGACGACGGTCTCGACGAGGTCACGGTCTCGACGACGACGCACGTGTGGTGGGTCCGCGAGGGGTCCGTCACCGAACGCTCGCTCGACCCCACCCGCCTCGGCGTCGAGCTGCACCCGATCGAGGAGCTGCGCGGCGGCGACGCGGCGCACAACGCCGGCGTGGTCCATGACGTGTTCGCCGGCGCGACGGGAGCCGTCCGGGACGCCGTGCTCCTCAACGCCGGGATCGCGCTCGCGCTGACGCGTCCGGACACGGGGGCGTCGGAGGGCGACTTCGACCGTGACGTGCGTGCCGGGATGGACCTCGCGGCGCAGGCCATCGACAGCGGAGCCGCGACCGGCCTCGTCGAACGCTGGGTGGCCGCGACCCGACGCTGAGCCGGTCGGACGGTCAGGCGGGCGGCTCGCTCAGGCGTCCACTCGGTCGGCTCGGCCGGGATCTGCGACGAGCCGAGGGTCTGTGTCGACCTGCTACTCGCCCTCGAGCCCGAGGCTGAAGGCGGCCTCGAGGTCGTGCGACGAGTAGGTGCGGAAGGCGATGTGCGTCGACGTTCCGACGATGCCCTGCACCTTGTTGAGCCGGTCGGCGATGACGTCCGCGAACTCCTCGTGCGCCTTGACCCGCACCATGGCGATGAGGTCGGCGTCGCCCGTCACCGAGTAGACCTCGGACACGGCCGGGATGTCGGCGATGGCCTCGGCCACCTCCGGGATGCGGTCGACCTCGCAGCTGATCATGACGATGGCGGTGATCACGGGACCACCCTAGCCGGGCCTACCCCGCGCGACGCAGGCCGCCGCCTCGGCCCGGGCGACCGGCGCGGCCGGGCCGGTCGCCGTGCGGGGAGCCGGCACGCGGTCCGGGCACGTCGTGGTCGAACCCGACGACCTCGTGCGCCGATGCGACGGCGGGCTCGAGCTCGCTGCGCACCGAACCGGCACCGCCGACGGGGCACGTCCAGGTCCCCTCGAGCTCGACGATGCGCACGCCCGGCGCCTCGAGCCACCGGAGCAGGATCTCCGTCTCCTCGGTGAGCGCGGACGGACGGTCGGGCGTCGGTGCGGGCACGACCTCGGCCGTGGCCTGCATCGACTGGACGTAGGGCATCGGGTCGGCGCCCCGCGGGCTCACCACGACGCCGGCGAGGCGCCCGTGGCGGACGGAGACGAGCTCCCACCCACCGACGTCGCTGCGGCGCGCGGCGATGATCTCGGGAGAGCGGACCAGCGGGGCCAGCCGCTGGGCGCGAGCGGCTCCGCGGACGAGCTGGAGGAAGCGGTCGCGCACCCGCGCCGCATCCTCGAACCGCTCCTGCGAGGCCAGCTCCTCGAGGCGGACCCGGAGCAGCTCGGCGCTGGGCCGGGCGTTGCCGGTGAAGATGGCGCGGCACTCGGCGACGACGACGGCGTAGTCACCCTCGGACTGCGCGCCGGTGCACGGGGCGCCGCACCGGCCCATGTCGGCGAGGGCACAGGCGGTGCCTCGGCCGGTGAGCCGGCCGGTGCACTGACGCAGGGGGACGACCTCGTGGACGGCGTCGATGGCCGCCTGGGCCGTGGCCCGGGACCGGAACGGCCCGATGTAGTGGGCGTCGTCGTCGCGGACCTGCTTGACGATCGACAGGCGAGGAAAGCGCTCCTGGGTGAGCTTGACCCAGATGACCTTGCGGCCGTCCTTGGACCGGCGGTTGAACCGCGGCTTGTGCTCGTCGATGAGCCGCAGCTCGCGCACCTGGGCCTCGAGCGAGGTCTGGCAGACCACGGGGTGGACGACGTGGGCGAGGCGCACCATCTCGGCCATCCGGCTGCGTTGCTCCGAGGCCGTGAAGTAGGTGCGCACCCGGGTGCGGATGTCGCGGCTCGTGCCGACGTAGAGGACGCGGTCGCTGCCGTCCTTGAAGAGGTAGACGCCGGGGGCGCTGGGCAGGGGATCGGCGAGGAAGCGCTTGCGTCGCTGCGACGGGGTGACCCGAGAGCTGTAGCTCGACAGCTCCTCGAGCGTCTGCACGCCGAGGTTGCCGACACGTTCGATGAGTCCGTGGAGGACGTCCACCGTGGCGCGGGCGTCGTGCAGGGCCCGGTGGTCGGGTGCCGTCGTGGAGCCGAAGACCTGGGCGAGCGACGAGAGCCGGTGGTTGGGCGACTCGTCGCGCACGACGAGCTGCCGGGCCAGCTGGAGCGTGTCGAGGACCGGGAAGCCGGGCCACGGCGCGCCGACCCGGGCGGCAGCGGCCTTGAGGAACCCGATGTCGAACCCGGCGTTGTGGGCGACGAGGACGCTGCCGGCGGCGAACTCGAGGAAGGCGGGCAGGGCGCTCTCGATGCGCGGCGCGTCGCGGACCATGGAGTCGGTGATGCCCGTGAGGACGGAGATGAACGCCGGGATGGGCTCGGCCGGGTTGACGAGGGTCTGGAACTCGCCGAGCACCTCGCCGCCGCGCACCTTGACGGCGCCGATCTCGGTGATGCCGCACTGGGCGGGTGAGCCACCCGTGGTCTCGAGGTCGACGACGACGAACGTGACGCCGGCAAGGGGGGTGCCGAGGTCGTCGAACGTCGCCTGGATCGCCTGCATGACCTCGACGGTATGCCGGGGCGCCGACAATGCCTCGGAGGCGCGTCGGTCGCAAGCCCTTCTGGCACAAGGGGGGCCGGACGCCGTCCGCGGATCATGGGCCCCCGGTGCGTTGCCCTCCCGTGCGGCTCGACGCCGGTCCGCCGTCCCCCGGAGGAGGCCGGGGGGCGAGTCGACGACCGAGTGTCCCGGGGCAGTGTCAGTGGGGCCACCTAGCGTCTTTCACGACAGATCGCAACGAGAGACGAAGGGGTTGGACCACGATGATGCTCGTCGACTGCGAGACCTGCCCGGTGCGGGACGTCCACTGCGCAGACTGCATGGTGACCGCGCTGGCGGCGATCCCGCTGCGTCCGGGCGCCACCGCACCCGGCGCCGACACGCGACCCGGCCGCCCGCGGCCGGTCGACGACCGCCGGGAGGTCGACGGGGTCATGACCGCACCCCTCGACCGCGCGGAGCGACGGGCCGTGTCTGCCTTCGTCGCGGCAGGGCTCGTCTCCGTGTCCACGGCCAACACGGCTCGCGCCGACCTCGAGCCCGCCGAGGTCGTGACGCACCACCGAGCGCGCCACGCCATCTGACCCCACGGGCCACGGGACGGGCCACCGCAACAGGTCCGCATGACACGATGTCGCGGTGTCGGGCACCCGTCGTCGTGGACCTGCGCGGGAGGCCGCCTCGGCGGCGTTGGCCGCGCTGCTGGTCCTGACCCTGACGTCGTGCACGACGGCCGGTCCGCACTCGGGACCCCCGGCGACGGCAGCACCGGGCGCGACCTCGCCCAGCGGCGGGGTGCCCGCAGACGTCGAGGTCACTCCGGAGATGTGGGCGTCGGCCCGTCAGCGTGCGGTGACGGAGCTGCTGCGCGCCCGCTTCGCCGCTGCGGAGCGGTCTGACGAGAGCGGGTGGCTCGCACCCTTGCAGGGGGCGTCATCCGCGGCGCTGCGCCCGACACAGGCCGCCGTCCTCGACCGCATGACGCGCATGGCGGTGGAGAGCCTCCGGCTCGTCGGCGTCCGCGAGACCACCGCGCCGGTTCCGGCCGCCCGGGGGACCACGGTCGAGTGGGACGTCAGGGCGAGCCTCACCTACCGGCTTCGGGGCTTCGATGCTCGTCCGCGGTCCTTCGACCTCGACCTCACCTTCAAGGCTGACCCCAGTCGGCCCGCAGGCCTGGTCATCACGGCGTCGGCTCCCTCCGGGCGCCCGCAGCCCTGGGATCTCGCGGGCCTCGTCGTCCGGAGGTCGCACACCGCGCTGGTGCTGGGCGTCGGCGACGACGACCGGATCGAGGAGGTCGTCCGTCGGGCGCGCACGGCAGCCTCGCGGGTCGCGAGCGTGTGGGGAGAGGTGCGCCCCGCGGTCTGGATCGCCCCGGCCACCGACGTCGACGCCGCCCGGTTGCTCGGACGCACGGCCGGCGACCTCGACGGCGTCGCCGCGGCCACGGACGGTCCGCTGACGCCGGGGGAGAGAGCCGGTGCAGACCGCATCGTGCTCGTCCCGGGAGCGTGGGCCTCACTGCGTCCCGACGGTCGCGACGTCGTCATGACGCACGAGCTGACCCATGTCACCGTGCGGGCCTCGACGACACGGGCCGTACCCGTCTGGCTGTCCGAGGGCTTCGCCGAGCTCGTCGCCTATGAGCCGATCGACCTGCCGGAGGCGACGATCGTCGCTCCGGCGCTCGAACGTGTGCGAGCGTCCGGCCTGCCGCAGGCACTGCCGGCCGACGCGGACTTCGACCCGGGCACCCACGCGCTCGCGGCGGCATACGGCCTCTCGCTGCTGGCCCTGCGGACCCTCGCCGACGCACACGGCACCCAGGCCGTCGTCCGTCTCTACCGGGCCGCGGCCGGCGGACTCGACGTCCCGACCTCCCGGCTCGACGACCGCGAGGCAGCCGTCGACGCCGCACTGCGCAGCACGACCGGAACGACCCGGGCAGCCCTCGTCACGGACTGGCAGGCGCGCATCCGCGACCTGCTCCGCTGAGCCCTCAGGCGTAGAGCTTCTCGACCTCGTCGGCGTAGTCCTTCATGACGACGTTGCGCTTGAGCTTGAGCGACGGCGTCAGGTAGCCGTTGGCCTCGGTGAAGTCGCCGGGCAGCACCGCGAACTTGCGGATCGACTCGGCCTTGGAGACCGCCTCGTTGGCCCGGTCGACGGCCTCCTGCAGCGCCTCGAGGACCTTCGGGTCGGTGCGGGCCTGGTCGAGTGACACTCCGTCGATGCCGTGCGTCTTGGCCCAGAGCGGCCACATCTCCTCGTCGAGCGTCACGAGGACGGCGACGAAGGGCTTCTGGTCGCCGACGACGATGCACTGCGAGACGAGGGGGTGCGCGCGGAGGCGGTCCTCGAGCACGGCCGGGGCGACGTTCTTGCCACCCGCCGTCACGAGGATCTCCTTCTTGCGGCCGGTGATCCGCAGGTAGCCGTCCTCGTCCATCTCGCCGATGTCGCCGGTGTGGAACCACCCGTCGGCGATGGCGTCGGCCGTCGCGGTCGGGTTGTCGTGGTACGCGTTGAAGACGCCGACACCCTTGAGCAGGATCTCGCCGTCCTCGGCGATCCGGATGCCCGTGCCCGGCAACGGCGGTCCGACGGTGCCGATCTTGATCTTGTCCGGCGTGTTGACCGCGACGGGCGCGGTCGTCTCGGTGAGGCCGTAGCCCTCGAGGATGACGACCCCGATGCCCCGGTAGAAGTGGCCGAGGCGCGTGCCGAGGGGCGCCCCGCCGGAGACGGCGTAGCGCACGTGCCCGCCCATGGCTGCGCGCAGCTTGCCGTAGACGAGACGGTCGAAGACCGCGTGCTGGATCCGCAGCCCGAGGCCGGGTCGGCCGGCGTCGAGGGCCTCGCTGTAGGCGATCGCGACGGTGGCCGCGCGCAGGAAGATCTTGCCCTTGCCCTCGGAGGACGCCTTGGCCTCGGCCGAGTTGAAGATCTTCTCGAAGACACGGGGGACGGCGAGCACGAAGGTCGGCTGGAAGCCGGCGAAGTCGTCGAGGAGCGTCTTGATGTCGGCGGAGTGGCCCATCCGGGCGCGACCCTCGACGCAGAGCACCTCGATGAAGCGGGCGAAGACGTGCGCGAGGGGCAGGAAGAGCAGGGTCGAGGCGTTCTCGGTGAGGACGACCTGGCCGAGCTTCTCGATGGCGTTCTCGGCGAGGTCGAGGAAGTTGCCGTGGGTCAGCTCGCAGCCCTTGGGTCGGCCCGTCGTGCCCGAGGTGTAGATGATCGTCGCGACCGCCCGTCGGTCGAGTCCGGCCCGGCGCGCTGCCAGATCGGCGTCTGAGACCTCGCGGCCCTTCTCGCGCAGGGCGTCGAGACCACCGGTGTCCATGGTGACGACGTCGCGGAGCGACGGCAGGTCACCCCGGACCTGCTCGACGAGCGAGCGGTGTGCGTCGGTCTCGACGACGACGACCTGGGCGACGGAGTCCGAGAGGATCCACTGGACCTGCTCGGCCGAGGAGGTCTCGTAGATCGGCACGACCACGGCGCCCGCACTCCACGCGGCGAAGTCGACGAGGGTCCACTCGTAGCGCGTGCGCGACATGAGGGCGACCCGGTCGCCGGGCTGGAGCCCCTCGGCGATGAGGCCCTTGGCGACGGCGGCGACGTCGTCGGCGAACTGGGCCCACGTCACGTGCGTCCAGCCCCCGGAGGGCGTCTTGCGGGAGAACGCGGTCTCGCTCGCGTTCTCCGCGGCGTTGCGCACGGGGAGGTCGGCGAGGCTTCCCTCCGTCGTGACGGGGGCGAGTGGTGCGACGACGTTGTCCTTCACTGTCACTCCTGATGGCGGGGCCGGGGAACTGTGCTGCACCTTACCGATCGGTAACCGCGCAGACCACGTCAGCATCATCACAGGGCGGGCTCGGCGGTCGGGCGCGCCGCCCCGCGGCGCAGGGCTGCCGTCGTCCCCATCTTGGCACGCGGCCGACGCGGGATGACACCGGCGGGGACAACCGCGGTCGGCCCGCTGACGACGCGATAGCCTTCGGCGCATGGCCGATCGCACCGAGTCCTCCATCGTCATCGACGCCCCGCCCGGCGAGGTGCTCGACGTCATCGCGGACTTCGAGGCCTACCCCGAGTGGGCGGGCGAGGTGAAGGACGTCACCGTGCTCGCCGAGGAGGGTGACGGCTGGGCCGACCAGGTTCAGTTCACCCTCGACGCCGGCGCCATCAAGGACACCTACGTCCTGGACTACGAGTGGGACGTCGTCGAGGACGGCACGGGCGTCGTCTCGTGGTCCCTCGTCTCCGCGCAGGTGCTCAAGGCGATGAACGGCTCCTACACCCTCGCCGGTGACGGCGACGGCACGAAGGTCACCTACCGCCTCTCCGTCGACGTCAAGATCCCCATGATCGGGCTGCTCAAGCGCAAGGCGGAGAAGGTCATCGTCGACACCGCGCTCAAGGAGCTGAAGAAGCGCGTCGAGGCCTGACCGACCGTGACACCGAACGACGGTCCCGACGCGGCACCCGCCGCCCCCGACCAGCCCCACCGGCTCGACGCCGACGGGTCGACGCGCCCCGACGACGCGCCTCCCGGCAGCGTCGCGGCAGAGGCTGCGCTGCTCGTCGACCTGCTCTCCCGCCGGACGTGGTCGGGAAGCTCGCGTATGCCGTCCGGTGACTCCAGGGGTGAGCGTGCGGGCGGCGCAGCGCACGGCCACGACCACGCCGCAGGCCCGACCTCGCCGGCGGGTGACTCCGCGGGCCCGGACGCAGCGCGTCGACCCGACGGGTCGCCGGGGGAGTGCACGTGCGGGGGCACGACGCCCGCGGCGTGCCGCGTGTGTCCCGTCTGCCAGCTCATCGCCTTCGTCCAGCAGGTCGACCCCGACACCATCGAGAAGGTCGCCGACTTCGTCGGCTTCGCGGCCACGGCCCTGCGCGACCTCGCGACGGCGCAGCGGGAGCGGCGCGCCGAGCCTGCGCCCGACAGTGACACGGACCGCGACGACGCCCACCCCAGCGCCGACGCCGACGACATCGACGCCGACGAGAACGGCCCCGGAGGCAGCGCATGAGCAGGCGTCTCGCGATCGGCATCGACATCGGCGGCACGAAGGTCGCGGGTGGTGTCGTCGACGAGTCGGGCGTCATCACCCATCGCACCCGTCGTGACACCCCCCACCGCTCGACATCCCCGGCCATCGTCGAGAACACCATCGTCGAGTCGGTCGAGGAGCTGCTCGGCCACGTCGACGCCGACGACGTCGTGGCCGTCGGCATCGGCGCCGCGGGCTTCGTCGCCGAGGACCGCGCGACCGTCGTCTTCGCGCCGCACCTGTCCTGGCGGAACGAGCCGCTGCGTGACGCGCTGTCGCAGCGCATCGCCCTGCCGATCACCGTCGACAACGACGCCAATGCCGCGGCCTGGGCCGAGGCGACCTTCGGTGCCGCCCGGGGAGAGTCGCACGTCGTCGTCATCACGCTCGGCACGGGCATCGGCGGCGCCCTCATCATCGACGGCAACGTCCAGCGCGGACGGCACGGCATCGCCGGCGAGTTCGGCCACATGCAGATCATGCCGGGCGGCGCGCGCTGCGAGTGCGGCAACCGTGGCTGCTGGGAGCAGTACGCCAGCGGCAACGCGCTCGTGCGCGAGGCCCGCGCCATGATCGAGGCCGGGTCTCCCGTCGTCGCCGACCTGCTGGCCCGTCTCGGCGGCGACGCCAACGCGCTGACCGGTCCCTTCATCACCGAGGCCGCCCGGGAGGGCGACCCGACCGCGCGCGAGCTGCTCGCCGACATCGGCGAGTGGCTCGGTATCGGGCTGGCCAACCTCGCCTCGGCCTTCGACCCCGGCCTCTTCGTCATCGGCGGTGGCGTGAGCGCGGCCGACGAGATGCTCATCGGCCCGGCCCGTGAGGCCTTCCGCCGGCAGCTCCCGGGGCGCGGCTACCGTCCGGAGGCGCGGATCGTGCGCGCCGTGCTCGGCAGCGATGCCGGTCTCATCGGGGCCGCCGAGCTCGCGCGGGCCGGCCGCTGAGCCCGTGGCCGTGCGGCCCGGTGGCCGACCGGAGCACGTGCTGCGGGTCATGAGCTACAACGTCCACGACCTGCTCGACGACCGGGCAGCAGCGGCACGCGTCGTGCGTGCCGTCGCCCCCGACGTGCTGTGCCTCCAGGAGGTCCCGCGCCGGCTCACGACGGAGCTCCGCCTCCCACCCTTCGCACGTGACTGTGGTCTGCACTGGCGCCGAGGCCGCCTCGGCACGGGCGGGACGGCGGTCCTGACGGCCGCACGGGTGGTCGTCCACGGCACGTCGCGTGGCCGTCTGCCGGTCCGCTTCCCCGACCGCACTCGGGGGTACGCCGCCGCGACCGTCTCGCTCCCGACCGGCGGTCCGTCGCGTCGTGCCGTCACCGTCGTCAGCGTGCACCTCGGGCTGCGCGCCTCCGAGCGGGCGAGGCACGCGGCCACCGTCCTCGCCGTCCTCACCCGGCTCGGTGGGCTCGACGACCGGGCCGTCATCGCAGGGGACCTCAACGAGGGACCCGGCGGGACGGCATACGCGATGTTCGCCGAGCACCACCCGCCGGTGTCCGGCAACGCGCCCACATTTCCCGCGCTCGACCCGAGGACCGCCCTCGACGTCGTCTTTGCCGGGCCGGGACTGCGGGTCGTCGAATCGGCCGAGACCGTCGTGGACGAGGGTGACCTCGTAGCGGGGTCGGACCACCGGCCGGTCTGGGTCGACATCGACCTCGGGTCCGACTGACGCGTCGGACCGCCTCGCGACCGGCTAGAGGCGGGTGCCGTCGTCGAACGGGTCCCGCTCGGTGCCGCCGCGCAGGACGAGCAGCACGAAGCCGACGACGACCATGGTCAGGGCCGTCACGACCCACCAGCCGCTGCCGTCACGGTCGAAGAAGAGGACGTAGAGCAGCAGCAGGGGGCCACCGGCGAGGCCGCCGACGATCGCCCAGAACATCGGGTCGGTCTCGGCCGACGGGAGGTCGATCTCGGAAGGGGGGACGAAGTGGTCGTCGCCGTCCGATGCAGCGTCGGCGTCGTCGCGGCGGGACGTCGGGCCGCGCCACTCGTGGGACGTCGTCGGGGCGATCGGCAGCTCGAGCAGACCGGACGACCCCGACGGGGTCGACGCGCCGGCTCCGGGCTGCTGGGGCGGTGCCGTGGGGTCGGTGCCCCGGCCGGCCTGCGGGCGTTCCACCGTCGAGGGTGAGGCGTCCGGGGCCGACGTCGGACCGGGCTGGTCAGCCGTGTCGGCCGTGTCGGCCGTGTCGGCCTCGGTCGGCGAGACCGACGGTGGCGCAGGGTCGGCGACCTGCTCGGCCGCCTGGTCGGTCGACGCCGTGGCGTCCGGACGCTGTGGCTCGGGTGCCTCGTCGTCCCATCCCGCGATGATCCGCGCGAACTCCGCGTCGAGGTCGCGGTCACTCATCGTCCGCCCCCGGCGAGGGTCGTGCGGAGGGGCGGGGAAACATGCCGAAGCCCGTTGCGGCGTCGGGACGGACCGTCACGGTGGGGCTCCTCGGGCGAAGCGGCTGGACCTGCTGATCCTCGCATGCGCCGCTGTCAGTGCGCGAGTGTCGTAGAGTTCGAGCCGTCACAGACGGAAGGCGGACACGGTTGTTCTACTGGTTCCTCAAGACGATCGTCATCGGGCCGATCATCAAGCTCCTCTTCCGTCCGTGGGTGGAGGGGGAGGAGAACATCCCCGAGGAGGGTGCCGCGATCTTCGCGAGCAACCACCTGTCCTTCTCCGACTCGATCTTCCTCCCGCTCGTCGTGTCCCGCCGCGTCACGTTCCTCGCCAAGAGCGACTACTTCACCGGCCGAGGCATCAAGGGCCGGCTCACGGCTGCCTTCTTCAAGGGCGTCGGGCAGCTGCCCGTCGACCGGTCGGGTGGCAAGGCGAGCAATGCCGCCCTGACCTCGGGCCTCAAGGTGCTGCGTCGCGGTGAGCTGCTCGGCATCTACCCCGAAGGCACCCGGTCACCCGACGGCCGCCTCTACCGCGGCCGCACCGGCGTGGCCCGGATGGCGCTCGAGGGCAAGGTCACCGTCATCCCCGTGGCCATGATCGGTACCGACAAGGCCCAGCCCACCGGCAAGGTCATCCCACGGATCATGCGGGTCGGGGTTCGGGTCGGCAAGCCGCTCGACTTCTCGCGCTACGAGGGCATGGAGGACGACCGCTTCGTCCTGCGCTCGATCACCGACGAGATCATGTACGAGCTGATGCTCCTCTCGGGCCAGGAATACGTCGACATGTACGCCACGTCGATGAAGGACCGGCTCGTCTCCGCGGCTCGGGCCAAGGCCCGTGAGCTGCAGGAGGCTGCCAAGCCCGGCAGTGCCGCGCCCGAGCTGGAGGAGGCTCTCGACGCCGCCGAGGGCAAGGCCCGCCCCGCCCCGGCCTCCGAGTCGTCCGGAACGACCTCGGCCTCGACCTCCGAGGACGACAGCGACGGCGACGCTCCCGTCGTGGCGGCGTCCTGACGTCATGGCTCGCACGCGGCACGGCGCGGGCCCGGAGCACGACGGTGTTCCCGACGGTGAGCCGGGCGATGTGCCGGGCGGCCCTGACACCGAACTGATCCCGGCTCCGGCGCCGCTGTCCGACGACGAGCTCCCCGCCGCCGTCTCGGCGCCCACGGTGGCCGTGCTCGACGACGAGCACGCCATCGTGCGCGGGCTGTGGCGCGGCATCGACGTCTTCCGCTGCCTCGCCCTCGCGTATGCCGTGTGGTCGGTCTGGGAGCGGCACGAGCAGATCGCGCACCTCGTCGGGGCGGTCGCCATCCTCGGAGTCCTCGCCGGCTGGACGCTCGCGGTCACGTTGCGACCGGTGCGCACGGTCCGCGCCTACACCATCGAGCTCGCCATCGGTTGCTCCGCGATCCTCGCGACCCGGCTCGTCGACGACCCCGACGTCATCACTGCCGGGGCCAAGACCATCCCCTCGATCTGGCCCACCGCGGCCGTCATCGGGTTCGCGGTGCTGCGCGGCTGGCGCGGTGGTCTCGCAGCCGCCTCGCTCGTCGCGGCGTGCTCCTTCGTCGAGGTGGTCGAGCCGACTCCCAACACGATCAGCAACTCGATCTTCGGGCTCCTGCTCGGCGGCTGCATCGGCTACTGCGTCGACCTCGCCCGCTCGAGCCACGCGGCGCTCGCCGAGGCCATGCGGCTCGACGCGGCCCGCGCCGAGCGCGACCGGCTCGCCCGCACCGTGCACGACGGCGTCCTCCAGACGCTCGCCTTCATCAACCGGCGCGCGAGCGAGATCGGCGGGGAGGCGGCGCGGCTCGGTGCGATGGCCGGCGAGCAGGAGCGGATCCTGCGGACGCTCGTGAGCCAGACGGACCTCGCCGAGGTGGGCCGAGCCGTGAGCGGTGACGCCGACCTGCGGGGCCTGCTGCGCCATGTCGAGGGCGACGGCGTCCAGCTCGTCTCGCCCGCCGACGCCGTGCTCCTGCCACGAAGGGTCGCCGACGAGGTCGTCGCCGCCGTCGAGGCAGCCCTCGACAACGTCCGCAAGCATGCCGGTGACGACGCACGGGCGTGGGTGCTGCTCGACGACGACGGCGACGAGATCGCCGTCACGATCCGCGACTCCGGTCGTGGCCTACCGGAGGGTCGGCTCGAGGAGGCCGTCGGCCAGGGTCGTCTCGGCGTCTCGGCGTCCATCCTCGGACGCCTCGCCGACCTGGGAGGCACGGCCACCATCACCTCCGGGCCCGCCGGCGGCACGACGGTCGAGCTGCGGATCCCCAATCGCCGTACGACACGTCTGACCAACCGGCACCATGGTCGGCGGACGCCCGCGACGACCGAACGCGGGCCGCAGGTCGGCACCCAGGGACGAGGAGCACCGTGACGGAGCAGGAGGACGCCATGCCGCAGCAGGGGAGCAGCACGCCGCCCGAGCACATCAGGGTCGTCGTCGCCGACGACCACCCGATGTGGCGCGACGCCGTCGCCCGTGACCTCGCCGACGCCGGCTTCGAGGTCCTCGCGACCGCGGACGACGGCCGATCGGCGGTTGCGAGGACCCGGGCCACGGTGCCGGACGTCCTCGTCCTCGACCTCAACCTCCCGGGCCTGTCCGGCGCCCAGGTCTGCGCCGCCCTCACCGCGGCCCAGGTGCCGACCCGCATCCTCATCCTCTCGGCGAGCGGTGACCACCAGGACGTCCTCGACGCGGTCAAGGCGGGCGCGCTCGGCTACCTCGTGAAGTCGGCCGGACGTGAGGAGTTCCTCGCTGCCGTGCGGGCCACGGCCGCGGGGGAGCCCGTCTTCACCGCCGGCCTCGCCGGCCTCGTCCTCGGCGAGTTCCGGCGGGTCAAGGCCGCGGGTGGAGGCACCCCGGAGCGACCCATCCCCGAGCTGACCGACCGCGAGACCGAGATCCTCAAGTACGTCGCGACGGGCATGGGCTACAAGGAGATCGCGTCGACACTGTTCCTCTCGCACCGCACCGTGCAGAACCACGTGCAGAACATCTTCGGCAAGCTCCAGATGCACAACCGCGTCGAGCTCGTCCGCTTCGCGATGGAGCGCGGCCTCGACCTCGCCGACCCGACGTGACCCGCATCGACCCGAGCTGACCGCGCTCCGCCGGCCGGACGGCATACGTCGTCGGTGACGCGACCGCGGCGCTCGAAGGTTTCGGGATGCGGACCCGGGCGGGGGCACCCCCGTGCGACGTCTACTCTGGCGGGGTGAACACGAGGACCGCCACCGCCGATGCCGGCCTCGAACCCGTTGACGGGTCCGAGGCCCTCGCCGCCCTCACGGCCGCGGCCACCGAGCTCGAGGCCCAGCAGCAGCCTGCCTGGCCCGATACAGCGGCGCTGGCCGAGGTGATCGAGACCCTCGCCTCGTATCCTCCGCTCGTCTTCGCAGGCGAGTGCGACATCCTCACCGACCGGATGGCCAAGGCCGCAGTGGGTGAGGCCTTCGTGCTCCAGGGTGGCGACTGCGCCGAGACCTTCGCCTCCGCGACCGCCGACAACATCCGCGACCGCATCAAGACGATCCTCCAGATGGCCGCGGTGCTGACCTACGGCGCATCGGTGCCCGTCATCAAGATCGGGCGCATGGCCGGGCAGTACGCCAAGCCGCGCAGCTCGACCGTCGAGACCCGCGAGGGCGTCACCCTGCCCGCCTTCCGCGGCGACATGGTCAACGACTTCGCGTTCCACGAGACCGCCCGCATCCCCGACCCGCAGCGCCTCGTCCGGGCCTACCACGCGAGCTCGGCGACCCTCAACCTCGTGCGCGCCTTCACGACCGGTGGATTCGCCGACCTGCGGCACGTCCACGACTGGAACCGTGGCTTCGTCGCCAACTCGGCCAACCAGCGCTACGAGAAGATCGCCAAGGACATCGACAAGGCGATGCGCTTCATGTGGGCCTGTGGTGCCGACTTCGACGCCATGCGCACCGTCGAGTTCTACGCCGCCCACGAGGCGCTGCTGCTCGACTACGAGCGGCCCCTGACGCGCATCGACTCGCGCTCGGGGCGTCTCTACGACACGTCCGGCCACTTCGTCTGGGTCGGCGAGCGCACCCGTCAGCTCGACGGCGCCCACGTCGACTTCGTCTCGCGCATCAGCAACCCCATCGGCGTCAAGCTCGGGCCCAAGGCCGACATCGACGAGGTGCTGCGCCTCATCGACACGGTCGACCCGAACCGCACGCCGGGCCGCCTGACCTTCATCACCCGCATGGGCGCGGGCACGATCCGCGACGCCCTGCCGGCTCTCGTCGACAAGGTGACGGCGTCCGGTGCCACCGTGACGTGGATCTGCGACCCGATGCACGGCAACACCTTCGAGAGCCCGTCCGGCTACAAGACACGTGACTTCGAGGACATCGTCGAGGAGGTGCGCGGCTTCTTCGAGGTGCACCAGTCGCTCGGCACGATCCCCGGCGGCATCCACGTCGAGCTCACCGGCAACGACGTCACCGAGTGCCTCGGCGGCGCGGAGAAGATCATCGACTCCGACCTCGAGAAGCGCTACGAGTCCGTGTGCGACCCCCGCCTGAACCACCAGCAGTCACTGGAGCTCGCGTTCCTCGTCGCCGAGATGCTCGGCCAGGCCTGAGCGGTGGCGGCGACGAGTCCCTTCCGGGCAGACCTGCTCAGCGACACCCTGACCCAGCCCTCCGAGGCCATGCGCGATGCCATGGCGCGAGCGGAGGTCGGCGACGACGTCTTCGGTGAGGACCCGACGCTGCGCGCCCTCGAGGAACGCGTCGCCGGGATGCTCGGGCACGAGGCCGCGCTCTTCACGCCCTCGGGCTCGATGGCCAACCAGCTCGGCGTGCGGCTGCACGTCAAGCCGGGCGAGGAGCTCATCGGTGACTCGCTCGCCCACGTCGTGCGGGCCGAGCTCGGTGCCGCCGCGGTGCTCTCGGGCATCTCGTCGCGCACCTGGGTCTCCGAGCGCGGTCGCTTCCGCGCCGACGACGCCGCGTCCCTCATGGTCACCGGTGTCGGGCCGTACCAGGTCTGCACGTCGCTCGTGATCGTCGAGAACACCCACAACTTCGGCGGCGGCACCGTGCAGTCGCTCGACGAGATCCGCCGGGCGCGGGAGGTCACCCGTCAGCGCGGGGTCGCCATGCACCTCGACGGGGCGCGGCTCTTCAACGCGCACGTCGCCTCCGGAGTGCCGGTCGGTGACTACGGCCGTGAGTTCGACACCGTCTCGATCTGTCTGAGCAAGGGCCTCGGCGCCCCGGTCGGCAGCGTGCTCGTGGGCTCGGCCGATGCCATGGCCGAGTCGCGCATCTGGCGCAAGCGCTTCGGCGGAGGCATGAGGCAGGCCGGGATCCTCGCTGCCGCAGGCCTTTTCGCGCTCGACCACAACGTCGAGCGCTTGGCCGACGACCACGCCCGGGCGCGACGAGCCGCCGAGGCGATGGCGGAGGCCGCACCCGGCGCCGTCGACCTGGCCACCGTCGAGACCAACATCGTCATCGTCGACGTGGCCGCGGTCGGCTGGACCTCCGCCGCCTTCGTCGACGCAGCCCTCGCCGCCGGGGTGAGGACGTACGCCGTGGGGCCGGGTGCCGTGCGTCTCGTCTGGCACCTCGACGTCGACGACGCCGGCACCGACGTCGCGATCGACGTCCTCACCGGCCTGCTGCGCGCGGCGCCCGAGGCCGCCTGACCCGGACGCACGCCGCCCTGTCCCGTTCGAGGTGATGTCGACGCCCGCGGGCGTGCCGCGATGACCTCGAACGGACGTCCGTGGTCGGGGTCAGACCTCGTGGTGGAGGGCCTCGGCGGGCAGCTCGCCCGGGCGCCGCCGCGCGAGGAGCTCTACGGCGTACATCGCGGTGAGCACGAGCGCGCCGCCGATGACCATCCGCAGCGTCGCGGTCTCGTCGCCCAGGGTCACGGCGAAGAACGCCGCGAAGACCGGCTCGAGCGTCATGACGATGGCCGCCCGCGTGGCCGGCATGTGCGCCTGCGCCCACGTCTGGACCCACAGGGCCAGGATGCTGGCGAAGACGACCATGTAGAGCACCGACGCCCACTGGCCCGGCCCGCTCGGCAGGACGACGCCACCGGGCAGGGCGCCGACGACGCAGAGCACGGCGATGACGACCATCTGCACGACGGACAGACCGGTCGCGATCTCCGAGGCGCTGTAGCGGCCGAGGCCGACGATGTGCAGGGCGTAGAGAGCGGCGGCGAGCAGGGTGATGGCCTCGCCGAACCCGACGGAGAACCCGTTGAGCGAGAGCAGGGCCAGGCCCACGGTCGCGAGCCCGACTGCCGCCCAGGTGGATCCGGCCACGCGCTCGCGCAGCAGGACGGCGGTGAAGACCGGGGTGAGCACGACGTAGGTGCCGGTGATGAAGCCCGACACGGAGGCCGGTGTCGTCGCGAGGCCCTGCGTCTGGAAGATCTGGGCCAGACCGTAGAGGGCGCCGAGACCGACTCCGACGAGGACCTGACGACGGCTCAGGGCCCGCACCGGTCGCCAGAACACGAGGAGCATGATGACCGCGGACAGGCTGAAACGTACCGCGAGGAAGTCGACGGGCGGGACGGTCTCGACGAGATCGCGGATCAGGAAGAACGTCGAGCCCCACACGGCGGTGAGGGCGACGAGGAGCAGGGTGCCCAGGCGCGTGCGCGCCGCAGGTGTCACGGACGGCCTCAGACGATCGTCAGGTGGATCGTCGTGCCCTTGGGCACGGGCGTGCCCGCTGCGGGGTCCTGGGCCCGGACCTTCTTCTCGAAGAGCTCACCGAAGGGGTACTGCTTGTCGACCGTGAAGCCGAGGTCGGTCAACGTCTTCTCGGCGGCGGTGTCCTGCTGGTCGACGACGTTGGGCACGGGCACCAGCACCGGCCCCTTCGACACGACGACCGTGACGGCGTCGCCCCGGTGCAGCGTGCCCTTGTCGGGTGACTGCGAGACGACCTGGCCGGCGGGCACGGCGTCGCTGTTGACGTCCTCGCCGCGCTGCACCGTGAGCCCGGCCCTCGTGATGGCCGCCGAGGCCGCGTCGAACGGTGCGCCGGTGACCGTGGGCACCTCGATCGGCTCGCGCCCCTTCGAGACGACGACGGACACCGAGGTGCTGCGCTTGACGGACTCGCCGGGTGCGGGGTCCTGGGAGATGACGACTCCCTTGGCCACCGTCTCGCTCCACTCCTCGGAGCGGCCGCCGAGCCGGAGCGTCAGGGGTGACAGGGTCGCCCCGACGTCGCCGAGCCGGGCGCCGATGACCTTCGGGACGGCATACCGCTCCTTGCCCTTGGAGACGACGAGACGGACGGTCGACTCCTTGCCGAGCTCGCTCCCCGCGCCGGGCTCGACGCGGAGCACGACGCCCTTGGCCCTGCCCTCGGAGAACTCCTCGACGGTCTCGACCGTCAGGGCGGCCTGTTCGATCGCGCCCTCGGCCTGAGCGACCGGCTGACCGACGACGGCCGGCACGACGGTCGAGCCTCCCGGTCCGGCCGTGAACCACCAGCCTCCGAACGCGACACCGACGACGACGAGGACGGCCGCGAGCCAGAGCGGCCACCGTCGTCGGCGGCCGGCCCGTCGGTCGATCGGCATGGCTGCGGTGTGCTCGAGTGCGGGACCGTCGTCGTGGACGGGCATCCTGGCGAGGGCCGCGCGTCCGACCTCGTTGGGTCGGGTGCGGTGGCGCTCGGGGGAGCTCGGCAGGTCGGCCCGCTCCGGCCGAGCCGGGGCGGGCAGGTGCGTCGTCGACGAGACGGACGGCAGCACCGAGGTGGTGCCGGGGTCGGTGGCGACCGCGCTGCCACGTCGGTCGAGCTCGTCGGCCGTGAGGCCGCGGCGCACCCCCCGCAGCGCAGCGACGAACGCGGCGGCCGACTCGAAGCGGTCCTCGGGCTCGAGTGCCGTCGCGCGGGCGACGAGCTCGTCGAGCTCGGTGGGGACACCGGGGACGACCGAGCTCGGCGTGACGATCGAGCCGTGGACGTGATTGTACGCGATCTGGATCGGGGTGCCACCGGTCACGGCCTTGCGACCGGTGAGCATCTCGAAGAGGAGCAGGCCGGCGGCATACACGTCGCTGCGGGTGTCGGCGACGCCGCGCTCCACCTGCTCGGGGGAGAGGTAGGAGACGGTGCCCAGCAGGACGCCCGTCTGGCTCGTCGCGGCCTGGTTGGTGATGGCGCGGGCGAGGCCGAAGTCGGCGACCTTCACCTCACCGTCGCGTCGCACGATGACGTTCTCGGGCTTGACGTCGCGGTGGATCATGCCGGCCACGTGGGCCGCCCTGAGCGCCAGGAGAATGGGCTCGAGGATGGCGAGCGCCTCACGTGCCGTGAGGGGCGCCTCCTCGTGGATGACGTCACGCAGGGTCTTGCCCTCGACGAGCTCCATGGCGAGGAAGACCTCGCCGTCGTCCTCGCCCTGGTCGAAGACGGCCACGACGTTGGGGTGGCTCAGGCGGGCCGCGGACCGGGCCTCGGCGCGGAAGCGCTCGACGAAGACGTCGTCGGTGGCGAGGCCGGGGCGCATGATCTTGAGCGCCACCTCCCGGTCGAGCCGTCCGTCCAGCGCCACGTAGACAGAGGCCATGCCTCCGTCTGCGAGGTGGGAGAGGATGCGGTACCGGCCGTCGATCACCCGACCGACGAGGGCGTCCGCCACGCTGGACGTCACGCCCCGCAGTTTACGGGCTGGGTCTGCGCATCCCGTGCAGGCCAGCCGCGGCGGGGTCTCGCGGTGCGGGCGCGCTGCCCGCCCCGATGGGCGCGCCGGTCAGGCCCACCGCGAGACCTCCGCCTGCGCTCCGCGCCCGAGGGGCCGTCCGGCGACCTCCCCGTCGGGCGGCCCGGGACGCGGAGCGGCACCCCGTCAGAGCCGGTCGTAGACGGCCATGACGTTGGCCACGTAGCGCTTCGTGTCCTCGTACATGCCCTTGGTGCGGACCGAGTAGAGGCCCTGGTAGTAGCCGGCGATGGCCTGCTCGCGCGAGTCCGCGCTGGCCTGCAGGGCGCGGATGATGAGGACGCCTCCGGTGATGTTGTCCTGCGTGTCGTAACGGTCGAGCGTCCGGCCCGCGAGCTGCGAGGCCCATGTCTGGGCCACCGGCATGAGCTGCATGACGCCGACGGCGTTGGTGTACGAGACGGCGCGCTGGTACCACCCGGACTCGAGGTAGCCGATGGCGAGAGCGAGCTTCGGGTCGACGCCCTGGCGGGTCGCGGTCGCCCGGATCATCGCGGCGGTGTCGGTGCGGCTCGGCACGTCCATGGCCGCGAGCTTGGCCTTGCTCTCGGCGACGGCCTGCGCGGTCTTGCTGGGGTACTGGTAGCCGGGCGCGGGGGCCGGGGCGGGTGTCGGTGTCGTGGGCGCGGGGGCCGAGACGGTGGCGGGGATGACGATCTTCTGGCCCACGTAGATGCGGCTCGCGTCGGCCAGCTTGTTGGCCGCGAGCAGCTTGGTCAGCGAGACGCCGTAGCGCTGTGCGATGACGCTCATGCTGTCGCCGGCCTTGACGACGTAGATCGTGCCGGCACCGCTCGGGGTCGTCGGTCCCGTCGCCGGCTTCGAGGGCGTCGGGGTGGAGGGCTTCGGCGCCGACGGCGTCGGGGTGGCCGGTGCCTTCGCTCCGGGCACGCTGATCCGCTGCCCGACGAAGATGAGTCCCGCGTTGGCGAGCCGGTTCGCGGCGAGGAGCTTGGTCAGCGAGACCCCGTAGCGCTTGGCGATCCCGCTCATCGTCTCGCCCGCACGCACGACGTGGATGACGGTGGCGGTCGTGCTCGCCGGGCGGACGCTTGACGCCGTCGACGCGGCGGACCGGGCCGGGGTCGCCGAGGGGCGACCGGGCACGAGCAGCTTCTGCCCCGGGTGGATCACCGAACCGCGTGCGGTCAGCCGGTTCTTCTCGACGATCGCCTGGACGGTCGTGTGGTTGGCGAGGGCGAGGTGCCAGATCGTGTCACCCGGGCGGACCGTGACGGTCTTCCACGGGGTGGCGGCCACGGGGGCCACGGCGGCGTGTGCGGGTAGCGCGAGCGCGGCGACGTCGGCGAAGGGCATGGGGTGGAGTCCTTTCCTGGAGCCCGAGCTGAGTTCGAGAAGCGTGGAGGGGCGTTCGGAAGGGGTTCGGTGAGGTGCTGGAGGGTGCTGTGGTGCTGCTGCAGTGTTGTGAGGTGCTATGTGACGCTTGTGAGCGGAGTGGCGCCTGTGACGATAGCGCATAATTGAGCACTAAAACATAAATACACCCGTGTAATTCGCCCCGTTCTGCTCCAGCCCGCCTCGGTCGGCGGGGTGCGCGGACCGGTCGGGACGGTGGCAGACTCTCGTCCTGTGAGCGAGACCCCTGAGCTGCAGCCCGACGTGCCCACCACCCGTGACCTCGAGTCGCTCGTCGGGGAGTGGCTGACCGTTCCCGACGCTGCCGAGCGGTTCGGTCTGCAGCTGTCGCAGGTGCGCCAGCTCATCGCCGACCGCGAGGTGCTCGCGGCCCGCATCGGTGAGCGGCGCGTCGTCGCGATCCCGGCGAAGTTCTTCGACGAGACCGGACCGCGGCCCGAGCTGCGCGGGACCTTCACCGTGCTCGCCGACGGCGGCATGGACGACGACGCGATCATCGAGTGGCTGCACACCCCCGACGAGACGCTGCCCGTCGAGGGCGCTCCCATCGACGCCATGCTGGCCGGCCACAAGACCGAGATCCGGCGCCGGGCGCAGGAGCTCGCTTTCTGACGCGTCCGACGGACCGAGGGCGTATGCCGTCCGGCCGATTCGTCAGGACCGGCGGGTCGTCAGGACCGGCGGGCCGTCGAGACCGCGACGAGCGCCTCGAGGACGTCGAGCGCCGACGTGTCGTAGGAGCCTGTCGCCCGGGCCCGGTCGACGGCGCGGCAGGACTCGTCGGCCAGGGTCGCGATGAGGCTCTCGACCCGGTCGACCGCTCCGGTGTCGAGCAGCACCCTGCGGATCGCCTCGACGCCCGCGAGCTCGAGGTCGTCGCGCCCGAGGAGGCTCTCGACCGTGTCGCGGTCGGTGTCGGACGCCGCGTCGAGGGCGTGGGCCACGAGCACGGTGCGCTTGCCCTCGCGCAGGTCGTCACCCGCGGGCTTGCCGGTGGCCTCGGGGTCGCCGAAGACGCCGAGCAGGTCGTCGCGCAGCTGGAACGCCTCCCCGAGGGCGAGGCCGTAGTCCGACAGGGGAGCGAGCGACCCGTCCGGCGCGCCGCCGACGAGCGCCCCGATGAGCAGCGGGTGCTCGATGGTGTACTTCGCGCTCTTGAAGCGGATCACCTTGCGCGCCGAGGCGACCCGGGCGTCGAGGTCGAGCCCGTCCCAGCCGCGGGCGGACTCGAGCAGGTCGAGGAACTGGCCGCCCATGAGCTGCGTGCGCATCGAGTCGAAGAGCTGACGGCCGCGGGCCAGCTCGTCGGCGGGCAGGCCGCACGTCGCGTACAGCTCGTCGCACCACGTGAGGCACAGGTCGCCGGCCAGGATCGCGGTGCCCTCGCCGAAGCGGTCGGCGTCACCCGCCCAGCCACGCGCCTGGTGCAGCGAGGCGACGGCACGGTGCGCGGACGGCATACCCCGTCTCGTGTCGCTGCGGTCCATGACGTCGTCGTGGAGCAGGGCGGCGCCCTGGAAGAACTCCATGCTCGCGGCCAGGCGCACGAGGGCGTCGGAGTCGGCGCCACCGGCGGCGCGGTAGCCCCAGTAGAGGAAGCCGGCGCGCAGACCCTTGCCGCCGGTCAGCAGGCCGGACACGGCCGCGACGAGCGGGGCTGTCTCCTCTCCGATCGCGGCCAGCGACTGCGTGGCCCCGGCGATCTGCCCGTCGATCGCCTGCTGCACCCGACGGCGCAGCACATCGAGGTCGGTGGGGGTCTGCACGGGGTCCTCCATCGAGTCGCGGGAATCGGGGTCAGCCTACGCGGCGCGCGGGTGCGCCCGTGAACAGCCCGGACACCGCGGACGCGCGCGGCTTATGGTGTGCGGCATGGCACACGGCACGGCATCCTCGATGGCGCGGGCGGAGCGGTTCACGCGGTCCATCCCGGCGATGATCGAGGCCGACACCCCGACGTACAGCTTCGAGTTCTTCCCGCCCAAGGACGACGCGTCCGAGGCGCAGCTCTGGGACGCCATCCGACGCCTCGAGAAGGTGTCGCCGAGCTTCGTCTCGATCACCTACGGCGCCGGCGGCGGCACCCGCGACCGCACCGTCCGGCTCACCCAGCGCGTCCTCGAGGCGACCTCGCTGACGCCCATGGCGCACCTGACGTGCGTCGGGCACTCCGTCGCCGAGCTGCGCAGCATCGTCGGGTCGTATGCCGCCGCTGGGGTCCGCAACATCCTGGCCCTGCGCGGTGACCCCCAGGGCGGCCTCGGCCAGCCGTGGGTGGCGCACCCCGAGGGCCTCGACCACGCCGACGAGCTCGTCGCACTGGTCCGGGGGCTCGGCGACTTCACCGTCGGTGTCGCGGCCTTCCCCGACGGCCACCCCGAGTCGGGCGACATCAGCGAGGACGCAGAGACCCTGATCCGCAAGGAGCGCGCCGGCGCCGAGTTCGCCATCACCCAGATGGTCTTCGACGTCGACCACTACCTCCGGCTGCGCGACGAGCTCGCCCGGCGCGGGTCGCGGCTGCCGGTCGTCCCGGCGATCATGCCGATCACCAACGCCCGTCAGGTGGTGCGCATGGCGCAGCTGGCAGGGCAGCCGATGCCGACCGCGGTCACCGACCGTCTCGAGCGACACGGCGACGACGCCGCCGGGGTCCGCGCCGAGGGCATGGCGATCGCCACGGAGTCGTCGCGCCGCCTGCTCGACGAGGGTGCTCCCGGCATCCACTTCATCACGATGAACCGGTCGTCGGCGACGCTCGAGGTCTTCGGCAACCTCTGACCGGCGCGGAGACTCGGAGGACGAGGGGCCCCCCCGGCTGGAGGTGCGGCCAGCCCGACGACACGAGGACGACCGGCCCCCAGGGAAGGGCCGGCCGTCCGGTGCGTGGGCCGGGTCGGTCAGGTGGTGCTCGGCGGGGTGGCCGTGCCGTTGGGGGAGGCCGGGGCCTCGCCCGATTGGCCCGACTGGCCCTGGGGGCCGTCGCCGTCGTGGTCACCGCCACGGCCACCGGGTCCGCCCGTCCCGCCAGGTCCGCCCTCCTGGACGGCCGTCACGGCGAAGGACGCGTCGACCTGCACCGTGATGTGGGTGCCGTCGGTGCGCACCATGTGCGCCTCGTAGACGCCGTCCGAGTCGGTCTCGACGCGCTCGATCGTCGCGGTCGGCTCCTTGGCCTTGGCGGCCGCCGTCACCGTGGCGGCGACGTCGCCCGTGAGCAGCGTCTCGTCGGAGCGCATCGGTTTGCTCGGGTCGGTGTTGCCGTCGGTCTTGCCGTTGGTGTTGCCGTTGGTGTTGCCGTTGGCCCGGGGGCCCTCGCCGAGCTGGCCGTAGCTGGTGGTGGTGCGGGTGGCACCCGTCTCGTCCGCGCTCGCGAGGGCGGCCCCACCGAGCGCGAGCGCCGACGCGGCCACGATGCCGGCGCCTGCCAGCGCGATGGTCTTGTTCTTCATGCGTTCCCACTCCTTCGATGGGCTGGCCTCGTGCCAGCTGTGTCCACCGTCGGCAACAGCCCTGTGTCCCCACCCTCGTCAGGGTGGGGAGGTCCTGTGAGAGGACTGCGGACCTGTGGGGACCCAGGTCCGGGGGTGGCGGCGCTCACCGGGCGGGCCGGTCAGGTCTCCTGGTCGAAGGGTCGCTCGAGACGCTCGTCGGCCCGGGCCGACGGCGGCGGTGGCGCAGCGGTCCCGCGGCGCTCCCGGCGCTCCCGGCGCTCCCGGCGCTCCCGGCGCTCCCGGCGCTCCCGGCGCTCGGAGGGCACGGCGATGCCGACGCGTTCGCCCCAGGCGTCGTAGCGGCGCTTGTAGCGGCGGATGCGTGCGGCCAGCTTGTAGACGAGGAACGCGCCGAGCACGAGGAAGAGCAGGGCGATGGCAGCGGCCCACCACGGGTGCGCGATGGCGAGGGCGGTGACGCCCGTGACGGTCACGTCCTCGGTGGTGCTGACGAGGACGTTGCTCGCCGGTTCGGGGGAGGTGTTGACGGCAGCGCGCAGCCCGGCCTTGATCCCGTGCGAGATGAGGGCCGTGACACCACCGGTCGCCGCGCCCACGGCGGCGTCGAGGCTCGCCGTGTCGTGGCCGATGAGGTAGCCGATCGTCGCCCCGACGGCCGGTCTGACGACGGTGTGCACGGAGTCCCAGGCCGAGTCGACGTAGGGGATCTTGTCGGCGAACATCTCGACGACGAAGAGGACGCCCGCCCCGATGAGCACGTCGGTGCGAGCCAAGGCGTTCGGGATCTGGCTCAGGTTGAAGACCTTGTCGGCCAGCCCGAGGACGAGCACGACGGCGTACGCGTTGATGCCGCTGCCCCACCCGGTGGTGAAGGCCATGGGGATGAGCTCGGCGCCCACGACACCCCTTCGGTCGTGCGCCGGTCGCCGGTGCGCCGGTGCGGCTGTGGCCCGACCGGTCGGCCGAGCCCAGGTCCAACGTCCCTGACGCTCCCGTATTCCCGGGGGTGGCGCAACGGGGCGCGCTGCAGGCGGCGGAAGGGGGCAGCGGAACGGGCCCGATCCGTGAGCGGACAGGACCCCTGCGCCCCTCCGTTCGCGGACCGAACCCGCGCCATCACTCTGTCGCCGGGGACGCCGCACGGACCTGAGCACGGGTACTCAGATCGGTCCGGAGCGGGGCGAAACGGACGCGTGCGGAGAGGTCGGCTGCGGCGGCTCGGGATCGCGTGGACGTGACCCGCGGACCGTCTTGACAGGCTGTCGGCGCCAGGGGTTAGGCTTCGAGTATCGAACAGGTGTTCGAACGTCGTCTCTTCGGGTGAGGTGCCCGGGAGGTGAGGTCCGAGCCGGTGTCCGAGCCAGTCAGTTGTCAGTCAGTTGTCAGTTCAAGTCGTCGGTTGGTGTCGGACCGCTCGTGTGGGGCGCGGGTGGTCTGGGTCGTGATGTCCGGCCTCGACGTGTCCGAGGGAGACGTGTCGTGGTGCGCAGGTTCAGTGACGCCGTGCAGGTGAGAGTGCGCGAGCGGGAGCAGCAGGAGCAGTCCGTCGTGGGCTCCGGTGGTCCGGTCGGAAGGTCGACCTGTCCGCCCGGGTCCTCGAGGTCCTCACGGGACTCCGGGTCGTCGGGACCCTCGGGTTCCGAGGCCGGGTCCCTCGAGGCGCCGCCCGAGGCGTTCATCTGGCGCGGGCGCCTCTACGTCGTCCGAGGCGTCCTCGCCCAGTGGCGCGAGCGGCGGGCCTGGTGGCACGACGCGCTCGAGGCCGACGAGGCGCAGGTCCGTCCCGGCGAGACGCTCGTCGCCGCGGCGAGCGAGCAGCACGTCTGGCGCGTCGAGGCGAGCCCGGGATGGTCGTTCACGCCCGGGGTCTACGACCTCGCCCACGACGAGTCCCCGCGCGGCGACCACTGGTCGCTCGTCCGGGTCGCCGACTGAGCCCATGATACGAGAGAGGAGAGGAACCACCATGACCACCGCCCACGACCTGCGCCGCCCACCCATCTCGGTCGCCGTGCTCGACCTGCTCGAGCGGGGCCGGACCACCCTCGAGACCGCGTGCCGCACGAGCGACGCGTCCGAGCGCTATCGCGACGCCCACCTCGGAGCCCTGCGCGCCGCCGCGGCCCTCGTCGCCGCCCGCACCGTGCCGTCGCCACGTTCGCGACCGCGCAGCGTGTGGCAGGTGCTGCCCGGGGTGGCCCCGGAGCTGGGGGAGTGGGCCGCCTTCTTCGCCGCCTGTTCGGCGCACCGGTCGGTCATCGACCGCGGCGGTCACATCAGCGCACGCGA
This sequence comes from Terrabacter sp. 2TAF16, assembly GCF_052115065.1. Taxonomy (NCBI): domain Bacteria; kingdom Bacillati; phylum Actinomycetota; class Actinomycetes; order Micrococcales; family Intrasporangiaceae; genus Terrabacter; species Terrabacter sp. 2TAF16. The sequence continues at coordinate 130,831 of NZ_JBFRFZ010000009.1, forward strand.
GTCCGACGACCTGCTGCGCCAGGCCGAGATGTTCCTCGAGATCGTCCAGGACCTCCTCGGTGTCCCTGCGACGATCCCGCTGCCGCAGTCGATCACCCCGGTCTCGAGGAGCCGGGCGAGCGGGTGACGACCGGCATGACCACTACCATCACCAGCGGCCGCACGAGCAGCGCGGCCGGCAGCACCGAGAGCTTCGTGCACCTGCACGTCGCGTCCGGCTACTCCATGCGCTACGGCACGGCCAAGCCGCACCAGCTCGTCGAGCGTGCCGCGGCGTTCGGGCAGCCGGCGCTCGCCCTGACCGACCGCGACGGGCTCTACGGCGCCGTGAAGTTCGTCCGCTCCTGCATGGAGCACGACGTCGCGCCGGTCCTCGGCGTCGATCTCGCCCTCGGCCCCGAGCACCCCGAGCGCCAGCGCAGCCGTCCCGTGCGCACCCCGGTCCGTGGCGGCGCCCTCGTCGACCCGCGGCTCCCGCGGGTCACGGTGCTGGCCCGGGGCAGCAGCACCGGCCTCGCCCCGGGTGCCGGGTGGGCGGCGCTCTGTCGCCTCGTCACCGCGACCCACCTGCACGGCGAGCGCGGCAACCCGGTCACGTCCGCGGCCCTCGTCGCCGAGCACGCGCGCCTGCTGCCCACCCCGCCCGTCCCGTCCGCAGCGGAGGACGATCGGCCCGGCCGGTCCGAGGGCCGGGGTCGACCCGATGGACGAGGCGGACGGCATACGCCATCGGGGGCGGACGGTGGGCCGTCCCCGCTCGTCGTGCTCCTCGGGCCCGACTCCGACGTCGGTCGTGCGGTGCTCGCCAAGCGACGCGACCACGCCCGGGCGGCGCTCGAGCGCTGGGTCGCGCTGCTGCCGCGGGGCGCCGTCGTCGTCGAGGTCGTGTGCCACGGCGGGCCCGAGCACCAGCCCGGCAGCCTCGGCCAGGCCGGACGCATGCTCGCACTCGCCCGCGAGGTCGGCGTGCCGAGCATCATCACGGCTGCGGTGCGCCACGCCGACCCGCAGGACGCCGCCATCGTCGACGTCCTCGACGCCGCCCGGCGGCTCGTCGCGCTCGACGCGCGCCACCTCGACCGCGTCACGACGGCCGGGCACCTCTCGCCGACGCCCCTCATGCACGCGCTCGCCCTCGACGTCGTCCAGGTCTCCGGCCCGGGGCTCGTCGGCGGCGGGTCGCTGGCCCGCGAGCAGGCCCGCGAGCTGCTCGCCCGCACGACGGCGCTCGCCGCCGAGTGCGTCCAGGACCCACGGGCCGACCTCGGCATCGGCTCGGTCCACCTGCCCGAGCCGGGTGTCCTCGGCATCCGGCCCGGCACCAACCCGCACCGCGTCCTCGCGCGACGGTGCCGCGAGTCCATCCCGACCCGCTACCCCGGCCGCACCGAGAGCGAGCTCGTCGCCGTCAGCGACCGTCTCGAGGACGAGCTCGGCGTCATCGAGACGCTCGGCTACGCGACGTACTTCCTCACCGTCGCCCAGGTCTGCGACCTCATCCGCGAGATGAGCGTGCGGGTCGCCGCCCGCGGGTCCGGGGCCGGGTCGCTCGTCAACTACCTCCTCGGCATCTCGGGCGTCGACCCGATGCGGCACGGGCTGCTCATGGAGCGCTTCTGCTCGCCGCTGCGGGCCGAGCTGCCCGACATCGACATCGACGTCGAGTCGGCCCGGCGCACCGAGATCTACGAGCGCATCCTCGACCACTTCGGCGGCGACCGGGTCACGTGCGTCTCGATGATGGACACCTACCGGGTGCGCCACGCGATCCGCGACGCCGGGGCCGCGCTCGGGCTCCCGCCGCCCGAGGTCGACGCCATGGCCAAGGCCTTCCCGCACATCGCCGCCCGCAACGTCCGCAACGCCCTGGCCGAGCTGCCCGAGCTCCGGGCGAGCGGCCTCGACGTGCCGCGCCTGCAGCTGATGTTCGACATCGTCGAGCGCCTCGACGGCCTGCCCCGGCACATCGCGCTGCACCCGTGCGGGGTCGTGCTGTCCGACTCCGTCCTGCTCGACCGCACCCCCGTCGAGGCGAGCTGGCTCGGCTTCCCGATGAGCCAGTTCGACAAGGACGACGTCGAGGAGATGGGGCTGCTCAAGCTCGACGTCCTCGGCATCCGGATGCAGTCCGCGATGGCGCACGCGATCGAGGAGGTCGAGCGCGTCGACGGCGACCACGTCGACCTCGACGACGAGTCGCAGGTGCCCTTCGACGACGAGCCGACCTTCGAGCTCGTCCGCTCGACAAAGACCCTCGGCTGCTTCCAGATCGAGAGCCCCGGACAACGCGAGCTCATCGGCAAGTTCGGGCCGCGCACCTTCGACGACCTCATCATCGACATCTCGCTCTTCCGGCCCGGCCCGGTCAAGAGCGACATGATCATCCCGTTCCTCAACGCGAGGCAGGGGTGGAAGGACCCGTCCTACCTCCACCCGTCGCTCGTCCCCGCGCTCGAGGAGACCGAGGGCGTCGTCGTCTTCCACGAGCAGGTGCTCATGATCGTCGCCGAGACCACCGGGGTGACCCTCGCCCAGGCCGACGAGGTGCGCCGTACGCTCGGCACGCCCGACGGGCAGAAGCGGATCGAGGCGTGGTGGCGACCGGCGGCCCGGGACCGCGGCTACGCGCCCGAGGTCGCCGACAAGATCTGGGAGGTCCTCAAGGCGTTCGCCTCGTTCGGGTTCTGCAAGGCGCACGCCGCGGCCTTCGCGCTGCCCACCTACCAGTCGGCCTGGCTCAAGACGCACCACCCGGCAGCCTTCCTCGCCGGGGTGCTCACCCACGACCCCGGGATGTACCCCAAGCGCCTCATCCTCGACGACGCCCGCACCTTCGGCATCGCGATCCTCGGGCTCGACGTCAACGTCTCGACCGGCGCCTACCGCTTCGAACGCACCGACGACGGCGGCGAGGCCATCCGGCTGTCGCTCGCCGACGTCCACGGCATCAGCGAGGCCGAGGTCGCGCAGATCGTCGCCGGACAGCCCTACTCCAGCCTCTCCGACTTCTGGCAGCGCGCCCACGTGTCGCGGCCCGTCGCCGAGAAGCTCGTGCTCGCAGGGGGATTCGACTCGTTGCACGACATCGACCTCGGTGGTCCGTCCCGTCTCGACGAGAGCGGGGCCGGGGTCGTGGGCCGGGCGCGGGGCGGCCTCGGCCGTCGTGGCCGGGTCACCCGGCGCGACCTGCTGCTCCACGTCGCCGAGCTCGACCGCTGGTCCTCCTCGCAGCGGTCGTCACGCCGCTCCTCCCATCGGGTCTCGGCCGCGAGCCGGTCGTCGGGACCGGGCTCCTCACGGGGTCGCGTCACGTCCGTCTCCGCCACGGGAGACATCCGAGCCCTCGCCGCAGCCCAGTCGCAGGGCTCCGCCGGGGCGCCCGAGCAGATCGCGACCCAGCTGACGCTCGACCTCGGCGACACGCCGCGGCTCTCCGCGACGAGCGGCCTGCCGGAGATGACCGGCCCGGAGCGGGTCCGGGCCGAGCTCGAGGTGCTCGGCCTCGACGCGAGCGGTCACGTCGTCGACTTCTACGGCCCGCTGCTCGACGCGCTCGGCGTGACCCGGGCGCGCGACCTGCTCTCCGGGCGCAGCGGCCGCGAGGTCCTCGTCGCCGGGGTCAAGGTCGCCACCCAGACCCCGCCGATCCGCACCGGGCGCCGCGTCGTCTTCCTCACGCTCGACGACGCCACCGGCCCGGCCGACCTCACCTTCTTCGAGGACGTCCAGGGCCCGTATGCCGCCACCGTCTTCCACTCGTGGCTGCTGCTCTGCCGAGGGGTCGTGCGGCGCACCGGTCCACGCGGCGTCTCGATCCGGGCGACCGGCGCGTGGGAGCTCTCGGGCCTGCAGGACGCGTGGACGTCCGGGGGCATCACCGCCGTCCGCGACGCGCTCGAGGCCGCCGACCGGTCGGCGTGGGAGCGCGCCACCGCGCTCGCCGGACCCGATGGGGCACGGTCCGGCGTCGGCGAGGGGCCGGACGGCCGGCGGGTGCTCGTCCACGCCTCGGGGTTCAAGCAGTCGCCGTACGCCGACATCAAGCCGGCGGGCGACGACGTCCGGGGACCGCGCGGCACGAGCGGGCTCGTGCCCACCGAGACGGTGGGCGGCCCGCCACGCAAGCTGTGGCACGCGAGTCCGGGAAGCTCGGGGCACTAGGGTGATGACGCACACGAACCACACGCGGCACCACGCGTACCACGTTCCCAGACGGAGGATCCCGTGCCCGACGAGCAGCGCCCCCAGCGACGTGGAGGGGTCCGGCCGTCGGCCGTCGTCTCGGCCGTGGGACACCTCGCCGACGAGTGCTCGCAGCGCCTCGGCCGGCCGCTCGAGGTGCTCGACCTCGGTGGCGGCACCGGTGGTGTCGCCGTCCCGCTCGCCGAGGCCGGTCACCACGTCACCGTCGTCGACCCCAGCCCCGACGCCCTCGCCTCGCTCGGTCGCCGGGCCCGCGAGGCCGGCATCGTCGACCGCATCACGGCGGTCCAGGGCGACGGCGACTCCCTCGGCTCCGTCCTGGCCGGGCGCCACGTCGACCTCGCCTGCTGCCACGGCACGCTCGAGTTCGTCGACGACCCCGCGGCGACGCTCCACGCCATCGCGCAGGCGCTGGGTGCCGGCGGCGTCCTGTCCCTGCTCGTCTCCGGCCGGCTGTCCGTCGTCTTCGCCAAGGCCATCGCCGGTGAGTTCGGCCAGGCCCGTGCGGCCCTCGTCGACCCCTCCGGTCGCTGGGGGAGCACCGACCCGCTGCCGCGCCGCTTCGACGTCGAGCAGCTCGAGACGCTCCTCGCCGACGCCGGCTTCACCGACGTCCGGGTGCGTGGCACCAACATCCTCGGCCACCTCGTCCCGGCCTCGCTCATCGACTCCGAGGCCGACCGCGTCGCCCTGGCCGAGCTCGACGAGCTGCTCGTCACCGGTCCGGGGCGCGAGTTCCTCCGGACCCTCGGCAATGCCCTCCACGTCGTCGCGCGCCGCGACTGACCGCGCCCTCGTGAGCGCGTCGACCCGTCCGACGGGCCGACGATGAGCCGCCGCCAGTTCACCGCGCCGACCCGGGCCGGCTCCGAGCCACCCGACGACACCGGCTGCACCGTCCTGCACGTCGACATGGACGCCTTCTACGCGTCCGCCTCGCTCATCTCGCGGCCTGAGCTGCGGGGGAGACCCGTCATCATCGGCGGCGCGAGCGGGCGGTCCGTGGTGCTCTCGGCCACCTACGAGGCGCGGGCCTTCGGGGTCACCTCGGCGATGCCGATGGCCCGGGCCCAGCGGCTGTGCCCGCAGGCAGTCATCATCGAGCCCGACCACCGCCGCTACGCCGCCATCTCCGAGGCCGTCATGGCGACCTTCGCGACGATCACCGACAGCGTCGAGCCCCTCTCGCTCGACGAGGCCTTCCTCGACGTCTCCGGGGCCGTGCGCCGTCTGGGCCGTCCGACCCAGATCGCCGAGCAGCTGCGCGACACGATCGCCGACGAGCAGGGCATCACGTGCTCCGTGGGGGTGGCCTCGACGAAGTTCGTCGCCAAGCTCGCCTCCAACCTCGCCAAGCCCGACGGGCTCATCGTCGTGCCGCGCGATGAGGTCGTCTCGTTCCTGCACCAGCTGCCCGTCGGCGCGATCTGGGGCGTCGGCGACAAGACCGAGGAGCACCTGCACCGCCTCGGCCTGCGCACCGTCGCCGACCTCGCGCACACGCCCGTCGAGACCCTCCAGCGTGCCCTGGGCGACGTCTCCGGCCGGAGCCTGCACGACCTCGCGTGGGGTCGTGACCCCCGGTCCGTCGTGCCGGAGCGACGCGAGAAGTCGATCGGTGCCGACGAGACCTTCGCGCACGACATCGACGACCCCGTCCGCATCCACCGCGAGCTGCTGCGACTCGCCGACCGCACCGCGGCCCGGGCCCGGTCCGCCGGCATGACGGGGCGCACCGTGTCGATCAAGGTCCGCTTCGCCGACTTCACGACGATCACCCGCGCCAAGACGCTGCGCCACCACACCGACGTGTCCCGCGACATCTTCGCGACGGCCCGCGAGCTCTACGACCGCCTCGGCCTCCAACGCGCCCGCATCCGGCTCGTCGGGGTCCGCCTCGAGGGGCTCGTCCCGTCGGCCGTCGCCCCCATCCAGGCCACCCTCGACGAGCCCGAGCACGGGTGGCGCGAGGCCGACCGCGCGGTCGACCGCGCGAGCGCCAGATTCGGAGCCGGGTCGGTGCGTCCGGCGTCACTCATGCCCGAGCGACCCTCGGGTTCCCAACGCGCTCGGCGAGACCTATCCTGAGGGAAAGAAGTCCGCGTCGGCCGTTTCCGACATACGATTCGGGCACAGTCGATTTCGCACCAGGGAGGTGCCCGGTGGCGCTCTCGGAACACGAGGAAGCACTTCTCCAGCAGATGGAGGAAGCCCTCTACGCCGAAGACCCTCGATTCGCCTCGCGGATCGAGAAGACGAAGTCGCGCGGTCTCGGCCGTGGACGCCTCGTCGCCGGCGTGGTGGCCGCGGTCGTCGGCCTCGCCCTGGTCGTCTTCTCGGCGATGAGCAGCAGCATCTGGCTCGGTGCGGTCGGCTTCGCCATCATGGTCGCGGGCATCGTCTACGCGATCACCCCGTCGAAGACGAAGCTCGCAGCCGTCGCCAGCGACGGCACCACCAAGCCGCGGGCCGGCGGCAAGGCCAAGGCCGCCTCAGCCAAGCAGGGCACCTTCATGGAGCGCCTCGAGGAGCGGTGGGAGAAGCGCCGCCGCGACCAGTGGTGACGCGCCGCTGACCGGCCCCACACCCACGAACGCAAACCCGACGGAGACCGTCGGGGTCCTTCACCTGTCCAGACCGTGTCTGACGAGAGCCTCGCGGGTCAGGGGCGCGTGGCGTAGACGCCGAGAGCCCACGTCGCGATCATCGCGAACGCCGTGACGAGCTCGATGCCGATGTTGAGGGCCACCGCGCGAATGGCCTGGGTCGTCGCGTGCCAGGCCGGTGCATGCCCCCGGTGCTTGGCCAGCTCGAGGACGTAGATCGTCAGGACGAACCCGAGGGGCCCGCCCACGACGGGCACGACGAAGAAGCCCACCACGGCGACGACCAGCGCCACCGCGACGATGACCCCGTCGACGCCCGCGGTCTTCATCCGCCGCCCGGGGACGAGGTACTGCGCGACGAGGCCCACGGCATACAACAGGGTCGCGATGCCGAAGACGAGCCAACCCGGCCCGTCCTGACGTTCGAACGCCCACACGAGCGTCGCACCCCAGACCAGCAGCAGCCCCGGCAGCACCGGGACGACGATGCCGACGGTGCCCACGATCATCGCGAGCAGAACGAGGACGTTCGTCGCAGTGATCACGGGGCAGCCGTCGGCGGCGTGCGGATCAGGATGGGGTCAGGAGGGGCCGGGTCGGAGATCGCCTCTGGACTCAGTGTTCGTCCACGGGAGCAGATCCCGGGACCTCGGTGAGTCGTTCCGTCTCGTCGCGGATGTCGAGAGCCTTGTCCTTCAGCGCCGGGAGGTGCTCCCGTCCGTGGTGCGCGCAGAAGAGCAGCTCTCCGCCGGAAACGAGGCGGGCGCGGATGTAGGCCTGAGCCCCACATCGGTCGCAGCGGTCAGCAGCAGTCAGTTCGGGTGCCAGTGCTGTCGTCATCGTATTTCGCCTCTTTCCTCCCTCGGGGGTCCCCCGGAGGGAAACCCTGCCATGTACCTACGACGCCCGATCGGTCCATCCGGTGGACCTCTCGCGCCTCGTGGACGTTCCAACAGTGAATCACGTCGAAACCTTCCCGATGGTGAGGCTCGGTCAGTGAGACGCCCGCCGGAGCAACATCGTTACGTGTCAGTGATTCGCCGCGCCGCCCAGATACGGATTGGCACGCGTCTCCCGACAGGGCTCGCGGGGCTGGTGCCCGACTCGTCCGTGAGGTCCGTCACCCGGGGGAGCCGCGAGCCTCCCGAGGGCGGTCGGTGGCGGTGGCTAGGCTTCCCCTGCCAGCCCTCCACAGCCCGACCGCTGGCCGCACACCGACGGAAAGAGAACGACACACCGTGGCCTCCGCCTCACGACCCGCTCCCTCCGGCAACGGCGACTACACCGCCCGCCACCTCCAGGTCCTCGAGGGCCTCGAGGCCGTGCGCAAACGCCCCGGCATGTACATCGGCTCGACCGACCAGCGCGGCCTCATGCACTGCCTCTGGGAGATCATCGACAACGCGGTCGACGAGGCCCTGGCCGGCGTGTGCACCGACATCGAGGTCATCCTCAGCGGCGACGGGTCCATCGAGGTCCGTGACAACGGTCGCGGCATCCCCGTCGACATCGAGCCCCGCACCGGACTGTCCGGTGTCGAGGTCGTCTTCACCAAGCTGCACGCGGGTGGCAAGTTCGGTGGCGCGTCGTATGCCGCCACCGGTGGTCTCCACGGGGTCGGCGCCTCCGTCGTCAACGCCCTGTCCGCGCGGCTCGACGTCGCGGTCGACCGCGGCAGCAAGACGTACGGCATGAGCTTCCGGCGCGGCGAGCCCGGCACGTTCGCCGACCGCACGGCGGTCCACTCGCCCGACTCGGAGTTCACGCCCTACGAGAAGAAGAGCGCGCTGCCCGTCGTCGGCAAGGCCAAGCGGGGCGTCACCGGCTCGCGCGTGCGCTTCTGGCCCGACCGGCAGATCTTCCTCAAGGACGCCGAGCTCGACTACGACGCCATCCTCGGACGCGCCCGCCAGACCTCCTTCCTCGTCCCCGGCCTGCGCCTGGTCATCCGCGACGAGCGACGCCTCAAGGGCACGCCCGGCGAGGAGGGCACCGTCGAGGAGGTCTTCCAGCACGACGGCGGCATCACCGACTTCGTCGAGTTCCTCGCACCCGACACCCCCATCACCGACGTGTGGCGCCTCGAGGGCTCCGGCACGTTCACCGAGACCGTCCCGGTCCTCGACGTCAACGGCCACATGACCCCGACCGAGCTCGAGCGCGAGTGCGGTGTCGAGGTCGCCCTGCGCTGGGGCCAGGGCTACGACACGAGGGTCCAGTCCTTCGTCAACATCATCACCACGCCCAAGGGCGGCACCCACGTCACCGGCTTCGAGCAGTCCATCGTCAAGGTGTTCCGCAAGCAGCTCGAGGTCAACGCCCGTCGACTCAAGGTCGGCAACGACAAGCCCGAGAAGGACGACATCCTCGCGGGCATGACCGCCGTCGTCACGGTGCGCCTCGCCGAGCCGCAGTTCGAGGGCCAGACCAAGGAGGTCCTCGGCACCAACGCCGTGCGCGCCATCGTGGCCAAGGTCGTCGAGACGGAGCTGACCGACCGCCTCACGTCGACCAAGCGCGGCGACAAGGCGCAGGCGGCCCTGCTCCTCGAGAAGGTCGTCTCCGAGATGAAGTCGCGCATCAGCGCCCGGCTGCACAAGGAGACCCAGCGGCGCAAGAACGCCCTCGAGAGCTCGACGCTGCCGTCGAAGCTGCGCGACTGCCGCACCACCGACGTCGAGCGGTCCGAGCTGTTCATCGTCGAGGGCGACTCGGCCATGGGCACCGCCAAGGAGGCCCGCAACTCCGAGTTCCAGGCGCTGCTGCCGATCCGGGGCAAGATCCTCAACGTGCAGAAGGCGTCGGTCTCCGACATGCTCAAGAACGCCGAGTGCGCCTCGATCATCCAGGTGATCGGCGCCGGCTCGGGTCGCAGCTTCGACCTCGGCGCGGCGCGCTACGGCAAGGTCATCATCATGACCGACGCCGACGTCGACGGCGCCCACATCCGCACGTTGCTGCTGACGCTCTTCTTCCGCTACATGCGTCCGCTCGTCGACGCCGGTCGCGTCTACGCCGCCATGCCGCCGCTGCATCGGCTCGAGGTCATCAACGCCGGCGCCAAGAAGAACGAGCTCATCTACACCTTCAACGAGCCGGAGATGCGCCGCACGCTGGCCCGCCTCGAGAAGTCGGGCAAGAAGATCAAGCAGCCGATGCAGCGCTACAAGGGTCTCGGCGAGATGGACGCCGACCAGCTCGCCGACACGACGATGGACCCGCGTCACCGCACGCTGCGCAAGGTGACGATGCGTGACCTCGAGGCCGCCGAGCGCGTCTTCGAGCTGCTCATGGGCAACGAGGTCGCACCGCGCAAGGACTTCATCATCGAGTCCGCGGCCGAGGTCGACCGCGAGCGGATCGACGCCTGAGCGCAGCGATCCAGGCCCCCGACGTGTCCGTGGGGTGACGGGACCACCGGCGCGGCACAGCATGCCGTGCTTACGATGTGTCCCTGCCGGCGCGACTCCCTCCGCCGGTACGCGTCGAGAAGGGGAATCGATGGTGGGCAACGTCAACGCCGAGGAGTCGGTCGCCGACGAACGGTCCGGCGCGCTCGACGCGCTCGACGAGCCGGGCGCGCAGCCCGACACCGGTCAGGGCGCCCCGTCGGACGAGTTCGACGGCACGAGCTTCACCGTCGCGCTCCCGAGCCCGGCCGCACCGGACGACGCCGCCGTCCCCGACGAGCCGGACCAGCTCTCGGGCTCGCCCGACGCCCCCGACGAGGACGTCGCCGTGGCCGGCATCGACATCGCCCCCGACCGCACCGCACCGGCACCGACGCGCTACCTCACGCCCGACGAGCTGCACTGGGCCGCCGAGACCATCGAGGCCATCTCGACGGCCTTCGCCTCGAAGGTGGTCGGCCAGGCACGTCTGCAGGAGACCCTGCTCATCGCCCTGATGACTGGCGGCCACGTCCTCCTCGAGAGCGTGCCCGGGCTGGCCAAGACGACCGCGGCGCAGACGATCGCGCAGGCGGTGGGCGGGTCGTTCCACCGCATCCAGTGCACCCCGGACCTGCTGCCGAGCGACATCGTCGGCACGCAGGTCTACAACCAGCACTCCGGCACGTTCGAGACCCAGCTCGGTCCCGTCCACGCCAACTTCGTCCTCCTCGACGAGATCAACCGCAGCAGCGCCAAGACGCAGTCGGCGATGCTCGAGGCGATGCAGGAGCGCCAGACCTCCATCGGTGACCGCAGCTACGCGCTGCCCGACCCGTTCCTCGTCCTCGCCACCCAGAACCCCATCGAGCAGGAGGGCACCTACCCGCTGCCCGAGGCGCAGATGGACCGCTTCATGCTCAAGGACGTCCTCGACTACCCGTCGCCGGCGGAGGAGGCCGAGGTGCTGCGGCGCATCGACTCCGGCATCTTCCTCACGGCGTCCGAGCCGGTCGTGTCCGTCGCCGACGTCAAGCGGCTGCAGGGGCTCGTCGGCCGGGTCTACATCGACCCGGCGATCGTCAACTACGTCGTCGGCATCGGCTACGTCACGCGGCACCCGCGCGACTACATCGAGCCGCGCCTCGCCGGCTACGTCGACTTCGGGGCGAGCCCGCGGGCGAGCATCGCCTTCACGAGTGCGGCACGGGCCCGCGCCCTCGTCGACGGCCGCAACCACGTCGTCCCCGACGACGTCAAGGCGCTGACGCACCGGGTGCTGCGGCACCGCGTCACCCTCGGCTTCGAGGCGGCTGCCGACGAGGTCGCCGTCGAGAGCATCATCGACGCGATGGTCAACGGGATCCGCACCCCCTGACCGGGGAGCCGGACGACGGACGCGACATGACGACGACGCTGCTGACGAGGGTGAAGAGCAAGCTCTTCGTCCACGCGCGCCGCAAGTCACGCAGCCTCCTCGAGGGGGAGTACGCCTCCGTCTTCCACGGTCGCAGCCTGGACTACGACGACCTGCGCGACTACGTCCCGGGCGACGAGGTGCGCGACATCGACTGGCGGGCCACCGCCCGCAGCCAGTCGCCGCTCGTCAAGCGCTACGTCGCGACGCGCAAGCAGAACCTCATGCTCGTCATCGACACCGGCCGTGGGATGGCGGCCACGACCCGCAGCGGTGAGCCGAAGAAGTCGGTGGCCATCGCGGCGGCCGGCCTCGTCGGCTACCTCGCGCAGCGCCACGGAGACCTCGTCGGGCTCGTCCGCGGCACCGCCGGCTCGACGGTCGCGCACGACCTGCGCGGCTCCGAGGCGCACCTCGAGCTGTTGCTGCGCGCCGTCGACGCGGCGACCGTCCTCGACGGCGACCAGAGCAACCTCGCGACGCAGCTGCGCTGGATCGTCCGCAACGTCCGCCGCCGCCTCGTGCTGCTCGTCGTCGCCGACGACAAGGAGCTCGACCCGGCGCTCGACGAGCTGCTGCGCCGTCTCCACGTCCAGCACGAGATCCTCTGGATCACCGTCGAGGACGCCGACCCCACGGCCATCGAGGGGGACCGGACGGCATACGACGTCGCCGACACGTACACGCTGCCGACGCTGGTGCGGCTCGACCCGCGGGTGCGCGCAGCGTATGCCGCCTCGGTCGCCGAGCGCGTGCAGCGCACGACCGAGCTGCTCGACCGCCGCGGGATCAACCATGCCCGTCTCGGGTCGTCCGACGAGGTCGTCGCGACGGTCTTCGCCCTGCTCGAGAGGCAGCGTCGTGCGCGCCGCTGACGCCCCACCGCCGGGCTTCTACGCTCCCGACCCGTATGCCGCGACGTGGCTCTGGATCGGGGTCGGCGCGCTCGTGCTCGTCGCCGCCTGGTACGTCTGGGTGTGGTGGTCGACGCGCGAGAAGAAGGTCGTCGTCCCGCCACGCATCACGTCGGACCGGCTCTCACGCCTGCGCGCCGACTACACCCGGCAGATCGACCTCGTGCTCGACCGGGCCGCGGCCGGCGAGATCAGCCAGCGCCGGGCGCACCAGCAGCTCAGCGTCCTCGTGCGCCACTTCGTCCAGGAGGTGTCGGGGATCCACGCCCCGACGATGACGCTCACCGAGCTCAACGCGACGGGATCCCGGCTGACCCCGGTCTCGGAGGTCGTCGGATCGCTCTATCCCGGTGAGTTCGGCCCGCGTGAGACGGCGACCCTCGTCGGGGCGGGCACCGTCGCCAAGCAGGTGGTGGCGCGATGGAGCTGAACGGCCTCGACCTCAAGTGGCCGGGCGTGCTCAGCCTGGGGACGCTCCTCGCGGCCCTGCTCGCGTATGCCGTCTACCGGCTCATGTCCCGCCGGCAGGCACGTGCGTCGGCGGCGGTCGCCAACTCGAGCGCGCTGACCGAGCTGCCGGAGTACCGCCGGGCGCTGCGCCTGCACCGGATCCGGATGGCCGTGCTCGTGTCCAGCGCCGTGCTCCTCGGCGGGGCGGCCCTCGTGGGCGCAGCCCGACCGCTCGACACCACCATCGACAAGCCCCAGACCCGCAGCCGCGACATCATGCTGTGCCTCGACATCTCCGGCTCGATGGCCGCCTACGACGCGACCCTCGTGTCGACGTTCAAGACGCTCGTCTCGAGCTTCGAGGGCGAGCGGATCGGGCTCGTCATCTTCAACTCGTCGGCCGCCACGGTCTTCCCGCTCACCGACGACTACGACTTCATCAACGGGGAGCTCGACTCCGCGGGACGTGCGCTGACGGGCGACCCGGAGTACGACTCCTTCTTCGCCGGCACCTTCAACGGCCGCGGCACCTCGTTGATCGGCGATGGGCTCGCGACCTGCGTCTCCAGCTTCGACAAGGTCGACGTCCAGCGCGCCCGCTCGGTCGTCTTCGCCACCGACAACCACCTCGCCGGGCGGCCGATCATCGACGTCGACGAGGCCGGTGCGCTGGCCAAGGCCAAGGGCGTCCGCGTCTACGGGCTCAACCCGGAGGAGGACGGGGCCGACCAGGAGGCGGTGGAGATGCGCGACATCGTCACCGGCACCGGCGGACGCTACTTCGCGATGAGCGACCAGGCGGCCATCAAGGGCATCGTCGACGCGGTCCAGGCCCAGGAGGCGACGCTCATCGACGCCGCCTCCCGCGCCCTCTACTCCGACAACCCGACGCTGCCGATCACGCTCGCCGGGATCGGGCTCATCGGCGTCATCGGTGCGAGTCGGAGGTGGGCGTCGTGACTCTCCTGCCCGTCGCCCCGTGGCCCGTGCTGCTCGTCCTCGCGGTCGGGGCGCTCGCCGCCGTGTGGTGGAACCCGTCGTCGCGCTCGGTGCCGGGGGAGTCGCGGGCGACGCACTGGCGCCTCACGGGTGCCGTCGTGCTCCTCGGGGTCGCCGCGCTGCGTCCGGCCGTTGCGGGTGAACAGGTCGACACCACCGCCGCCAACCTCAACGTCTACTTCGTCGTCGACACGACGAGCAGCATCATCGCCGAGGACTACGGCGACGGTCGCCCGCGCATCGACGGCGTCTCCTCGGACATCTCCGCCATCGCGAAGGCTCTTCCGGGTGCCCGCTACTCGGTCGTGACGTTCGACCAGGACGCTCGGGTGCGGCTGCCGCTGACGACCGACACGACGGCCCTCGACGCGGCGGTCGAGACGTTGCTCCCGGAGTCCTACGAGGTCTCCAGAGGCACGTCCGTCAGCGAGGCGAACGACCGCCTCAAGACGCTGCTCCAGCAGGCCGACGCGCGCACTCCCGAGCGCGGGCGGGTCGTCTTCTACTTCGGCGACGGCGAGCAGACGGCGCAGGACCCTCCGGCGCCCTTCGACATCGACAAGCGGCTCATCAACGGTGGAGCCGTCCTCGGCTACGGCACCACCGAGGGCGGCCGGATGAAGGCCACGCGGTCGCGTTTCGACACGACACGCGACTACATCAAGGACCCCGCGACCGGTGAGGACGCCCGCTCCGTCGTCAGCGAGGACACGCTGCGCACGATCGGCGACCAGCTCGGCCTGAGCTACGTGCACCGCGAGGCGGGCGACGCGATCGGCCCCGCCGTGGCCGGCATCGACCTCGAGCGCTTCGGCACGAGCGAGCAGATCGAGAAGCAGAAGGTCATCGCCCGCCGCGAGCTCTACTGGCCGCTGCTGCTCGGTGTGGCCGGGATCGCCGCGTGGGAGGTCGGCGCCGGCATCACGGCGCTCGCCCAGACCCGCCGCCGGAGGGAGACGCGCCCATGACGATCCTCGACGAGCGACCGGCACGCGCGGACAAGGTCCCCGCGGAGGGCGTACGCCGCCGGTTCCGCCTGCGCCGACGTGACCGTCGCCCACTCCCGCCGCACCTGCGTCGGCGACGCCGGCGGCTGCTGCTCGCGTCCGCTCCCGTCGTCGTCCTGCTCGTCCTCGTGGCGCTCAGGCTCATCTCGCTCAACCTCGTGCATGCACAGACGCTCGACGCCTACGAGGCCGGCGACAAGCCGCGCACCCTGACCTGGGGCGAGCGGCAGGGGTGGGTGAACGTCGTCGAGCAGTTCCGGTCGCCCTTCGCGATCGGGGACGCCCACGTCCTCTCGGGGCACTTCGAGCTGGCGCGTCCGTGGTTCGAGCAGGCCTTCGAGCAGGTCCCCAAGGGCGGGATCGACGACTGCAAGGTGCGCGTCAACCTCGGCCTGACCTACGAGGCCCTGGGCGACGCCGCGAAGGCGCGCGAGCGCACCGACGAGTGGAAGCAGTACTACGACAAGGGCATCACGATCACGAAGGAGAGGCCCCGGCTCTGCGATGCGCCCGAAGGCGGCCAGACCGGCGAGCAGCTCCAGCAGGCGCAGCAGCGGATGGAGCAGAAGAACTCCGACGCACCCCCTGACCAGCAGCCCCCCGACAACCCGCAGCAGCAGCCGGGGCCGGGTCAGCAGCCCGCACCCACGCCCGACCCCGGGAACACCCCGAGCCAGGAGGAGCAGGACTACCTCCAGGAGCAGCAGCGGCAGAACACCATCGAGCGCAACCAGCAACAGCAGCAGGGCAACGACGACACCGTGCCCGGCGACGGGTCGCAGACCGTCCCCAAGCCCTGGTGAGCGATCCCGTCCCGATGCGTGGTTAGAACCACGCCTCGACGATCGTCGCTCGGTGCTCGTGCACCTCGACCGCCTTCTTGCCGCAGGACTCGGGGCGCGTGCGACCGGCGGGCTCGCGCGTCACGCGAACGTGCCAGCGGCGCCCGTCGGCGTGGGTGACGGTGACGTCCCAGCCGTCGTCGACCGCCTCGGGGGCGTCGGCCCACAGCGCGGCGAGGCGGGTCTCGCCCGTCTCGGCGCGGACGTGGGACTCGGCGCACTGCGACGGACCGGCGAGGCCAGAGCGGCCTCGGTCGTGAAGCGGGCCGAGCAGCTCGGCAGGCAGGTGCCCGGACTCGCTCGCTCCGAGGAGCCACTCCGACGCCCGCTCGTCGAGGCGCGCGAAGGTCTGTCCCCACGGCAGTAGGACGGCAGTCGGCGCGAAGCGGTGACCACCGGTGTGCGACACCTCCCACGCCCGGCCGGGGGCGACCCGCGCGGCGTGGGCGGCGAGCGGGCGTCCTCGGACGGCGCAGCAGACGTCGCGACGACCGTTGGTGCACACGAGCAGCGTGGGCTCAGCGGGGCGTGAGCCGAGGAGCGAGGCCTGCACGAGGGCGCGGCTGCCGCGGGCGAGGGCGCCCCAGTCGAGTCCCAGCAGGTCGCCGACGTGGTCGACCTCGGCGACGAGCAGCCAGGCGTCCTCGGGACGCGCACCGGCGTGCGCGACGAACACGTGGCGGGGGCCGTCGTTGGCCGGATGGCCGCCCGGGCGTCGGATGAGCATGAAGCGCCCACCTGCCCGGCTCGTGCGGCCCTCGAGCTCGGCGCCGAGCTCTCGGTCGAGATGCGACTCGCGTGCCGCGTCGCGGCCCCACGGGCCGGGCTGCTCGACGATGACGAAGAAGCGCGCCGTGGCCGCCGTGCCGTAGGCGCTCGTGCCGTCGTGGTCCCAGAGGACCGAGCACGCGTCGGAGGCCGGGGTGCCGTATCCGGTCGTCGCGGGGTGCTCGGCGTGCTCGGGTTCGGCGTGCTCGGGTTCGGCGTGCTCGGTCGACAGCGTTGTCTTCGGCGCCTCAGCCGAGCCGGCCGAGCCGGCCGACTCGGCCGACGTCGGGGGGTCCGCGTCGGGCGCGGGCGCTCCGGAGATCGCGTCGACGACCGACGTCACCTTTGCGGACGCGGCGGCCGTGGCTGCAGCCGCGGCCGCCGCAGCGCGGCGGGCGGCCTTGCCGCCGGGAGGCGGGGTCACGCGTCGCCGCCGTCGGACGGGGCGTCGCCATCGCCGAGGGCATCCTCGGTGACCGCGAACCCCGACTCCACGTCGGTGGACTGGGAGGTGGCGGGTGGGGCCGCGACGTGCGCGATGACCGCGGCCGTCGGGACCCCCGAGCCGTCGCGGCGACCGTCGGCGGGCGGCAGCTCGATGGCGACGCCGTTGGCGGCGGCGGCCCGGGCCGGGGTGTTGCCGGCGAAGGCGAGCACGAGCGTGTCCTCACCCTTGAGGAAGCGGTGGCAGCGAACGCCACCGGTCGCGCGTCCCTTCGGGGGGTACTCGGCATACGGCGTCACCTTGAGCGACCCGCCCTCGGTGCCGGGCAGCGCACCCGACGAGCCGGACGACGTGACGACGACACCCTCGCGGGCGGGGTCGGCGACGCCGAAGAAGGCGACTCGGGCGCCGGCGGCGAGCTTGATGCCTGCCATGCCGCCGGCCGAGCGGCCTTGTGGGCGAACGGACTTCGCCGCAAAACGCAGCAGCTGTGCGTCGGTCGTGACGAAGACGAGGTCGAGGTCCTCACGGTCGGCGACCGCGGCTCCGACGACGCGGTCGCCGTCCTTGAGGCTGATGACGTCCCAGTCGTTGCTCTTGGGTGCCTCGGACGTGACCCGCTTGACGACACCGGCCGCCGTGCCGACGGCGAAGACCGGTGCGTCGGCACCGATCGGCACGATCGTCACCGGCTCCTCGCCCTTGCCGAGGTCGACATACGCCGCGAGAGGCGCGCCGCCCGACAGGGTGGGGGAGCCGTTGGTCGGCGGCAGGGTCGGCAGGTCGAGCGCCGAGAGGCGCACCATCCGGCCGGCGCTCGTCACGAGCCCGAACTCGCCGCGTGCGGTCGTGCGGACGGCGCCGATGACGACGTCGTGCTTCGAGCGTGAGCCCTCGGCGGTGACCGGCTCGGCCGTGCCGGTGCGGGCCAGCAGGCCGGTCGAGCTCAGCAGGACCCAGCACGGGTCGTCGGCGATCTCGAGCGGCGAGGCGGCCGTCGCGGTCGCGCTGGCACCCGAGCTCTCGAGGAGCACCGTGCGACGCGGGGTGCCGTGCGCCTTGGCGACGTCGGCGAGCTCGGTCGACACGAGCTTGAGCAGCAGCTTCTCGTTGTCGAGCAGGGCGCGCAGCTCCTCGATGGCGCGCTCGAGCTCGGTCTTCTCGTTCTCGAGCTCGATGCGCGAGAACTTCGTGAGCCGGCGCAGCTGGAGGTCGAGGATGTACGTCGCCTGGGCCTCGGAGAGGTCGAAGACGTCCATGAGCCGCGCGCGGGCGGTGCCGGCGTCGTCGGAGCCGCGGATGACCTGGATGACCTCGTCGATGTCGACGATGGCGATGAGCAGTCCCTCGACGAGGTGCAGCCGCTCCTCGCGCTTGGCCAGGCGGTGGGCGGTGCGTCGGCGCACGACGTCGGTGCGGAAGTCGACGTAGACCTTGAGGAGGTCCTTGAGGCCCATGGTGCGCGGTTGGCCCTCGACGAGCGCGACGTTGTTGATGCCGAAGTTCTCCTCCATCGGCGTCAGCTTGTAGAGCTGCTCGAGGACGGCGTCGGGGTTGAAGCCGTTCTTGATCTCGATGACGAGGCGCAGGCCGTGCTGTCGGTCCGAGAGGTCCTTGAGGTCGGCGATGCCCTGCAGCTTCTTGCCCTGGACGAGGTCCTTGACCTTGTCGATGACCTTCTCTGGTCCGACGAGGTAGGGCAGCTCGGTGACGACGATGCCCTTGCGCCGCGGCGTGATCGACTCGATGCGTGCCGTCGCCCGGGTGCGGAAGCTGCCACGTCCGGTGAGGTAGGCGTCGCGGATGCCCTCGAGGCCGACGATCTTGCCGCCGCAGGGCAGGTCGGGCCCCGGGACGAACTTCATGAGGTCCTCGAGCGAGCACGTCGGGTTGGCGATGAGGTGCCGCGCGGCGCCGATGACCTCGACGAGGTTGTGCGGGGGCATGTTCGTGGCCATGCCCACCGCGATGCCGGCCGCGCCGTTGACGAGGAGGTTGGGGTAGGCCGCGGGCATCACCCCGGGCTGGAGCTGGGTGTCGTCGTAGTTCGGGACGAAGTCGACGGTGTCCTCGTCGAGGCCCGCGACCATGAGCAGCGCGGCGTTGGCCATGCGCGCCTCGGTGTAGCGGGCCGCGGCCGGACCGTCGTCGAGCGAGCCGAAGTTGCCGTGACCGTCGATCAGGGGCAGGCGCAGGGTGAACGGCTGCGCCATGCGCACGAGGGCGTCGTAGATCGCCTGGTCGCCGTGCGGGTGGTACTTGCCCATCACCTCGCCGACGACGCGCTGGCTCTTGACGTGGCCGCGGTCGGGACGCAGCCCGAGCTCGTTGGCCCCGTAGAGGATGCGTCGCTGGACGGGCTTGAGCCCATCCCGGGCGTCGGGCAGCGCCCGGCTGTAGATGACGCTGTAGGAGTACTCGAGGAAGGCGTTCTGCATCTCCTCCTCGACGTCGATGCCGACGATCTTCTCCTCGAAGTCCTCCGGTGGAGGCGGGGGGGTCTTTCCACGGGCCATGCCGGGTGGTGCTCCTTGCCGCTAGCGGGTGAACACCCCATCTTCGCGCAGGGTGATCACGGGTTCTCACCTGCCACGCCGAAACGGCCCCAGTGGGCCACGTCGCGATCGGTGCGCCGGTGCCGTCGGAGGCTCGGGCTCCTGGGTCCCGGGACGGCATACCCGATCGACACGACGCCCACGATGCTGCGCGTCCAGGGGATGCCGAACGCCTCGTGGACGGCGGCGTGGCGTTCCGGCGGCACCCCGAAGAAGAGGCTGCCGAGGCCCTCGTCGGTGGCGGTGAGCAGGATGAGGAGCGAGGCCATGCCCGTGTCGACGTCCCAGTAGGGCACGGGCCAGCGCGCCTCGTCCCGGTCGGTCCAGCCCTTGTCGGGCGCCGCGTAGCGGTCGAGGTAGGCGTCCTTGTGCGAGAGGCACAGCACGAGCACCGGAGCGGCGCGTATGCCGTCGAGCCAGGGGTCGCTCGCCGCGCCGGGCTCCGTCGTGGCCGCCCAGAAGGCGTCCCGCTCGGGCGGTGTCGTCAGCACGACGAAGTCCCAGCCCTGGCTGAACCCGGCACTGGGGGAGCGCACCGCGTTGGCGAGGCAGCGCTCCACGACCTCGCGCGGGACCTCCCGGTCGGGGTCGTAGCGACGGACCATGCGTCGGGAGCGGACGACGTCGGTGAACTCCATGCGACCACACTCCCATCTCCCGGGGCCGCGCAGCCCGACGTGACACGATGAGGGCATGGAGGGTGGCGAGCTCAGCGACGACACCGGTGCGATCGAGCGGGTCTCGGCGCAGGCCACGGGTGCCCCCGTCGAGTGGGAGGCGGACGTCGTGCTCCGGGACGGCACCGTGGCGCACGTCCGGCCGATCGCGCCCGACGACGCCGACGGCATCCGCCACTTCCACAGCCTCCAGTCGGAGGAGTCGATCTACCTGCGCTTCTTCGCCCCGCTGCGCGAGCTGAGCGCCCGCGACCTCCACCGCTTCACGCACGTCGACCACCACGACCGGGTCGCCCTCGTCGCGACGCTCGACGGCGAGATCATCGGCATCGGCCGCTACGACCGCATCGACCCGACGTCGGCCGAGGTCGCCTTCAACATCTCGGACCACTACCAGGGCAAGGGCATCGGCTCGGTCATGCTCGAGCACCTCGCTGCCATCGCGCAGGAGATGGGCATCAACCGGTTCGTCGCCGAGGTGCTGCCGCAGAACCGCAAGATGCTCACCGTCTTCAAGGAGGCGGGCTACGAGGTCACGCACCACATCGAGGACGGCGTCGTCGAGGTGTCCTTCGACATCTCGCCGACCGAGCAGAGCAAGGCCGTCCAGCTCTCGCGCGAGCACCGAGCCGAGTCCCGCAGCATGCACACGATCCTCTTCCCGGAGCGGGTCGCGATCATCGGCGCGAGCCGGCGCGAGGAGTCGATCGGTGCCCTCGTCATGCGCAACATCCTCGCCGCGGGCTACCGGGGCGAGCTCTACCCGATCCACCGGGTGGCCGACCGGATCCAGGGCCTCTCGGCCTACCCGAGCATCCACGACGTCCCCGAGCCGGTCGACCTCGCGATCGTCGTCGTGCCGGCGGCGCAGGCCATCGAGGTCGTCAAGGACTGCGGCAAGGCTGGGGTCAAGGCGCTCCTCGTCCTGTCGGCCGGATTCGCCGAGGCGGGCGAGGAGGGGGTCCGCCTGCAGGAGAAGCTCCGTCGTCGAGTGCGCCGCGCCGGCATGCGCATCGTCGGACCCAACAGCTTCGGGCTCATCAACAACGACCCGTCCGTGCGCCTCAACGCCACTCTCGCCTCGGTCATCCCCGACTCGGGTCGGCTCGGCCTCTTCGCCCAGAGCGGTGCGCTCGGGGTCGCGGTGCTCGCCTCGGCGGCCCGCCGCGGCCTCGGCATCTCGGTGTTCGCGTCGGCCGGCAACCGCGTCGACGTCTCGGGCAACGACCTCATGCAGTACTGGATCGACGACCAGGAGACCGACACCGTCGGCCTCTACCTCGAGTCGATGGGCAACCCACGCAAGTTCTCGCGCATCGCCCGGGCGCTCGCGGCCGTCAAGCCCGTCGTCGTCGTGAGCTCGGGGGTGTCGAGCTTCGCGGCCCCACCCGGACACCGCACCCGCGTCACCAACGTGCCCCCGCAGGCGTTCGACGCGCTGCTGCGCCAGGCCGGCGTCATCCGGGTCGAGAACGTCCACCAGCTCTTCGACGTCGCCCAGCTGACGCTCCACCAGCCGCTCCCGAAGGGCGACCGCGTCGCCATCGTCGGCAACTCCGACGCCCTCGGGGCGCTGAGTGCGAGCGCGTGCGTCAGCTGGGGACTGCGGGTGACGCACGGCCCCGTCTCGCTGCCGCCGCAGGCCTCGGCCGAGGAGTTCGCCGCCGCGCTCGACGCGGCCTTCGCCGACCCCGAGGTCGACAGCGTCGTCGCCGCCTTCATCCCGCCCCTCGTGACCCAGGACGAGGAGGTGCACATGGCGGTCCGCACCATCGTCGCCGACCACGAGAAGCCGTGTGTCGCGACGTTCCTGGGCATGCGGGGTGTCGGTGACGGTCTCTCCTACGAGCAGCACGGCATTCGGCGGTCGGTGCCGGCGTACTCGATGCCCGAGGACGGCATCCGGGCACTCAACGCCGTCACGCGGTATGCCCTCTGGCGCCAGCGCGACCGCGGCACCCAGGTCGCCCCGGTGGGCATCGACCGGCTCCGTGCGGAGTCGCTCCTCGAGGGCTATCTCGCGGGCAGTCCCGACGGACGCGCGCTGACGCGCGAGGAGGCGCGAGACCTGCTGGGCGCCTACGGCATACGAGTCTGGCCGGCCGTGGAGGTCGCGGGCGTCGACGCGGCGGTGGCCGCCGCCGCCGAGCTGACCTACCCCGTCATCCTCAAGTCGACCTCGCCCGTCGTGCGTCACCAGCCCGGCCTCGTCGGGGTGCGCGGCGACCTCGTCGACGCCGAGGCCGTCCGTGACGCGCACACGTCGCTGACCCAGCGTCTCGGCCCGCTCGGGGCCGACCGGTTCGTCGTGCAGCGGATGGCCGTGCCCGGCGTGTCCTGCGTCATCCGCGCCAGCGAGGACCCGCTCTTCGGTCCGGTCGTCAGCTTCTCCGTCGCCGGGCCGCCCACCGAGCTGCTCGGTGACGTCGCGCACCGCATCCCGCCGCTCACCGACGTCGACGTCACCGACCTCATCGACAGCGTCAAGGCGGCGCCGCTCCTCAGCGGCCACCGCGGCGCCGCGCCGGTGCACCGGGCGGCGCTCGCCGACCTCATCGCGCGGCTGTCGGTCCTCGCCGACGACCACCCGGAGCTGTCCTCGGTCGAGCTCAACCCCGTCAACGCCTGGACCGGCGGGGTCGACGTGCTCGGTGCCGAGGTCGTCGTGCGGCCGGCCCTCGTGCGCAAGGACCCGGGCCGGCGCCGGATGACCTGACGCAGCACGGTGTGGACCGCTCGGAGAGGTCACGCCCGCGCTGGTGCAAGGATGGGGGCATGCGACGCGTCACCCCGGGCACCGGCCGAGCCCTTCCCGAAGACCTCACCGAGGCGATCACCCGTGCCGGCTACTACCCCTCGCTCGTCTGCGACGTCGTCGAGTCGGCGATCGCCGACGACGAGGTCGTCTCGCACCTCGTGCACCAGGAGACGACCTTCGACCACGAGACGGTGCGCCGTCACGTGACCGTGCTCGTCGTCACTCCGCAGCGGCTCGTCATCGCCCATGCCGACGACCACGCCGAGTCCGAGGACAAGCTCATGGCGACGGCCACGACCGAGACGGTGCCCCTCGCCGCCGTCCGGGGGGTCATGCTGACCCACGTCGTGGCGCAGCCCGACACCTTCGCGCCGGGCACGCACGGCCGTGACCTCACGCTGACACTCGGGTGGGGCGCGGTGAGCCGGCTCGACATGATCCCTGCCGCCTGCGGCGACCCCGACTGCACGGCCGACCACGGCTTCGAGGGCACCATCGCCTCCGACGACATCTCGCTGCGTATCAGCTCGGCCGCCGACGGTGAGGACGCCGTGGGTCGGGCCATGAGCTTCGCCCGGGTGCTCTCCGCGAGCATCGGCGGCGGCACGGCCCGCTGACCAGCGCACCGTGGCCGACGACGTGACCGCCCACGCGCCGACGCCGACCGACTGGTCGGCGGGCACCCTGGCCTCCGTGCTCCCGTCGGTCGCCGACCGACTCGGGGTGCCCGCGTATGCCGGCCGCGACGTCTTCGAGCTACCCACCGTCCCGCGCACCGTCGTCGTGCTCGTCGACGGGCTCGGTCACGACCTGCTGCGCCAGCGCAGCGGCCACGCACCCTTCCTGCGCAGCCACCTGGGCACCGCCCACCGGGTGCCGTGCGGCTTCCCGACGACGACCGCGACCTCGATGGGGACCTTCGGCACCGGCCTTCCTCCTGGCTCGCACGGGCTCGTCGGCATGCAGGTGCTCGATCCGGCCACCGACCGGCTGCTCAACGAGCTGTCCTGGGAGGACGGTCCCGACCCGCGCGCCTGGCAGCCGAACGAGACCGTCTTCGAGGCCGCCGAGAACGCCGGCGTGTCGGTGACGATGGTGGGTCCGCACTACTTCGACGGGTCGGGCCTGACCACCGCCGCGCTGCGCGGCGGGCGCTTCCGGGCCGGACGCACACTCGACGACCGCGTGTCGGCCGCCGCGTCAGCCGTGCGAGCCACGCCACGAGCCCTCGTCTACCTCTACTGGGGCGACGTCGACAAGATCGGCCACGTCCACGGCTGCCAGTCGTGGCAGTGGGGCGACGAGGTCGAGTCGGTCGACGCCGCGCTGCGACAGCTCGCTGCTCGCGTGCCGGACGACACCTCGATCGTCGTCACGGCCGACCACGGCATGGTCGACGTGCCCTTCCACGACCGGATCGACCTCGTGCACGAGCCCGGTCTCATGGCAGGCGTGCGCCATCTCGGCGGCGAGCCGCGCAACCTCCAGCTCTACGCGGAGCCCGGCGCCGCCGCCGACGTCGAGGAGGCGTGGGCAGCCCTTCTCGGTGACCGTGCCCGGATCCTCACCCGTGAGCGCGCCGTCGACGAGGGGTGGTTCGGCCCGGTGCGAGCGGGGGTCGAGGGCCGCATCGGCGACCTGCTCGTCGTCACCGAGGGGTCCTTCGCCGTCGTCCACTCGGGGCTCATGCGCCGCGAGGTGGTCGCGCTGCTCGGGCTGCACGGCTCGACGAGCGACGCGGAACTCGCCGTGCCGGTGGTCGTGGTGCCACCCCGCCGCGGCGCCTAGGGTGGTGCCTCGTGGCTGAGCTCGTCTTCTTCTCCGGGACCATGGACTGCGGCAAGTCGACCCTCGCCCTCCAGATGGACCACAACCACGGCGCACGGGGTCGCGTCGGTCTCATCTTCACCAAGATGGACCGCGCCGGCACCAACGTCCTCAGCTCGCGGCTCGGTCTGTCCACCGGGGCGCTCGAGGTCCGCGACGACCTCGACTTCTGGGAGGCGATCGTCGACCGGGCCACGGCGGGCACCCGCATCGACTACCTCATCTGCGACGAGGCCCAGTTCTACACCAGCGACCAGGTGGAGCAGCTGGCGCGGATCGTCGACGAGATGGACGTCGACGTCTTCGCCTTCGGCATCACCGCCGACTTCCGCACCGAGCTCTTCCCGGGCAGCAAGCGGCTCATCGAGCTCGCCGACAAGGTGCAGGTGCTCCAGGTGGAGGCGCTGTGCTGGTGCGGCCGTCGGGCGACGACGAACGCCCGAGTCATGGACGGCGTCATGGTCGTCGAGGGGGAGCAGGTCGTCGTCGGCGACACGAAGCCGGGCACGACCGGTCTCGTCGAGTACGAGGTGCTCTGCCGGCGGCACTACATGCGACGGATGACCTCGCACGCCGCACGGGCCGCCGCGATCTCGCCCGAGGTGCTGCCCTTCGACCTCGACGTGTGCCCGCTGCCGCCGCTGCCGATCACCCAGGCCGACTAGCAGCGTCCGTCGCTCACCGATGGCGTATGCCGTCCCGCGGGCTCCCGAGGGCCGCTCACCCGGGTGCAGCGGCCCCGAGCCCATCGGGCGCGGCTGGCGTGTGAGGCGCCGCGCCGTCAGTCGTTCTTGCGGCCGAACATGATGTCGTCCCAGCTCGGCACGCTGGGCCGTCCCGACTTGCGCGCCGGAGGAGCGGGTCGGGGGACGGGCTTGGCCGCCGGAGCCGCGGCCCTCTGCTCGACGACGTCGTAGCCGTCGTCGTCGGGCTCGGCGGACTCGTCGCCGTCGTCGGCGTCGGGGGACCGCTCGGACTGCGCGGACTGCGCGGACTGCGCGGCGGGGACACGTGACAACCGTCGGGCGTCCTCGCGTCGGCGCATGGCCGGACGCAGCGGCTGCTCGACGGGGACGGGCTCGGACGGCGTCTCGTCCACGACGTCGTCCGCGGCGTCCGCCTCGACGTCGCCGAGGTCGATCTCGTGGGTGCCGTGCTGCTCGGCATCCGACTCGGGCTCGGAGGCGGGCGCGCGCTCGGGCTCGTGGGTGCCGACGGATCCGGGCTCGGCCGGCGCCGGGTCCGCGTCCTGGTCCGTCGTCGGCTCGGGCGCCTGCCGCACCGGCTGGGTCGGCTCGGTACGGCGTGCCTTGCGGCGGGCGGCGTCGACCCCGACGCGCTGCTCGACGGATCCGGTCTTGACGACCTCGGGGTCGTCCTCCGGGTGCGTGTGCGCCGGCGGGGGCAGCTCGTCGCGGGGGTCGCCGGCGAGCTCTTCCAGCGGCAGTGCCTCCTCGGGCGCCTCGTCGAGACCGGGGACCTCGGTGGACTTGGGACGGCGACGCCGGCCGCGCTGGGCGCTGCGCTCGCGCATGGCCGCCATGAGGTCGACGGTCTCGCCCTCGCGGCGGCGCATCGTGGAGGCGCCGACCCCACCCTCGGCCTCGACGTCGTAGACGCGGCTCGGACGGTTCGAGGCGCTGAGGTGCGGGGCCGGGATCGGGCCGGGAACCTGCTGGTCCTCGTCCTCGCTCAGCCAGCGGGCCTCGTCGTCGACGGCCGAGACGGTGCGGGCGAGTGGGTCGTACTGCCAGGCGGCCTCGCGCTCGCGACCACCGGCGGTGAAGAGCAGCAGGACGGTCCAGGCGCCCTTGTCGGTGCGACGGGAGTCCCAGCGTGCCGTGACGGAGTCGATCTCGCGGGTGCGCAGACGCTCGGTGACGCGCGCGTCGAGGGTGGGTGCTGCACCGTGGGAGCCGCCGCGCGGGCGCAGCCGGACCTGGCGGGCGAGGCCGGCCACGTGCTCGCGCTCGGCGAGGATCGGGCCCTCGTAGCGGTGCACCTTCTCGACGGGCCAGCCGGCGCGCTCGGCGACCTCCTCGGCGGTGAGTCCGGCCCGGATCATCGCCTGGACGTCCTTGGGCCGCAGGCCTCCCGAGATCTCGATCTGGAGCTGGCCGAGCCGTGGTCGGTCGCGCCGCACCGCGGCACGGAGCGAGTCGTCGAGGGGGACGGAGAAGCGGTGGCCCTCGTCGTCGGCCAGCAGCAGGTGCAATCCGTCCTCGTGGACGCCGACGAGCCTGAGGTGCTGCATGGGTGGGTCTCCCGGTACCGAGTCTGCGTGGTCCTGCCGTGATGGTGCCCGGTGGCTCGCGTCGCGCGACGTGATGTCGCGTCCCGAGGGGCCGGCCGTGCGCCGTGCTGTCGAGCATGCCACCGGGCCGGGTGCCCACCAAAGCGACCACGCCGCACGGGTACCGTTTGCTCTGGCATGCCTACCTCATTCGCGTCCGCGCAGCTCGCCCTCGACCTCGTCGGCGTGTTCGTCTTCGCGCTCTCCGGCGGCCTCGTGGCCGTCAAGAAGCGTTTCGACCTCTTCGGGGTGCTCGTGCTGGCCTGTGCCGCGGCCCTCGGCGGCGGCATCCTGCGCGACCTGCTCATCGGCGACATCCCGCCGGTCGGCATCAGCGACTGGCGGCTGCTGACCGCCGCGGCGCTCGGCGGTCTCGTCACGTTCCTCTTCCACCCGGGCGTCGAGCGCATCACCCGGTTCGTCCGGGTCCTCGACGCCGCCGGCCTCGGGGCCTTCGCGGTCGCGGGCAGTCTCAAGGCCGTGACGACGCTCGGGGTGTCGCCGATCGCGGCCGTCCTCGTCGGCGTCATCACGGCGGTCGGGGGCGGGGTCGTGCGCGACCTGCTGGCGGGCCAGGTGCCCGAGGTGCTGCGCCGCGAGCTGTATGCCGTCCCGGCCACGCTCGGGTCCATCGTCGTCGTCGTCGCCGCCCAGCTCGGCTCGCTCCAGGACTGGGTGCTCTGGACCGCCGCGGGTCTGGTCTTCGCCCTCCGGATCCTCGCCGTCCGCCTCGACCTCAACGCCCCGACCCCGTTGCGCTCCAACCCGACCTGACGACGGCGCACCACCGCCGACCCGTCCCACGAACCCTTTCACCCATCGATGGCGGAGACATGACACCTGACGCAGCACCGAAGTCCGACGAGCCCCAGCCCTCGCCGCTCGAACCGTACGACGCCGTGATCCTCCTCGGCTTCGGTGGTCCCGAGGCGCCCGACGAGGTCATGCCCTTCCTGCGGCGAGTCACGGCCGGACGCGGCATCCCCGACGAGCGTCTCGAGGCCGTCGGTGAGCACTACCACCACTTCGGTGGCCGCAGCCCGATCAACGACCAGAACCGGGCGCTCATCGCGGCCCTGCGCGCCGAGCTCGACGCGCGCGACATCAGCACGCCGATCGTCTGGGGCAACCGGAACAGCGAGCCCTTCATCGACGACGCCCTGCGCGAGAGCCACGCGGCCGGCCACCGCCGTGTCGTCGCCCTGACGACGAGTGCCTACTCGTGCTACTCCTCCTGTCGGCAGTACCGCGAGAACCTCGCGGACGCCGCGGCCACGGTGGCCGAGGACGGTGTCGAGCTGCAGATCGACAAGGTGTCCCAGTACGCCCGGCGTCCCGGTTTCGCGGCCGCCAACGCAGGCGAGCTCGTCCGGTCACTGCGGGCGCTCGACGGTGTGCCGGACGCGGAGATCGCGCTGCTCTTCGTCACGCACTCGATCCCCGATGCCATGGACGACACGTCCGGACCGGGCGACGGCGAGGGCAATCTCTACCAGCGCCAGCACCTGGCGCTCGCGTCGCAGCTGACCGAGGAGGCCAACCGCGTCCTCGGCCGCGACCTGACGGGCGAGCTCGTCTTCTGCTCGCGCTCGGGTCCGCCGACCCAGCCGTGGCTCGAGCCCGACGTCAACGACCGGATGCGCGAGCTCGCGGCCGCCGGCGTCCGCACGGTCGTCACGGCCCCGATCGGCTTCGTCAGCGACCACATGGAGGTCGTCTACGACCTCGACACCGAGGCGCAGCAGACGGCGGACGAGCTCGGCCTCACCCACGTGCGGGTCCCGACCGTCGGCACTGACTCCGTCTTCGTGCGCGATCTCGTCGACGCCCTGCTCGAACGCGCGGCGGAGGCCCGCGGTGAGGACGTCCCACCGTTCGAGGGTCGGATGCCGTCGGTGTGCGCGCCCGGGTGCTGCCCCAACCTGCGCCAGGCCCGTCCGGCCCTGTGCGGCAGCGACTGAGGGCGCCGCGATGACCACCGCACGCCCCGTTCCCGCGCTGCCCGACGGAGTCACGGTCGAGGAGCTCGAGCGGCTCTGCGTCGAGGTCGCCGTCGAGGCCTCGCGCTTCATCCGAGACGAGCGCCCGCCCCGGATGGGTGTCGCCGCGACGAAGTCGACCGAGACCGACGTCGTGACCGTCATGGACCGACGCTCCGAGGAGCTGCTCCACCGGCTCATCCAGGCCGCGCGCCCCGACGACGGCATCCTCGGCGAGGAGGGTGCCGACGTCACCGGGACGTCCGGTCTGACGTGGGTCCTCGATCCCATCGACGGCACCGTCAACTACCTCTACGAGATCCCTGCGTATGCCGTGTCCGTGGCTGTCGTCGTCGGGGACGCCCACTCCCAGGGTGGGTGGACCCCTGTCGCGGGCGCCGTCGCCGACCCCTGCCGCCGCCTCGTGCACCACGCCGGCCGGGGCACCGGCGCCTGGACGAGCCCCGAGGACCCGACCGAGTCCGTGGCTCCGGAGCGTCTGTCCGTCTCGGCCGAGGACCGCCTCGCCCGCACCCTGCTCGCGACCGGCTTCGGCTACGCCCCTGAGGTGCGCGCCCGACAGGCCGAGGTGCTCCGGCGGGTCCTGCCCCTCGTCCGCGACATCCGACGCATCGGCAGCGCTGCTCTCGACCTCGTGCGGGTGGCCGAGGGGTCCGTGGACGCCTACGCCGAGACCGGGCTCAACGCCTGGGACCTCGCGGCGGGCTGGCTCGTCGTCGAGGAGGCCGGGGGCGTCGTCGTCGGCGCGGGAGAGGAGCCCGGGTCGGCGCCCGGCACCGCCCTCACCGTCGCCGCGGGGCCCGCTCTCGCCGAGCAGGTCCGCGCCCTCTTCGTCGCGCCGGTGGACGCAGGCTGACCGTCACGCGCGTGCGCACAGGACATACGACGACGCCCCACCCGGCCGTGCCGGGTGGGGCGTCTGTCGTCCTGGGGGGGAGCGGACGGCATACGCCCGCTCGTGTCGTGGTGTGTCGCTGGGACGCCGCTCAGGCCGCCTGGAACGGCTCGAGCTCGGGGACGCGGATGCCGTTCTCGGTGGCGAGACGGGCGAACGACTCCAGCTCGCCGGTGTGCACCTGCACGCGGTAGTCGTCACCCGCCTGTCGCGCCTCGGCGAGGTCGCCCAGCGCGTCGTTGACACGTTGCCTGATCTGGTCGACGAACTCGGTCATGGGTGCCACCTCCGGGCCTGGGTTGTCGATCGGTCGAGTCCGGAGACCCTACCGCGCCGTAGGACCACCAATGTGCACCCGCGATGGTCGGCGAATGGCAAAGCCCAGGTGAACTGTTCGTCCGAAAAGGGTAGGCGTGAGTGGTGCGGGAGGGTCTGCGTCTCAGGCCTTGGCTCGGACAACGTGACAACGCGGTGGGGATCGGGCACCATACGCGCACGCGGACATGTTTCGTCGCTGTTGACAACGTCGTTGACCGCGCGGGTTCTCCGGGAACAAGCACGGGCCCACGAGCGTTCTCCGCGTCACAGACCGCAAGGCGCAGACGAGTAGAAGTGAGACAACGAGATGGCAACCGATTACGACGCGCCACGCAAGACTGACGACGATCTGAGCGAAGACTCCATCGAGGAGCTGAAGTCCCGTCGGGTCGACAAGACGTCGTCCAGCGTGGACGTCGACGAGACCGAGCAGGCCGAGGGCTTCGAGCTCCCGGGCGCCGACCTCTCCGGTGAGGAGCTGTCGGTGCGCGTCCTGCCCAAGCAGGCCGACGAGTTCACCTGTGGGCGTTGTTTCCTCGTCCACCACCGCAGCCAGCTCGCCAAGGAGAGCAACGGCATGATGATCTGCACGGAGTGCGCCGCCTGAGCGCATTCCACACCGGGCAGCAGCACGGCCAGGAGCAAGTAGGGTCGGTCCTCGTGACCGACCCTTGTGCTGTCCCGGTCCGGAGGCTCGACCCCGACCTGGCGCTGCCCCGCTATGCGCACCCCGGTGACGCCGGTGCCGACCTCTGCTCGCGCGTCGACGTGACCATCGAGCCGGGGGAGCGCGTCCTCGTCCCGACCGGCGTGGCCCTCGCCCTGCCGGCCGGCCACGCGGGCTTCGTGCACCCGCGCTCCGGCCTCGCCGCACGCCACGGCATCTCCATCGTCAACGCCCCCGGAACGGTCGACGAGGGATACCGGGGCGAGATCCTCGTCAACCTCGTCAACCTCGACCCGCGCGAGACGTTCACGGTGCGGCGCGGTGACCGCATCGCCCAGCTGGTCGTCCAGCGGGTCGAGCGCGTGCACTTCGTCGAGGTGGATTCGCTCGACGAGACCAGTCGGGGGGACACTGGACACGGATCCACCGGTGGGTTCGCCACCGGCGGCGCCGCCTCGCCGACACCGGGGGAGACGCCCACCCGGGCGTGATCATCGGATACGGTTCGCCGGGCGCTGCGTCAGCGCCGACGACCGCGGGCGGGCATCGTGCCCACCGTGCAGCAGGACTCAAAGGACGGAATGACGTGGGACTCTTCAGCCGGGGCAAGTCGAAGGACCGCCCGGACACCGATGCCGTGGACCGTGCCGACGACCTCGAGCAGGACGAGCTCGCCGAGGACGGCGCGCTCGACGGCGACGCGGACGGTGACACCGCCGCCTCGGCCACGTCCCGACCGCTCGACCGCAGTGAGGTCGAGGACGACTCCGACTACCTCAACCTCGGTGCCATCTGGCTGCGTGGACAGCAGGGCATGGAGCTGCGCCTCGAGGTCAACGAGCAGGAGCAGCAGATCACGGGCGTGACGGCTGTCATCGGCGAGTCGGCGGTGCAGCTGCAGGCCTTCGCGGCGCCGCGCACCGAGGGTGTCTGGATCGACATCCGCAACGAGATCGCCGCGAGCATCGTCGATGCCGGCGGCACCGCCGAGGTGCTCACCGGCGAGTTCGGCGAGGAGCTCCTGACCCGGATGCCGCAGGCCGGGCCCGACGGCCGCACCGTCTTCATGCCGGCCCGTTTCGTCGGCGTCGACGGCCCCCGCTGGTTCCTCCGCGCCGTGGTCTCCGGCCGCGCCGCGATCGAGCCGGCCGCCGCCGAGGCCGTGCACGACGTCATCCGGACGACGGTCATCGACCGCGGCGAGGAGGCCATGCCTCCCCGCGAGCTGCTGCCCCTGCGCCTGCCCGACGCCGACGGCGCCGTCCAGGCCGAGGAGGGCGCTGTCGAGGGCGGCCCCGACCTCAACCCGTTCGAGCGCGGACCCGAGATCACCGAGGTCCGTTGATGGCCGGCCCGTGTCCCGCACCGCGTCCCAGCCGGACGCACCCGTGACCACGGGCCAGCCCGGCGCCCTGCGTCGGCTCACGGACCGCCTCACGCGCTCGTCGCACGAGATCGAGGCGGCCGAGCTGCGCCGTGAGTCCTCGGACCTCGACGGCGTCGTGCACATCGGCGACGCACCCCAGCGGATCACGGTCACCGTGTGCGGCGAGGTGCGTTCCGTGACGCTGCGCCCGCGCGAGGAGACGCCCGCGCTCGACGTCGAGGTCTGGGACGGCACCGAGTCGTTGCACCTCGTGTGGCTCGGCCGTCGACGCATCGCCGGCATCGTCCCCGGCGTCAAGATCCAGGCCACGGGCCGCATCACCACCCGCCGGAAGGTCAAGACGATGTTCAACCCGGCGTACGAGCTCATCGGCCGGGCGGGGCAGGCGCATGGCTGACGCCGACGGCCGGGCCGTGGGCCCGGGCGGAGAACGCGCCGGGGAGGGCGACGCGGTCGTCCGCTCCGAGGCCGACCTGCGCCGCTACGACACGGTCGAGGAGCTGCTCCGCGACAAGCTGTCCGACGCCATCGGAGGGTGGCGCGGCGCCGTCGAGTCGGCCGTCCCGACCCTGGCGTTCGCCCTCGTGTGGGCGCGCACCGAGAACCTCCGCACCTCCCTCGTGGTCGCCGGCGTCCTCGTGGCCGTCCTCCTGCTCGTGCGTCTCGTGCAGCGACAGGACCCCCGCTTCATCGCGTATGCCGCCGCGGGCGTCGGGATCTCCGCCTTCTTCGCGCTGCGGTCGGGTCGGGCGGAGGACGCCTTCCTGCCCGGCATGCTCCAGAACGCCGCGCTGCTCGTCCTGCTGCTCGTGACGAACCTGACGCGGTGGCCGCTCTTCGGCTTCGTCGTCGGCGTCGCCGAGCCCGAGGCGTTCGCCGAGGACCCGACGTGGTGGCGTCGCCACTCCGGCATCGTCACGGTCGCGGCACGACTCGCCTGGGTGCTCATCGCCCTCAACGTCGTGCGGCTCTCGATCATGGTGCCGCTCTACCTCGCCGAGCAGGTGGCCGCGCTCGGGGTGGCCAAGGTGGTCCTCGGCTGGCCGGCCTACCTGTTCGCCATCACGGCGATGGGTGCCATCCTGCTCCGCGGGCGCACCCCGATCGACCCCTCGCGGCTCGCCTGACGCTCGGCGCCGGCGACCTCGAAGTCAGTCCTCGAGGCTCGTGTGGTGCCGCTCGCCCGGGGCGACGAGGTCCTGGAGGCGGTCCTCCTGCTCCGTCGTCGTGATGAAGAGCAGCTCGTCGCCGGCCTCGATCGCGTCGTCGGGCGTGGGAGCGAGCGGGCGCTCCTCGCGGATGATCGCGACGAGCACGGTGTCGGTGGGCCAGTCGACGTCACCGACGCGGCGCCCCGCGAAGGGGCTGCCCTCGGGCAGGGTGATCTCGACCATCGAGGCCCGGCCCTGCTGGAACTCGAAGATGCGCACGAGGTCGCCGATGCTCACGGCCTCCTCGATGAGTGCCGTCATCAGGCGTGGGGTCGACACCGCGACGTCGACGCCCCACGACTCGTCGAACATCCACTCGTTCTTGGGGTTGTTGACGCGCGCGACGGTGCGCGGAACGCCGAACTCGGTCTTGGCGAGCAGCGAGAGCACGAGGTTGGCCTTGTCGTCACCGGTGGCGGCGACACAGACGTCGGACTCCTCGAGCCGGGCCTCCTCGAGGGCGGCGAGCTCGCAGGCGTCGGCCAGCAGCCACGACGCCTCGGGCACGCGCGAGGCCTGGACGTCGTCGGCGTCCTTGTCGATGAGCAGCACCTGGTGCCCGTTGCCGAGCAGCTCACGGGCGATGGAGCGGCCGACGCTTCCGGCTCCGGCGATGACGACGCGCATGGGGTTGTTTTCTCCTGTGCCGGTCAGTGGGCGGCCGGGGCCTGGTCGCAGAGCCGCTCGACGCGAGCGAGGTCGTCGCGCGGGACGGTGAGGTGCACGAGGTCGCCCTGCTGGACGACCATGTCGGGCCGGGGGAGCGTGCCCTCGCCGAGCCGGGTGACGTAGGCGACGCGGGCGCCGGTCTGCTCCTCGAGGTCGGTGAGGTGCCGGCCGACCCAGCCCTCGGCGAGGGGGACCTCGGCGATGACGATCTTGCCGCTCGGGTCGGTCAGCTCGGGCACGGCGCCCTGCGGCAGCAGCCGCTGGATCATCTGGTCGGCGGTCCAGCGCACCGTCGCGACGGTCGGGATGCCGAGGCGCTGGTAGACCATGGCGCGCTGCGGGTCGTAGATGCGGGCGGCGACGTGCTCGACGCCGAACGTCTCGCGCGCCACGCGGGCGGCGAGGATGTTGGAGTTGTCACCGCTGCTGACGGCCGCGAACGCGTAGGCCTCGCGGATGCCGGCGGCGATGAGGGTGTCGCGGTCGAAACCGATGCCCGTGACCGTCTGGCCCTCGAAGGAGGTGCCCAGCCGGCGGAACGCGGAGGCGTCCGCGTCGATGATGGCGACGTCGTGGCCGTTGCGGCCCAGGGTGCGGGCGAGGGTCGACCCGACGCGGCCGCATCCCATGATGACGAAGTGCACGGACGCGACGCTACACCGTGAGGCCGTCGCCCACTCTGCAGGCCGCGCGGGCCGGACGGGGGAGCGAAACGGTCGGGACGGCATACGTTCTCGGGGTCGTGTCCACGGCGTCCCGAGTGGGTCAGTGCGGGGAGCTGATCCGTCATACAGTTGCGTCGTGCCCGGTACCGGTTCGCTGTTCAAGCGCCTCCTCCTCGGTCGCGCGATGCGCAGCGACAAGCTCGGGGAGACCTTGCTGCCCAAGCGCCTCGCGCTGCCCATCTTCGCGAGCGACGCCCTCTCGTCCGTGGCCTACGCGCCCGACGAGATCCTGCTCATGCTCGGTCTGGCGGGCGGCGCCTTCGTCGCGACGCACAGCTGGCAGGTCACCGTCGCGGTCGTCCTCGTCATGGTCGTCGTGGTGGCGTCGTACCGCCAGAACGTGCACGCCTACCCCTCGGGTGGCGGCGACTACGAGGTCGCGACCGTCAACCTCGGCCCACGGGCCGGCCTCACCGTCGCCAGCGCCCTCCTCGTCGACTACGTCCTCACCGTCGCCGTGTCGATCTCGTCCGGTGTGCAGAACGCCGCGACGGTGCTCGGGTTCGTGCGCGGGCACGAGGTCATCGTCGCAGTGGCCCTCATCGCCTTCCTCACGGCGATGAACCTGCGTGGGGTGCGCGAGTCGGGCAAGGCCTTCGCCGTGCCGGTCTACGCCTTCATGCTCGCCATCATCGGCATGGGCATCTACGGCTTCATCCAGCACTTCACGGGCTCCCTGACCCCGGCGGAGAGCGCCGGCCTGACCCTGAAACCCGAGGAGGGGCAGGGTCTCACCGGTCTGGCCGCGGCGTTCCTCCTGCTCCGCGCCTTCTCGTCCGGGTGTGCCGCCCTGACCGGCGTCGAGGCGATCAGCAACGGTGTGCCCGCCTTCAAGAAGCCCAAGAGCGCCAACGCAGCGACCACCCTGCTGCTCATGGGCACGCTGTCGGTCGTCATGCTCGGCTCGATCATCGCGCTGAGCCAGTGGACCGGCGTCAAGATCGCCGACAACCCGGGCGCCCAGCTGCTGCGCGACGGGCAGCCTGTCGGCGACTCGTACGTCCAGCACACCGCGATCGGCCAGCTCGCCGAGTCGGTGTTCGCGAACTTCCCGATCGGTGTCGTCTTCGTCTCGATCGTGACCGGCCTGATCCTCGTCCTCGCGGCGAACACGGCGTTCAACGGCTTCCCGGTGCTCGGCTCGATCCTCGCCCGCGACGGCTATCTGCCCCGGCAGATGCACACCCGCGGCGACCGGCTGGCCTTCAGCAACGGCATCCTCATCCTCGCCGGCGCGGCCATCGTCCTCGTCATCGTCTTCAAGGCCGAGGTCACGGCTCTCATCCAGCTCTACATCGTCGGGGTGTTCGTCTCGTTCACCACCTCGCAGGTGGGCATGGTCCGGCACTGGACGCGCCACCTCAGGCTCGAGCGCAACCCGAAGGAGCGGGCCCGGATGCAGCGCTCGCGCGTCATCAACGCCGTCGGCGCGGCGATGTCGGCGACGGTGCTCGTCGTCGTGCTCCTGACGAAGTTCCAGGCCGGGGCGAAGTACGCCATCCTCGCGATGGTCGTCCTCTTCGTCCTCATGCTGGGGATCAAGAAGCACTACAACCGGGTGCGCGACGAGCTGGCCATCGACTGGGACGTCGAGCGGCCGATGCTACCGAGCCACGTGCACGCCATCGTCTGCATCTCCAAGGTGCACAAGCCGACGATGCGCGCGCTGGCCTACGCCCGGGCGAGCCGGCCGTCCTACCTCGAGGCCGTGACGGTCGACGTCGACCCCGACGAGACGCAGGCGCTGCTCGACGAGTGGGACAAGCGCGAGATCCCGGTGCCGCTCAAGGTGCTGTCCTCGCCGTACCGCCAGATCACCAAGCCGATCCTCGACTACGTGCGGTCGATCCGCAGCGGCAACCCGCGCGACATCGTCACGGTCTACCTGCCGGAGTACGTCCTCGGGAAGTGGTGGGAGCAGGTGCTGCACAACCAGAGCGCGTTGCGCCTCAAGGCCCGGCTGCTCTTCACACCCGGGGTCATGGTCGTCAGCGTCCCGTGGCAGCTGCAGTCCTCCGAGGGCGCCGAGCGCGACTGGATCGACGAGCCCCCGATCAGCGGCTCCGTGCGCGGTGGAGCGCTGTGAGCGGTCGCCAGAACCGCGAGCGGGCCGCCGGCGGCGAGTCTCTCGTCGGGAGGGAGTGGACCCTCGAGGTCGGACCCGTCGCCCACGGCGGCCACTGCGTGGCCCGTCACGAGGGTCAGGTCGTCTTCGTGCGCCACACGCTGCCCGGTGAGCGCGTCGTCGCACGCGTCACCGAGGGCCGCGTCGGTGACAGCTTCGTGCGCGCCGACGCCGTCGAGGTGCTCGAGGCGGCGCCTGGTCGGGTGACCGCTCCGTGCCCGTATGCCGCCCCGGGCCTCTGTGGTGGCTGCGACTTCCAGCACGCGTCCCTCGACACCCAGCGGGCGCTCAAGGGTGCCGTCGTGCGGGAGCAGTTCGCGCGGGTTGGCGGCCTCGACGTCGATGTCGTCGTCCAGCCGGTGCCGGGCGACGAGGAAGGGCTGCGCTGGCGCACCCGGGTCGAGTTCGCCGTGGACGGTGCCGGCCGAGCGGGTCTGCGCGGACACCGGTCGAGCGACATCGTTCCCGTCGAGGACTGCCTCATCGCCACGCGGGCGGTCATCGACTCCGGCGTGCTGGACACCGAGTGGCCGGACGTCGAGTCGGTCGACGTCGTCGATGCCGTGCACCCCGACGAGCCGGTGCTCGTGCCCCTGCCTCCGCCTGAGGGTGGGAGTGGTGGCGGCGGCGGCCTCGTCGGTGAGCTGGCCCGCGACGGGGACTGGGAGGGCGAGTACGTCGTCTCGGCCCGGGGCTTCTGGCAGGTGCACCCGGGCGCGGCCACGACGTTCCTGTCACGCGTGTCGACGCTGCTCGGGGCGGAGCCGGGAGACCGCGTCCTCGACCTCTTCGCGGGCTCGGGTCTCTTCACGATGCGGCTCGGCGAGCTCGTCGCGCCGGACGGTTTCGTCCTCGGCGTCGAGGGTGATCGCCGAGCGGTCGAGAACGGCGAGTCCAACACCGAGCACCTCGAGAACGTCGAGTGGCGCGCCAACCGTGTCGACCGTGAGCTGCGGTCGCTCGTCGGGCAGGGCGTCATGGCGGACCTGGTGGTGCTCGACCCGCCCCGGACGGGTGCCGGCAAGGACGTCATGGCCCTGGTGGCCGGGATGGGGCCCCGACGCGTCGTCTACGTCGCGTGCGACCCCGCCGCCCTGGCCCGCGACGTCAAGGCCGCCGGGACCCACGGCTACGGCCTCGTCTCGCTCGAGGCATGGGACGCCTT
Organism: Terrabacter sp. 2TAF16; assembly: GCF_052115065.1. NCBI lineage: Bacteria > Bacillati > Actinomycetota > Actinomycetes > Micrococcales > Intrasporangiaceae > Terrabacter > Terrabacter sp. 2TAF16. The sequence continues at coordinate 169,143 of NZ_JBFRFZ010000009.1, forward strand.
CCCGATGACCCACCACGTCGAGTGCATCGCCGTGCTCGAGCCGCGAGACGGGACGACGAGCGCCTGAGCCAGCGGCGGGAGAGCGTGCTTCGTCGACTGAACCGAATCGACGAGCATTGTCGGTGGGTCGTACTAGTGTTCGAACATGGAGATGGGGAGCGTCGGCGAGAGCAGCGAGGCCGCTGCCGGTTCCGTGCTGTCGTTCTTGACACAGATCCCCGCTGACGTCTTCGACGCGCTGCCACCGGTGGCCCAGGCGGCAGTCGTGGCACGTGTGGTGCCAGAGCGCCTGCGCAGTCTTGACACGTCGAGCGCCGAGGCGGTCCTTGCTGTCGCGCAGCGCGCGATGAACGTCCTCGGCGCCGTGCAGGACCTCGCGCTCGCGGCCTGCGTTCGCCGCGAGGAGCTCGACTTTGCCGATCTGGACGGTGAATGGGGTGACGGCTCGGAGTGGCGGCCCTCGTCGGTGAAGATCGTGGCCTCCAGCGTCGCGCCCGTCCTGTGCTCGACGCCGCGCGGCGCCGAGTCGCGGGTCGCCGACGCGCTCTGCCTCGTCGAGGACCTCCCACGCACCCTGGCAGCCGCACTCGGCGGGCGGCTCACCCAGCGGCAGACGGGCGTCGTGGCGGACCGAGCCGGACTTGTCGCGGTTGATGCTCGCCCGGCCTTCGATGCCGTCGTGATGGAGACCGGGGTGGAGTCGCTGACCCCCGCCCGGCTGCGACGCCAGTGCGAGCGTGCCGCCATGGCGGTCGACCCGGACGCCGTTCATCGTCGGGCGGAGCGCGGTCTGCGTGACCGCTTCGTGCAGGTGGAGCCGGGACTCGACCCGGGCACGACGTGGTGGAAGGCGTCGCTGCCGGCGCGGGACTCGATGCAGGCCTGGGGCGCCGTCGATGAGCTGGCCCACGAGTACGTGCGTGCCGACCCGGCGCGGTCGATCGACCAGGCGCGGGCGGACGCCTTCCTCGACCTGCTGCTCGGGAGCGCCCAGGTGTCCACCACCGTCGAGCTGGTCGTGCCGACCTTCACCGATCGCGCGACCGATGGCCAGGGCGGGGGCGCGCTCGCGGGACTGAAGGGCGCAGCGCTCCCAGGCCGTCACGAGACCCACGCAGACGACCTGGCAGACGTGTCGGCTGCCGACAGGGGTGCGGATGCCCCATCCGGTCGGGAGGATCCGCGGCACGTCCCGAGCCCAGTGGCACCGGTCGCTGCAGGGTCCTTCGACCTCGCACACATCACAGGTCCTCGCCTCGCACCGGAGCACGCGATCGGGTCCGAGCTCTTCGGTCTCCTGACGCGGTCGCCCGCCGGACACGACGAGGGTGCGGATGCGTACGGGCGGGCAGCCGGCCACTCGGTGTCGAGGCCTGGACCCGAAGCGGCCTCGGCAGCCGATGTGAACGGGACCGGTCTGGTCGGACGTCCACCCTGGCGGCCACCGGAGCTCGGCGTCCGACATCCTCGGTTCGGGTGGATGCTCTCGGAGGCACTGGCCGAGCTGCTGACCGACCCCGATGTCGCGCTGCGCGTGACCCGAGCCGACGCGTTGACCGGCGTCACGGTCGCCCGCGACCCCGCGATCTACCGGCCCAACGCTGCTCTGGCACAACGAGTTCGGGACCGCGACCGCACGTGTCGGTTCCCGGGGTGCGGTGTCGCCGCGCGCCGGTGCGACCTCGATCATGTCGTGCGCTTCCCCGACGGCCCGACAACCGAGGACAACCTCGTCTGCCTGTGCCGGACCCACCACGGTTTCAAGCACCACGCCGGCTGGACGCTGACGTCGGAAGCCGACGGCACATGCACGTGGAGCTCGCCGACCGGACGCTCCTACGTGACGCACCCAGCAGACGTCAGGCTCGACGCTGCCTGAGGTGGACTCGGGGCCGTGGGACCTCGACGGTCGCGAAGGCTCGCAGCGTCCACTTCGTGTCTCCCAGCTGGCCGTCTGCCGACCTGGCGACGAAGGGGTGCGCACGTCAGGAGACGATGGGGTCATGTCGTTCAGCTATCCCGTGGCCGTGAAGTTCTCCGAGATCGATCTCGCCGGCGTCGTCTTCAACTCCCACTACCTGACGTGGTGCGAGGACGCGAAGATGGCCTTCCTCGACCACCTCGGCTACGGGCCCTACCGCTTCGCCGACGAGCACCGGCTCGCCCTCGTCCGGCACGCCGAGATCGACTGGACCGCGAGCCTCAAGCCGCTCGACCATGCCGACATCCGCGTGGTCGTCGACCGGATCGGCACGTCGTCGTTCACCCTTCGACACGAGATCTGGCGCCGGGGCGAGCACCCTCTCCTCACGGCCACGTGCGTCATCACCTACGTCTGGTTCGACACCGAGGCCGGCGCGAAGGCCGAGCTCGATCCCCATTTCCGGGACGCCCTGGCGGGTGAGGGCCCCGGCGACGGGCTCGCCTGAAGGCCTTCTGGCGAGGACTCCCGCGGTGCTAGCGTCGACGGACGTGCTCGGCATCGGGTGGAGGCGACATGGATGCGTTCATGAAGTTCGACGGCATCGACGGCAGCAGCCAGAGCAAGGACCACAAGGGCGCGATCGACGTGGTCTCGTGGAACTGGGGTGTGACGACCCAGACGAACGGCTCCGGCAGCGGAGGCCCGTCCGGACGCCCGCGGGCCCACGAGTTCCGGATCGTGCACCACTACGACCTCGCCTCGCCCCACCTCGCGTCGTTCGCCGCGACCGGCAAGCACGTCAAGGACGCGACCCTCAACGTCGCCCACCCCGGCGCCCGCAAGGACTTCCTCACGGTGACGATGAAGGACCTCGTCGTCACCGAGGTCCTGGTCTCCGGTCACGAGGGCGACGTCGACGAGGAGGTCGCCCTCCAGCCCGCGTGGATCCGCTTCGACTACGCGGAGCCCGGACCCGGCGGGGGTGCGACCGGGCGAACGTCCAGCGTCACGTGGGACATCCGATCCAACAAGATGGGCTGACCTCCGGCCCCGACGGCGCGAACCCTCACCACGTCCCGCTGGACGAGGTGCTCGAGCAGGCGCTGACGCGCTTGCGCGCAGGCGACGGGCCGGGCGCCGAGGCGGCGCTCGCCGCGGCGACACGGACACCAGAGGACGTACGCGTGTTGCACCTTCGAGCGGTCGCAGCGCACCTGCGTCGTGACGACGCCGCCGCAGAGCGGCTCGTCGCTGAGGCGATCTCGGTGGCCACGGACCCAGTGGTGCTCGCGAGCCTGCACAACGACCTCGGCAACATGCGGCTGGAGGCCGGGGACCCGGCGGCCGCCATCGCGGCCTACGAGTCCAGCCTCGCGGTCCACCCGACCGACGCCCCGACGTGGGCCAACCTCGCCACCGCGCTTCGGCTGGCCCGGGACCCGGCCCGTGCCGGGGAGGCGGGGCTCAGGGCCCTCGAGCTCGAGCCACGGAGTCCGCCCGGGCGGGCTGCCGTGACAGCGGCCGTGCTGGCACTGACCGCCGACGGCGCGGAGGCCCACGCCCTCGAGCTCGTGCGTCGGTGGGTCCGCATCGACCCCGACCATCCTGGCGCCCGACACCGCCTCGCAGCACTCGGCGGGCTGCCCCCGCCCGACCGGGCGCCCGACGACTACGTCGAGACGCTCTTCGACGCCACCGCCGAGGCCTTCGACCCGCACCTCGCCGGTCTCGGCTACCGCGCGCCGGAGCTCGTCGCGGACCGGGTCGCCGCGGTCCTGGGCCGGCCGGCGGGTGAGCTCGACGTGGCCGACCTCGGCTGCGGCACGGGCCTCGTCGGGGCCCTCGTCCGACCGTGGGCGCGCACCCTGGCCGGCTGCGACCTCTCGGTCAACATGCTCCGGCTGGCGCAGGTGCGCGGCTGCTACGACGTCCTGCAGCGCGCCGAGCTGGGCGCGTTCCTCCGGGCCGAGCCCACGGCATACGACCTCGTCGTCGGCGCGGACACGCTCTGCTATCTCGGGGACCTCGGCCCGACGACCACGGCGGCAGCCTGCGCGTTGCGGCCCGGCGGCGTCCTCGTGGCGACCGTCGAGCGGCTGGTCGACGGGGTGGGGGACTGGCGGCTCACGTCGTCGGGGCGCTACGCCCACGGCGAGGAGTACCTGCGGTCGGTCAGTGCCGTCGCCGGTCTGGTGGACGTCGAGGTGACCCCTGTCCACCTCCGCCTCGAAGCGGGTGTCCCGGTCGAGGGACTGCTGTGGTCGGCGCGTCGACCCATCACGGGGAGCGGTCCGACCGGTGCGGGAGGGGCCGGCACAGGGGGCGACAACGGCGCGAGCGGAGGGAAGGATGGGCGGGTAGGGGTGGACTGACAAGGACGAACGCGTGTGGTTAGATATATCTTGACGTCAAGATAAATCGAGCACCGTGACATCAGAGTTGCTGGAAGGAGCCCGTCGTGGGCAGTGTTGACAGCTTCAAGGCCAAGGGGACCCTCGAGGTCGATGGTCAGTCCTACGAGATCTACCGCCTCGCAGGGGTGAAAGGGCAGGAGACCCTGCCGTACAGCCTCAAGGTCCTCCTCGAGAACCTCCTGCGCACCGAGGACGGCGCGAACATCACCGCCGACCACATCAACGCGGTCGGCTCGTGGGACGAGAACGCCGAGCCCGACACCGAGATCCAGTTCACGCCGGCGCGCGTGATCATGCAGGACTTCACCGGTGTGCCCTGTGTCGTCGACCTCGCCACGATGCGAGAGGCCGTCGCCGACCTCGGCGGCGACCCGGCCAAGATCAACCCGCTCGCCCCGGCCGAGCTCGTCATCGACCACTCCGTCATCATCGACGTCTTCGGCCGCGCCGACGCCTTCGAGCGCAACGTCGAGATCGAGTACCAGCGCAACCGCGAGCGCTACCAGTTCCTGCGCTGGGGCCAGACCGCGTTCGACGACTTCAAGGTCGTCCCGCCGGGCACCGGCATCGTCCACCAGGTCAACATCGAGCACCTCGCCCGCACCGTCATGGTCCGCGAGATCGACGGCGAGCGCGTCGCCTATCCCGACACCTGCGTCGGCACCGACTCGCACACGACGATGGTCAACGGCCTCGGCGTGCTCGGCTGGGGCGTCGGCGGCATCGAGGCCGAGGCGGCCATGCTCGGCCAGCCCGTCTCGATGCTCATCCCGCGCGTCGTCGGCTTCAAGCTGAGCGGCTCGATCCCCGTCGCCGCCACGGCTACCGACGTCGTCCTCACGATCACCGAGATGCTGCGCAAGCACGGTGTCGTCGGCAAGTTCGTCGAGTTCTACGGCGAGGGCGTCTCGCAGGTGCCGCTCGCCAACCGCGCCACCATCGGCAACATGAGCCCCGAGTTCGGCTCGACGTGCGCGATCTTCCCGATCGACGAGGTCACCCTCGACTACCTGCGCCTCACCGGTCGCTCCGACGAGAGCGTCGCCCTCGTCGAGGCGTACGCCAAGGAGCAGGGCATGTGGCTCAAGGCCGGCCCCGACCAGCCGGAGGCCCGCTACAGCGAGTACCTCGAGCTCGACCTCTCGACCGTCGTCCCGTCGATCGCCGGCCCGAAGCGTCCGCAGGACCGCATCGCCCTCACCGACGCCAAGGACGCCTTCCGCAAGGTGCTCCCGACGTACGTCGCCCACGAGGAGGGTGACGCGGGTGCCGCCTCGTCCTTCCCGGCCAGCGACCCCACCCCGCAGGGGACCGTCGAGGGCACGAACGGTGGCGACCGTCCGGCCGACTCCGGTGGCGTCACCGGCCGCCCGTCGAAGAAGGTGTCGGTCACCGACGCCGAGGGCCGCGAGTTCGAGATCGACCACGGCATCGTCTCGATCGCCTCGATCACGAGCTGCACCAACACGTCCAACCCGTCGGTGATGATGGCAGCCGCGATGCTCGCCAAGAACGCCGTCGAGAAGGGCCTCTCGGTCGCCCCCTGGGTCAAGACGTCGATGGCGCCAGGCTCCAAGGTCGTCACGGGCTACTACGACAAGGCGGGCATGTGGCCCTACCTCGAGAAGCTCGGCTTCCACCTCGTCGGCTACGGCTGCACGACGTGCATCGGCAACTCGGGTCCGCTCAACGAGGAGATCTCCAAGGCGATCAACGACAACGACCTCGCCGTCACGTCGGTCCTCTCGGGCAACCGCAACTTCGAGGGGCGCATCAACCCCGACGTGAAGATGAACTACCTCGCGAGCCCGCCGCTCGTCATCGCGTACGCCCTCGCCGGCACGATGGACTTCGACTTCGCGTCGCAGCCGCTCGGCCAGGACACGGACGGCAAGGACGTCTTCCTCGAGGAGATCTGGCCGGCACCCGCCGACGTCGAGCGCACCATCGCGAGCTCGATCAGCCAGGAGATGTTCACCGAGGACTACGCCGACGTCTTCGCGGGCGACGAGCGCTGGAAGTCGCTGCCGACCCCGGAGGGTGACACGTTCGCCTGGGACGGCGAGTCGACCTACGTCCGCAAGCCCCCGTACTTCGACGGCATGTCGATGGACACGACCCCGGTCGCCGACATCGAGGGCGCCCGAGTGCTCGCCAAGCTCGGCGACTCGGTCACGACCGACCACATCAGCCCGGCCGGCGCCATCAAGAACGACAGCCCCGCCGGGAAGTACCTCGCTGACCACGGCATCGAGCGCAGGGACTTCAACTCCTACGGCTCGCGCCGCGGCAACCACGAGGTCATGATCCGAGGCACGTTCGCCAACATCCGCTTGAAGAACCTCCTCCTCGACGGCGTCGAGGGCGGCTTCACGCGCGACTTCACCAACGGCGGCGAGCAGTCGACGATCTACGACGCCGCCCAGAGCTACGCCGCTGCCGGCACGCCGCTCGTCATCCTGTCGGGCAAGGAGTACGGCTCCGGCTCCTCGCGCGACTGGGCCGCCAAGGGCACGAGCCTGCTCGGCGTCAAGGCCGTCATCGCCGAGAGCTACGAGCGCATCCACCGCTCCAACCTCATCGGCATGGGCGTCATCCCGCTGCAGTACCCGGCCGGCCAGAACGCCGACTCGCTCGGCCTCGACGGCACCGAGACCTTCTCGGTCACCGGCATCACGGCCCTCAACGAGGGCACGACGCCCAAGACCGTCAAGGTCGTCGCCACCAAGGAGTCGGGTGAGACGGTCGAGTTCGACGCCGTCGTACGCATCGACACCCCCGGTGAGGCCGACTACTACCGCAACGGCGGCATCCTCCAGTACGTCCTGCGGTCGCTCGTCAACAGCTGACCCGCAGGCCAGCCCAGCCCGACGGGCCCGTATGCCGTACGCCACGGCATGCGGGCCCGTCGCCGTGTGCGGTCGCTCGGGGACCCGGCCGGACGGCATACGCACTCGGATGGCATGCTCGTCGCGTGACCGAGCGACACGCCATCCTGACCGTGTGGGAGACCGGTTTCGACTGGTCCCCGGCACCCGACGTCGACTATGCCGACGTCCACGTCGACGGAGCCGAGGCGGTGACCTACCGCGCGCGGACCTGGGAGTCACCGGTCGTCGAGTCCCCTTTCGCCGCAACGGAGCTCATCCCGTCGTGGAACGCCCGGACGCCGGCCGGCACGTGGCTGCGGGTCGAGGGGCGGGTGGCCGACGACGCCGGCTGGACGCCGTGGTTCACCTTCGCGCGGTGGGCCGAGGACGACCCGGCGGGGGAGTCGCCGATCACCCGGACCACGGTGCCCGGGCAGACCTTCGAGCCGGGGAGCGTCTCGACGGACACCTGGCTGTCCTCGCCGGGACGAGGCGTCGACCGGTGGCAGCTGCGCGTCACGGCCCTCGCACTCCCGGATGACGGGATCGCCTGGCCCACGGTGACGCTCGTCGCCGGCGCCGCCTCACGCTTCACCCTCACGCCTGACGAGTCGACGAGCCGACCGGGTGTGGGGCGGGGTCACGAGGTCGCGGTCCCGCCGCACTCGCAGCGGCTGCACGTCGGGTCGTTCCCCCAGTGGGACAACGGCGGGCAGTCGTGGTGCTCACCGACGTCGACGACGATGCTCCTCGAGCACTGGGGGAGAGCGCCCTCACGGGACGAGGCCTCGTGGGTCGGGCACGACACCGACCCGGAGGTCGTGCACGGCGTGCGCCGCGTCTTCGACCTGGCCTACGGCGGGGCGGGCAACTGGGCCTTCAACACCGCGTATGCCGGCGCGCGAGGGCTGCGTGCCTACGTGACCCGCCTGCGCGACCTCACCGAGGTCGAGGCGTTCGTCGCGGCGGGCATCCCGCTCGTCGTGTCGGTGGGCTTCCGCGAGGACGAGCTCGACGGGGCCGGCTACGAGACCAACGGTCACCTGCTGACGGTCGTCGGCTTCACGGACGAGGGTGACGTCGTGTCCAACGACCCCAACTCCCAACGCATCGCGAGCAACGAGCAGGTGCGCAGCGTCTACCGCCGAGACCAGTTCGAACGGGTCTGGCTCGGCGCCAACGGAGGGCTGGCCTACGTCATGCACCCGCGCGACGTCGCGCTGCCGTCCTCGCCCTCCGAGCCGAACTGGCGCTGACGCGTCACTTTCCTCCGCATCGCGTCCTCATCGCGAGAATTTGCGACGCCAACGCCCCACGGGAGCAATGACCGGGTGTTGACTGGCCGCGCGATCCCCCTCCGGAAGGTGTGCCCATGCCCAGTCGCTCCACCGTCTCAGCCGCCCCGTTCCAGCCCAGCCGTCGCTCGCTGCTCGCCGGTGCGGCGGCGGGCGCCGCCGTAGGCGCCGCCTTCGTCGGCGTCTCCGACGCGCCGCGGGCCCGCGCGGCCGAGAGCAAGAAGGGCGGGGCCGACCGACACGTCCACTACACCTCGTGGTCCGGCGCCGACCTCGTCTTCGGACCGTTCGACCGGACCGTCGACTACACCGACCCGCACGACACGGTGGCCACTCCCGTCACGTACGAGGTCGCGACCTGGACCTCGCCCGTCGTCACCCCGGGCTTCGGCCTGACCGAGCTCGTCGCCTCGTGGAACGCCGCGACGCCCGGCGGTTCGTGGGTCGAGGTGCGCGTCCGGGGCACCAGCGCCGGCATGACGACGAAGGACTACGTCCTGGGCCGCTGGGCGTCCGAGGACCCCGCGGACGGAGGTGGCATCCACCGCACCTCCGTCGCCGGCCAGGGCGACACCGTGGCGACCGTCTTCACCGACACCCTCGCGACCCGCACCGGCTACGCCCTGACGGACTGGCAGCTCGAGTTGAGGCTCCTGCGTCCCCGCGGCACCTCCGACACGCCGTCCGTGTCCGTCGTCGGGGCGATGGCCTCGGCCCTGCCCGATGCCAAGAAGGTGCCGCGCAGCCCGAACGGACCCGCCTGCGGCACGACCCTCGACGTCCCACCTACTCGCAGGAGGTCCACGTCGGGCACTACCCGCAGTGGGACAACGGCGGCGAGGCCTGGTGCTCACCCACCTCGACATCGATGGTCGTCGCCTACTGGGGCGCCGGGCCGACGGCGTCCGAGACCGCGTGGGTCGACCCGCCGGTCGACGCCCAGGTCGACTTCACCGCACGCCACGTCTTCGACTACACCTACGACGGCGCCGGCAACTGGCCCTTCAACACCGCGTATGCCGCCACGCGCGCCGACCTCCGTGGTTTCGTGACGCGACTGCGCAGCCTCACCGAGGCCGAGGCGTTCATCGCCGCAGGCATCCCCCTCGTCGTGTCGGTGTCGTTCAAGAAGGGCGAGCTCACGGGCGCGGGCTACGGCACGAACGGCCACCTCATGGTCGTCGTCGGCTTCACCCCGTCCGGCGACGTCGTGTGCAACGACCCGGCCTCGCACCTCGTCGCGAGCGACGACCAGGTGCGCGTCGTCTACGACCGAGAGCAGTTCGAGAACGTCTGGGTGCCGCACAGCGGGGGCATCGTCTACGTCATCCGTCCCGCCGACCGTCCGCTGCCGCCGGCGCCGGCACACGAGCCCAACTGGTGACCTGAAGCGCGGGCCGGCGTGGCCTGGACGGTCACCGACCGAGGCCCGACCTCGGGTCGCGGTCGGTGATGCAGTAGAGGGCGCCGGCCGGGTCGCGGAGCGTGGTCCACCCGCCCCCGTGGTCGGCCGCGACCGTCGCGCCGAGGCCCACGTGTCGGGAGACCTCGGTCGGCCGGTTGTCGCACGCCAGGTCCAGATGGCCGGTGACCGGCCCGGTCGCGGGCTCGACGAGCCGCTGGAGGAGCAGCCGCAGCGGGATGCCGTCCGGACGCACGAGGTGCCGGAACTCCGGGCGGCTCACCGACCCGCGCAGCGGCCAGCCGGTCAGCTCGGACCAGAAGGTGCACTCCGCCTCGTAGGCGGCGGCCGGGATGTCGAGGCACACCTGGTCGACGACACTCTCGTGCTCCTGGGGCCACCGGGTCGGCCAGGGACGTTGGGCGAGCGGCTCGTGGACGAAGCAGAAGACGAAGCCGCCGGGGGAGCGGAGCACGACGTGGCCGTGCTCCGACCGGTGCGCCACCTCGGCGCCGAGGCCCTCGGCCCGAGCCGTCGACTCGGCCGCCGACCTGACGTGCAGGTCGAGGTGCACGCCCGGAGTGGTGGACTCGCCGTCACCGGCGGCGGTCCGCTGGATCTTGAGGTAGGGATCACCGACCGGTGGGAGCAACGTCGTGAACTCCGCGACGTCCCCGCGAGCCGGCGACACGGCATACCCCGTCACTGCCGACCAGAAGTGGGTGCCCGCCGCGTGGACGTCGGGCGGGAGGTCGAGGAAGGCCGTGACCCAGCTGACCGTCGTCATGCTCCGAGAGTAGGCGAGGCAGACTGGGAGCATGCCGACTCCGACCTCCTCTGCGTCTCGCGGACACACCCCACCGGGGTGGCCGCCGGGCGTCCCGCCGGCCCACACGCCCGGCTGGGAGGACCGCGCCGTGCTGTGGCTGCTCGACCAGTGCCCGCCCGACTATCGCGCGTATGCCGGGTGGCGGCGTCACCCGATCGCGCTCGCGTGGCTGGCCGGTCGGCACCTCGACGGGCAGGTCGTGGCGATGCGGGACGCGTGGCGTGAGGCACGCGTCGCCATCGGGCCGCACGTGCCGGCCGACGCCCTGACCGAGATCCTCGGGCAGATCGAGGCCGAGGGGATCCGGCTGCTGGCGGCCTCGCGCTCGGCGCGGCTGCTCCACGAGGCGCTCCAGGGCAAGGTCTTCGCGCCCCGCCTCTGAGCGCGTCAGCCGGGGACGTCGGGCGTCGGGTTGCCGTGTGGAGGTCGTGTGACGAGACCGACAGGGCCTCGTGCGCACGGTTGGGAGCCGCTGGACGTTGACCCGTAGACTCGATCGACCCACCCGAGTGGGTCGAGACACCACCGAGAGGACGAGGCAGCGTGCCCCTGCTGGAGACGATCACGAGCCCGGCGGCACTCAAGGCGCTACCGGCGACCCAGCTGCCGGCGCTGGCCGAAGAGATCCGCACCTTTCTCGTCACCGAGGTCTCCAAGACCGGTGGACACCTCGGCCCGAACCTCGGCGTCGTCGAGCTGACGATCGCGCTGCACCGGGTCTTCGAGTCGCCTCGCGACACCCTCGTCTTCGACACGGGCCACCAGGCCTACGTGCACAAGCTGCTCACCGGACGGCACGACTTCAGCAAGCTCAAGAAGCAGGGCGGGCTCTCCGGCTACCCGAGCCGCGCCGAGTCCGAGCACGACGTCGTCGAGAACTCGCACGCCTCGACCGCGCTCTCGTGGGCCGATGGCATCGCCAAGGGCCGCCGGCTGTCGGGGGAGAGCGACCGGCACACCGTCGCGGTCATCGGTGACGGCGCACTGACCGGCGGCATGGCGTGGGAGGCGATCAACAACATCGCCGTCGACAAGACCCTGCCGCTCGTCATCGTCGTCAACGACAACGAGCGCTCCTACGCCCCGACGATCGGCGGGCTCGCCGACCATCTCGCCACGCTGCGCACGACCCGTGGCTACGAGCGGTTCCTCGACTGGGGCAAGCGGTCGCTCGCCAAGACGCCGGTCGTCGGCGGCGCGATGTTCGAGACGCTCCACGGCGTCAAGAAGGGCATCAAGGACATCGTCGCCCCGCAGGGCATGTTCGAGGACCTCGGCCTGAAGTACATCGGTCCCGTCGACGGTCACGACGAGCAGGCGCTCGAGCGGGCACTGGCCAAGGCCAAGGACTTCGGCGGCCCCGTCATCGTGCACGTCATCACCCAGAAGGGCCGCGGCTACCAGCCGGCCATCGATGACGAGGCCGACCAGTTCCACGGCGTCGGCAAGTTCAACCCCGAGACAGGCCTCCCGTTCGAGGTGTCCGGCCGCATCTGGACCGACGAGTTCAACGAGGAGATGGTGGCCATCGGGGCCGAGCGCCCCGACGTCGTCGCCCTCACCGCCGCCATGCTCATCCCGGTCGGCCTCGACGGCTTCGCCGCCGCCTATCCCGACCGCGTCTTCGACGTCGGCATCGCCGAGCAGCACGCCGTCACGATGGCGTCCGGGCTCGCCTATGCCGGCCTGCACCCGGTCGTCGCCGTCTACGCGACCTTCCTCAACCGGGCCTTCGACCAGCTCCTCATGGACTGCGCGCTCCACCGGGCCGGCATCACCCTCATCCTCGACCGGGCCGGTGTCACCGGTAGCGACGGCGCATCGCACAACGGGATGTGGGACATGACGCTCACCTCGATCGTGCCCGGGCTGCGCCTCGCCGCGCCCCGCGACGGCGAGCAGGTCCGACTCCAGCTGCGTGAGGCCGTCGACGTCTCCGACGGCCCGACGGTGATCCGGTTCCCCAAGGGCGACGTCGCCGACCCGCTGACCGCGGTCCGCTCGATCGGCGACGTCGACGTGCTCTTCGAGAACGCCGGTGACGACGTCGACCTGCTCGTCGTGGGCGTCGGTGCCTTCGCCGGGCTCGCCATCGAGGCCGGCGAGAAGATCGCCGCCCACGGACGCACCGTCCGCGTCGTCGACCCGCGGTGGGTGCTGCCCGTCAGCGACGACGTCGTCGCCCTCGCCCGCCGGGCGAAGGCGGTCGCCGTCGTCGAGGACAACCTCGTCAGCGGCGGGGTCGGCGCGGCCGTGACCCTCGCGCTGCGCGAGGCGACCGTCGACGTGCCCGTCCACACCTACGGCATCCCGAAGCGCTTCCTCGACCACGCCTCTCGCGGCCAGATCCTCGAGGAGCTCGGCCTGACCGGCGACCAGGTCGTCGCGGACCTCGAGCCGAGGCTCTGACATGAAGCCACGGGACGCAGCCGACGTGACGACCGCCCCCATCGCTGCCCTCGGGCTCATCGGCGGCTACGTCGTCGCCCGCGAGAGCGGCATCCGACCCCTCGGAGGCGTCGTGCTCGGTGCGGCCGGCCTCTATGCCGGACGCAGCTGGGTCGCCAAGGCCGGCGGTGCCGGCGCCGCGGGACTCGCGGCCGTCTACCTCGGTGGCTTCGGCGCCTCGCACGTGCTGGCGAAGAAGATCGGTGCGTGGCCGGCGGTCCTCACCGTGGCCGCGGCCAGCGCTGCCGCCTCCTGGGTCGTCGCCGACCGCCCTCGCTGAGTAGCGGCGAGACACATGCCGACACCTGCTTTGTGGTCTCCGGTCCCACCGCGGGCCGTTCGGGGCTGAACTACTTTCGCCGAAACGGTTGGGCGTCAACGGATCTCGTTGCAGCAAAGGCGCGAGCGCCCACCAGAGGTGGAGGACATCGGTGTCCAAGCGGTGGAGTCTCGCGCTCGCGAGCGCCATGATCACGCTGTCGGTCGCGGCCTGCGGCTCTCCCGGCCAGCCGGGCGCACCGGCTGCCGACAACGGCACGGGAGCGGCTTCCGGCGGTGCCGGCGCCCCGTACAAGGTCGGCCTCGTCTACTCGAAGTCGGGGCCGCTGGCCAGCTACGGCGAACAGTACCGGCAGGGCCTCACGGCCGGCATCGACTTCGCCACCAAGGGCACCGGCGCGGTCGCCGGTCACACGATCCAGATCACCGAGCAGGACGACGCGGGCGACCCGGCCAAGGCCGTGGCCTCGGCGACCGATCTCATCGGGCAGGGCAACACGATCATCGCGGGCTCGACGTCGAGCGGCGTGGCCCTGCAGGTCGCGCCGCTGGCCAAGGACAACAAGGTGCTCTTCATCTCGGGCCCGGCTGCCGCCGACGCCGTGACCGGTGCCAACCGCTACACCTTCCGCTCGGGTCGCCAGACCTACCAGGACGTCGCGACCGCGGGCAGCATCCTCGGTGACGTCAGGGGCAAGAAGGTCACGGTGCTCGCGCAGGACAGCGCCTTCGGCAAGGCCAACGTCGCCGCCGTGACGGCCATCCTCGGAGCCAAGGGAGCAACGGTGAGCGCCGTCGAGGTGCCCTCGGCCGCGACCGACCTGACTCCCTTCGCGACCAAGGTCAAGGGCGCAGCCCCTGACCTGCTCTTCGTCGCCTGGGCCGGTGCCAACGCGACGGCGATGTGGACCACCCTCGGCCAGCAGGGCGTCTTCGACTCCACGAAAGTCGTCACCGGCCTGGACATCAAGGCGACGCACGCCCTCTTCGGCGAGGTCGCGACGAAGATCAACTTCCTCTCCCACTTCTTCGAGGGTGCCGCGGACAACGCCGCCTACCAGGCGCTCGACGCCGGGCTGAAGAAGCAGGGCGCCACCGTCGACCTCTTCACCAACGACGGCTTCGTCGCGGGCCAGATGATCGTCCACGCGCTCGAGGCGGGCGGCGGTGACGTCGACACGATGGTCACCGCGCTGGAGGGGTGGACGTTCGACGGCCCCAAGGGCTCCCTCGAGATCCGGGCCGAGGACCACGCCCTCCTGCAGCCGATGTTCACGGCGAACCTGAAGAAGGACGGTAGCAACGTCGTGCCGGAACTCGTCGACACGCTCGACGCAGCGACCGTCGCGCCGCCCGTCACACCCTTCAAGTGATCGGACACCTTCCGACGTGATCAGCGCAGAGGCGGTCGGCTGGAAGGTCGGCGGCGCCCAGATCCTCGACGACGTCTCCCTGACCGTCGGGGCCGGTGAGCTGCTCGGCATCATCGGCCCCAACGGGGCGGGCAAGTCGTCGCTCGTCAACATCCTCAGCGGGGTGACCAGGCCGTCCTCCGGCCGGATCACCGTGCAGGACAAGGACGTCACCGGAGCGAGCGCCACCCGGCGCGCGCGTCTGGGACTGGCGCGCTCCTTCCAGACGTCGGCGCTCTTCGACGGTCTGACCGCGGGAGAGAACGTCCGTCTCGCCATCCAGGCTGCCGGGCCGGCGGCGTTCTCGCCCTTCCGCGGCGCGGGCCCGGCATCGTCGGGCGAGATCGGGGCCCTCCTGACCCGAGTGCGTATGCCGGGTCGCGCGCTGACGCTCGCTCGTGACCTCTCGCACGGGGACCGTCGCAAGCTCGAGCTCGCCATGGCCCTCGCCTCCGAGCCCGCCGTGCTGCTCCTCGACGAGCCGATGGCGGGCGTGTCCGCGGAGGACGTCGACGGCCTGAGCGAGATCATCGGCGAGGTCCGGGACTCGGGGGTCGCCGTCGCGATGGTCGAGCACCACATGCACGTCGTGCTGGGCCTCGCCGACCGGGTCGCCGTCCTGCACCACGGGCAGCTGCTCGCCGTCGGTGCCCCGACCGAGGTGACGGCCGACGAGCGGGTCCAGCAGGCCTACCTGGGAGAAGCCCTGTGACCGAACGCAACCCATCCGCACCCGAGTCGTCGGAGGCAGCTCCCGTCCTGGCCCTCGAGGACGTCCACGTCCGCTACGGCGGGTCCCACATCCTCCAAGGCGTGTCCTTCGACGTCCCCGCCACCGGTGTGACGGCGCTGCTCGGGCGCAACGGCGTCGGCAAGACGACGACGCTCAGGTCGATCATCGGGCTGGCCCCGCGCACCGGACGGATCCTGCTCGAGGGCAACGAGATCCAGGGCCGGACGACCGCACGCATCGTCCGTGGAGGCATCGGCTACGTCCCCGAGGACCGAGAGGTCTTCGGGGGTCTCACCGTCGAGGAGAACCTGCGCCTCGTCGACCCGGACCGTGGGGTCGACGCACCCGTGGTGGCCAGGCTCTTCCCGGACCTCGTGGCCCGGCGCGGCCAGCGGGCCGGCACCCTCTCGGGGGGACAGCAGCAGATGGTCTCGCTGGCCCGGGTCCTGCTTCGGCAGAACGTCCTCCTGCTCATCGACGAGCCCACCAAGGGCCTCGCCCCGAAGCTCGTGACCGAGGTCGCCGACGTGCTCGCCGAGGTGGCCCGCACGACCCCCATCCTCCTCGTCGAGCAGAACCTCCCGCTCGTGCGTCGCATCGCGGACCGGGTCGTCGTGCTGGACGCCGGAGCCGTCGTGCACCGCGGTGCCGCCGCCGACCTCGTCGCGGACGCGGACCTGACCCGCGAGCTGCTCGGGGTCTCGATGCGTCGGGAGGGCGTGGCATGAGCGACCTCGTCCTGCTGCTCGTCACGGGCCTCGGCCTGGGCGCCCTCTACTTCATCGCGGCGAGCGGGCTCAGCCTGATCTACGGGCTCATGGGCGTGCTCAACTTCGCCCACGGCGTCTTCATGACGGCCGGGGCGTATGCCGCGTGGCTGACGATGGGTGCCCTGCCCGTCGGTTGGCCGGTGGCCGGCCGCCTCGTGGTCGGCGTGCTCGTGGCCGTCACGGTCGGGGCTGTGGTCGGTCTCGTGGTCGAGGTCGTCCTCATCCGGCCGCTCTACCGCCATCACATCCAGCAGGTCCTCGTCACGGTGGGCCTTGCCCTCGCGGGCGTGGCTGCCGCACAGGGGATCTGGGGCGCGGACCCGCGTCCGGTCGAGTCGCCTGGGTGGATGAGCGGGACGACCGACGTCCTCGGCGCACGGCTGCCCAACGACCGCTTCGTCTACCTGCTCGTCGCGGGCGCGCTCTTCGCCGGGCTTCTCGCGCTCCTTCACCTGACCCGCCTCGGCCTCGTGATCCGCGCGGGCGTCGAGAACCGGACGATGGTCGAGGCCCTCGGCATCAACGTGCACCGGACCTTCACTATCGTCTTCGCCCTCGGCGGTGCCGCGGCGGGTCTCGCCGGGGTGCTCTACTCGCAGTACGCCGGGGCCGTGTCACCCGCGCAGGGCGGCTCGCTGCTCATCTTCGCCTTCATCGTCGTCGTCATCGGCGGCATGGGCTCCCTCACGGGCACCGCGGTCGCCGCCGTCGTCGTCGGGCTCGTCCAGCAGCTCGCGAACTACTACGCGGCGAGCGGGGTCGGGGACCTGTCGGTCGTGCTGCTCCTCGCGCTGGTGCTCCTGCTCCGACCGACCTCGCTGAAGGGAGCGACGGCATGACGTCGCCCACGGACCACCTGACGCACGCGGACACGCCATCCACGACGCCGGAAGTGGTGGCCGGGACGGTGACGCCCGTGGCGTCGGGGGAGGGCCACGGCGCGCGCCGGGTCGTCCGGGCGCTGCTCGCCGTCGTCGTGCTGGCCGTGCTCGCCTACCTGCCCTACCTTCCGGTCGAGCTGCCGGGTGTCCTCCCGGGCCGGGTCAACGGGCCGGGCTCGATGCAGCTCCTCGCGACGTGTCTCGTCATCGGTGGCATCGCCCTGAGCTACGACGTGCTCTTCGGGCGGACCGGCCTGCTCAGCTTCGGGCACGCCCTCTTCGTCGCGGCCGGCAGCTATCTGCTGACGATCTCCCTCTCGACGTGGGCGCTGCCCCTTCCGCTCGCGGTGCTCGTCGCTCTGGCCCTCTCCACGGGGCTCGCACTCGTCGTCGGCGCGATCGCGCTGCGCGTCGGCGGCATCGCCTTCGCGATGGTGACCCTGGCGTTCGCCCAGGCCGCCTCGATCATCGTCATGCGCAACCCGGGAGGCGTGACCGGCGGTGAGGAGGGACGCCCCCTCGACCGCGACGCGGTGCCGGACCTGCTCGTCGGCGTCGCCCACGCGCCCTACCGCTACTGGCTGGCGCTGTCCTTCGTCGTCGTGGCCTGGGTCGTCGTCACGGCCCTCGTGCGGTCGCGGGCCGGGCACGCGATGGCGGCCGTCCGCGAGAACGAGCAGCGCGCCGCGGTCCTCGGCTTCGGGACCTACCGCGTCAAGCTGCTCGCCATCGTCGTCGGGTCGTCCCTCGGAGCCCTCGGCGGGGTCGTCCACGCCCTCGTGCTCGGCGGCTCGAACCCCCACCTGACGACGTCGGAGTTCACCCTGTCGCTCCTCGTCATGGTCGTGCTCGGAGGTGCGGGCAGCCGATGGGGGGCCCTCGTCGGCGGCGTGCTCTACACGTATGCCGATGCCCGGCTCGTCGAGGTCAGCAACGCCGCGTTCATGCAGGACCTGCCCGTCGTCGTGCGCCAGGTCCTGTCGCAGCCGTTGTTCATCCTGGGCGTCTTCTTCGTCGTCGTGGTCTACTTCGCTCCGTCGGGCCTCACCGGGCTCGGCGGCAGACTGATCAGGAGGTCAGGGTCCAGATGAGCACCACACCGTCCGCGTTCGTCATCGAGCTGCCCGAGGGAAGCCTCGCCATCCACGACCTGAGCCTGGGCACGCCGGCACCCGACGCGCCCGTCGTGCTCGCCGTCCACGGCATCACGGCCAACGGCCTGTCGTGGCGCCGGGTCGCCGACGAGGTGGGTCGTCGCCACGGGCCCGGCGGGGTGCGCTTCCTGGCGCCCGACCTGCGTGGACGCGGCGACAGCCGCTCGGCGCCGGGACCCTACGGTCTCGGTGCACACGTGGACGACCTGACCTCGATCGCCACCGTGTTCGGCTCCGCGCCGGTGCTCGTCGGCCACTCCATGGGCGCGTTCATCGCGGCCCTCGCCGCGGCCCGGCATCCCGAGCGGTTCCCGGCAGCCGTGCTCGTCGACGGGGGCATGGCCTTCCCCGTGCCCGACGACCTCGACATCGACGCCGCCCTCCAGTCGGTGATCGGGCCGGCCATGGACCGGCTGTCGATGCGCTTCGCCGGCCCGGCGGCATACCTCGGCTTCTGGTCGGGGCACCCGGCCCTCGGACCAGTGCTGCACGGGCCCGGTGGCGACGCCGCCCGGGCCTACATCGAGCACGACATCCTGCAGGATCCCTCCGACGGTCAGTGGCGCAGCACGTGCGTGCTCGAGGCCGTCCGCGCCGACGGCGCCGACGTCATGGCCGACCGCGAGACCCACGCCGGCCTCGCGACCGCGGTCGACCAGGGCGTGCGGGCCGAGCTCGTGTGGGCCGAGCGCGGCCTGCTCGACGAGCCGCAGGGGCTCTACGACGAGTCACGACTCGCGGCCCTGCACCTGCCGGAGGGCGTGCGGACGACCCGGGTCGACGCGAACCACTACGACGTCATCCTCGGGGACCCGGGCGTCGCATCAGTCGTCGACGCCGTCGACCGCCTCCTCCTCCCGGGCTGACGACGACCGGGACGGCGTTCACCGTCTGTGGGTGATGCCCGCCTGGCGCACGTCGGCCGATCCTGCCGTCATGACCGGCATCCACGTCAACGCAGACACGTTCGCCCGCGCCGAGACCGACCGGATGTTCACCGCGATCGCCCGGGATGCCGGCGGCGTCAACCAGCTCAACCACTCCCGGGTGCCCACACCGCTCGACCACCAGCCGGTGATCCGGATGAACCGCGACACGCTCTACAGCGCGGCGATCGTCGACATCACGAGCGGCGCAGCCCTCAGCCTCCCCGACACGGGAGACCGGTACCTCTCCGCCATGGTCGTCAACCGCGACCACTACGTGAACGCCGTGTTCCACGAGGCCGGCACGTACGAGCTCACGACAGACCGCTTCGACACCGACTTCGTGTGCGTCGCGATCAGGACGCTCGTCGACCCGGCCGACCCCGACGACGTCGCGGCCGTCAACGCCGTCCAGGACGCCATCACCCTCTCGGCCGGCTCAGCGAGCCCCTTCACGGCGCCGGACTACGACGACGGATCCCTCGACCGGACACGGGGCGCGCTCCTGGAGCTGGCCAAGGACTACCCGGGTTTCGACCGGGCCTTCGGCGCACGACAGGACGTCGACCCGGTGCGCCATCTCCTGGGCACCGCGGCCGGCTGGGGTGGGCTCCCGTCCGACGAGGCGACGTACGTCAACGTCAGTCCCGACCTGCCCGTGGGGGAGTACCGGCTCACGGTGCGTGACGTCCCTGTCGACGGCTTCTGGTCGGTCAGCGTCTACGACGGCGACGGGTACTTCGCCGACGACGGAAGCCGCGTCAGCCTCAACAACCTCACGGCCGACCGGGACCCGGACGGCTCCGTGACCGTGCACTTCGGCGGGTGCGCAGACGGCCGACCCAACTGCCTCGGCATCACGGAGGGGTGGAACTACCTCGTGCGCCTCTACCGCCCGCGGCCCGAGGTCCTCGACGGCACGTGGATGTTCCCGGAGGTCTCGCGCCTCGGCTGACCGTGCTGTCGCGGACGGTCAGGCCGGGGCCTGGAGCGCGCGCAGGCGCAGCGCGATCTGGAGCTCCAGCGCGTGGTCGGGGTGCTGCCAGGACTCCCCGAGCAGGGCCGTGATGCGCTCGAGCCGCTGCGAGACGGTGTTGACGTGGACGTGGAGGGTGCCCGCGGCGTGGCGTGGGCTGCCGCCCGCGGCGAAGTAGGCCGCGAGCGTGCCCACGAGGTCGGTGCCGCGCCGCTCGTCGTAGTCGAGGACGGGACCGAGCAGCTTGCGGACGTACTCGTCGACGTCGGGGGCGGAGCCCACGATGAGCCCGGCGAATCCGAGCTGGGTCGCCGCGGCGCCCTTGCCCCGGTGGCCGAGGGCGATGAGGGCTCCGACGGTGCGGTGGCCCTCCTCGTGGGCCTCGGTGATCCCGTCGACGTCGGTGACCGGACCGACGCCGGCCACCGTGACGCACGTGCGCTTGCCGATCCGGGCGGCCACCGAGCGGGCCAGGCCGTCGGGCTCGGTGCCGGGCACGAGGGCGATGACGTCGCCGTCGTGGGAGCCGACGAGCGAGGCCTCGCCGGTGGCGGCGCTGGCGGAGATGAGCAGGGCCCGGTGTCCGGTCGGCTCGTCGCCGCGGAGCACGAGCAGGCAGAAGGGTCGCTGGGGGTCGAAGCCGACGGCCCGGGAGAGCGCGAGGCGCTCCTCGCGCGATCCGCGCGCGCTGACGAGGTCGCTGACGAGTCGGTTGCGAGCGGACTGCCTGGCGTCGGCCGCCTGACGCTCGAAGAGCAGGACGAGGGCGGTGACGACCCCGGCGCGCTCGACGGTGCGCTGGTCCGAGTCGCTGAGGGTCGGGCCGCCGACGTAGATCGTGCCGAGCCGTTCGCGGGCTGCGGTGACGGCGACGGCATAGACGCCATCCCGTTCGACGAGGCGACCGGCGGCCAGGCCGGGGAGCGCGTTGAGTGCCGCGAACGGGTCGCCACCGGCAGGGTCGTGCTCGGGCGCCGGACCGGACGAGCTGTGGCGATGACCGTTCTCGTCGACGAGGACGGCCCACCCGCCGAGCAGCTCGGCGAGGGCATGCGTGATGTCGTCGACGCCGCCGCCGCCGAGCACGAGGGACGCGAAGCGGTCGTGGGCGGCAGCAGCCTTCTCGACGCCCTCGGCATACTGCCGCACGGTCTCGTGGGCGTCCGAGAGGGCGGCCAGCGCGTTCTCGGCGTCGGCGAGGGCGCGTGTCTGCACGAGGGTCACCGCGGCCAGGGTGGCGAGGTTGCCGAGGAGCCCGACCTCCTCCCGCGTGAACGGGCGCGAGGACCGGTTGGCTGCGAAGAGCACACCGACGAAATGCTTCTCGACGATGAGGGGCGTGCCGCAGATCGCGATGATGCCCTCCTCGCCCACGGCTCCGTCGATGGCATTGGTGTGGCGGAACCGCTCGTCGGCCCAGTAGTCAGCGGTCCAGTAGGGCTTGTGCGTCGAGGCGACGAGACCGCCGAGACCGGCCCCGAGCGCCAGACGCACGGACTGGAACGCTGCCGAGACGGAGCCGTCGGTGGCCCGCATGAAGGTGTCGCCGGCCTCGGGGTCGTAGAGCGTGAGGTAGGCGAGGTCGGTGCCGACGAGGCGGCGGGCCCGACGGACGATCGCATCGAGCACGGAGCCCGGGTCGCTCTCGGTCGCGAGCTCACGGGCCGTGTCGAGCAGGGCCGCGAGGCCGGCCTCGCGGTGCTGGTGGACCTCGCGGGCGCTCGTGATGCGCAGGGCCAGGTCCCGGGCCTCCGCCGGGGCGTCAGCGGCGGCGATCTCGGCGACCGTGGCGTCGGTGGCGAGCAGCTCGAGCAGGGCGATGACCTCGTCGGCCTGCTCGGTGCCCACGTGCTCGGCGGGCGGCTGCGTCTCGCTGCGGGTGGCCACGGGCAGATCCTAGGCGGGTCGGGTCTCGGGTGGGTCGGGGGGAACGGGGCGACGGCGGGCTGGGCCCCCTTCAGTGGGCCGTCCAGCCGCCGTCCATCGAGAACGACGTGCCGCTCATCGAGCCCGATGCCGGTCCGCACAGGAAGAGCGTGAGCGCCGCGACCTCGTCGGGCTCGACGAGGCGCTTGACCGCGACGGGCGCCAGCATGACCTTCTCGACGACCTCGGACTCGGGGATGCCGTGGGTGCGCGCCTGGTCGGCGATCTGCCTCTCCACCAAGGGCGTCCGCACGTAGGCGGGGTTGATGCAGGTCGAGGTGACGCCGTGCGGGGCCCCCTCGAGCGCGACGACCTTCGAGAGTCCTTCGAGCCCGTGCTTGGCGGTGACGTAGGCCGACTTGAAGGCGCTGGCTCGCAGGCCGTGGACGCTGGAGATGTTGACGACGCGACCCCACCCGCGGTCGTACATGTGCGGGAGGCTCTGCCGGATCAGCCGGAACGGCGAGGTGAGCATGAGGTCGAGGATGAAGTCGAAGCGGTCGAGCGGGAAGTCCTCGATGGGGCTCACGTGCTGGATGCCGGCGTTGTTGACGAGGATGTCGACCTCGGTGGGCAGGTCGGCCAAGGCATCGAGGTCGGCGAGGTCCGCCGTGATCGTGGCGACGCCCGACCCCTCGGCAAGGAGTGCGAGGCCCTCCTCGTCCCGATCGACGGCGTGCACCTTGGCGCCGGCGGTCGCGAGGGCCCGCGCGACACTTGCCCCGATGCCGCTCGCAGCGCCGGTGACGAGCGCCGTGCGCCCGGTGAGGTCGATGGGGTCGTTGACCGCCAGGGAGCCGCGCTGCTGGCGGTCCGTGGCGTCGTCGCGTGCGTCGTTGCGGGCGTCGGCCATGCGGGAAGACTAGGTAGGCGATCCGGAGCCACCTGTGTGGTGACCTGACACAAAACCGGGCAACCCATGTGGGTCCCGCTCACCTCCGCTCACCGCGTGCCAAGGGGCCCCGGCGGCCGTCGCGGACCTGCCGCCGCACCGGGACCTTCGCCTCTGGCCCGTGCCGCGCCGTCCGCTCGACGATGAAGGGGTGGAGACCGTCGTGAGGACGAGGTGTGGGACGGTGCAGGGCTTCGTGGACGACGGGGTGCACACGTTCCTCGGCATCCCCTATGCCGCACCGCCCGTCGGAGCCGCTCGGCTCCGGCCACCCCGGCCCCCAAACCCGTGGCAGGGCGTCCGCGACGCGACGAGGCCGGGTGCGGAGCCACCCCAGGTGGCGCCACCGTCGTCCGGTGGGCCGCCGGCCGGATCGGGGGAGAGCTGGGACGACGTCACCAGCGCCTTCGAGCAGGTGCGACGCGCTGCCCCGTCCTCGGACTTCCTCAACCTCAACATCTGGACGCCCGAGCCCGGTCCGAGCGGTCTGCCGGTGATGGTCTGGATCCAGGGCGGCATGTTCGAGCTCAGCTCGACGGCGGCGTACGACGGACGACGGTTCGCACGTGACGGGGTCGTGTGCGTCGTCATCAACTGGCGCCCCGGCGCACAGGGCTTCCTGTACCTCGACGACGGCGTCGCCGACCTCGGTCTGCTCGACCAGGTCGCAGCCCTGGCCTGGGTGCGCGACAACATCGCGGAGTTCGGCGGCGACCCGGGCCGCGTGACCGTCTTCGGGGAGTCGGCCGGGGCGATGAGCATCGGCTGCCTGCTGGCGATGCCAGAGGCTGCGGGACTCTTCCGCCGAGCCGTGCTGCAGAGCGGTGCGGCGCACCACGTGAGCGAGCCCGAGCACGCCCTGAGCATCGC
The DNA here is from genome assembly GCF_052115065.1 of Terrabacter sp. 2TAF16. Taxonomy (NCBI): domain Bacteria; kingdom Bacillati; phylum Actinomycetota; class Actinomycetes; order Micrococcales; family Intrasporangiaceae; genus Terrabacter; species Terrabacter sp. 2TAF16. Next base: position 193,144 of record NZ_JBFRFZ010000009.1, read on the forward strand.
CCACGACCTCGCCCACCGCCTCGGCGTCCCGCCGACGCGCGAGGCCATCGCAGGCACCGGGGTCGCGCGGCTGCTGACGGCCCAGGCCGACCTGAAGCGTGACCTGCTCGCCGACCCGGACCCGGAGCGCTGGGGCCCAGCGGTGGTGACGAGCACGATGCCCTGGCAGCCCGTCGTCGACGGGACGGTGCTTCCGGGGCGACCGATCGACCGGATCGCCGCGGGCTCGGCCGCCGACGTCGACGTGCTCATCGGTACCAACACCGAGGACTGGCGGCTGTGGCTCATGGTGAGTGGAGCGTTCGCCGGGATCACCGACGACATCCTGTGCGGGCCGGTCAGCACCCATGGCCACCAGTGTCTCGAGGCCTACGGCCTCGACCCGCAGGTCGCGCTGCACGCCTACCGGGCGCACTACCCGCAAGCGGTGCCCGGTGACCTGTTGGCTGCGGTGCAGACGGACTGGTGGATGCGGATCCCCGCCATCCGACTCGCCGAGGCACACGCGTACGCCCGCTCACCCGCGCCTTCCCCGGGAGCTCAGACCGGGACCTACATGTACGAGTTCGCCTGGGGTGCGCCGGGACTCGGCGCGGTGCACGCCCTCGAGGTCCCCTTCGTCTTCGACACGGCGAGGAGCGACACGCCACTCTTCGGGCCGCTGCTCGGAACGGACCCGCCCCAGGAGCTCGCACGGACGATGCACGCCGCCTGGGTGGCCTTCGCGTCGTGCGGAGACCCGGGTTGGGCGGCATACGACACGGACCACCGCAGGACGATGCGCTTCGACACCACCAGCGCCGTGGTCGACGACCCTCGTGTCTGGGAGCGGGCGTTCTGGGAGGGCCTGCGGTGAGCGGGGACCACACCCTTCCAGTGGGCTACGTCGTCCGTCGGATGCCGACGGGACGCCAGCCCGTCCTCGACCGGCTTGCCGGGGCGAGCCGTCGGTTCCAGGTGCACGCGCTCGTCGAGCTCGACGTCACGAGGGCCGCGGAGCGGATGCGGGCGGACCCGGAGGAAGGCGTCTCGTGGACCGCGTTCGTCATCGCCTCGGTCGCGCGGGCCGTGTCGTTGCACCCTGAGCTGAACGCCCGCCGGGCCGGTGGTCGGCTGGTCTGCTTCGACCGCGTCGACATCGGTGCCACGGTCGAGCGCGGCACGCCTGACCGCCCTGCCCTCGATGTCGTCGTCGTCCCGGCAGCAGACCGGCTCACGTGCGCCGAGATCACGGCGCTGCTCCACGAGGCCAAGGTCGGGCAGGCTCCGCCGCACGAGGTCACCCGCCCGATGGCCGCGATGCTGCGACTGCCGGGACCACTGCGACGGGCGGCCATCCGCGCCGCAGGGGCTCGACCAGGAGCCTCGGCGCGCTTCGGTCCTGCGATCGGCGTGACGTCCCTGGGCATGTTCGCACACACCTGGGGCTGGGCGATCCCGCTGGCCCCGCTGACCGTGATCGTCACCGTGGGCAGCGTCACCGAACGACCCATGGTGGAGTCGGGGGCCGTCGTCGCGCGGCCGCGACTGCCCCTCACGCTGACCTTCGACCACGCGGTCGTCGACGGAGCGCCGGCGGCCCGCTTCGTCGACACGCTCCGCGAGCTCGTCGAGACGGCAGCCGCCCTCGATGACGGCGCTGGCCGAACCGCGGCCGCTCCACGGCCAGCGCGCGACACGGCCGGACGCCGACGATCCCGCGAGGTCCCACTCAGATGTCGCGGAAGACCTCGATCGTCGCGCCGAGGGCGTTGAGGCGCTCGGCGAGGTCCTCGTAGCCGCGGTTGATGACGTAGACGTTGCGCAGCACCGACGTGCCGGGCGCGGCAAGCATGGCGAGCAGCACGACGACCCCGGGACGCAGCGCCGGCGGGCACACGACCTCGGCCGCACGCCAGCGGGTCGGCCCCTCGACGATGACCCGGTGCGGGTCGAGCAGCTGCACCTTGGCCCCGACCTTCGTCAGCTCGGTGAGGTAGATCGCGCGGTTCTCGTAGACCCAGTCGTGGATCATCGTGCTGCCCTCGGCGACGGCGCCGATGAGGGCGAAGAACGGCAGGTTGTCGATGTTGAGGCCCGGGAACGGCATCGGGTGGATCTTGTCGATCGGGGCGTGGAGCGGACCCGGGATGGTCGTGAGGTCGACGAGGCGCGTCTTCCCGTTGGCCGACGTGTACTCCGGCGTGAGGTCGTACTTCATCCCCATGCCGTCGAGCGTCGCGAGCTCGATCTCGATGAACTCGATCGGCACGCGTCGGATCGTGATGGCGCTGTCGGTGACGACAGCGGCGGCGATGAGGCTCATGGCCTCGATCGGGTCCTCGCTGGGGGCGTACTCGACGTCCACGTCGATCTGGGCCACACCGTGCACTGTCAGCGTCGTGGTCCCGATCCCGTCGATCCGGACCCCGAGCTTCTCGAGGAAGAAGCACAGGTCCTGGACCATGTAGTTGGGGCTCGCGTTGCGGATGATGGTGGTGCCGGCGTGGCGGGCCGCGGCCATGAGGACGTTCTCGGTGACGGTGTCGCCGCGCTCGGTGAGCACGATGGCTCGATCCGGGCCGACGGACCGGTCGGAACGCGCCTCGTAGAAGCCGTGGGTGGCGGTGACCTCGAGACCGAAGGACCGCAACGCCGCCATGTGGGGCTCGACGGTGCGGGTACCGAGGTCGCAGCCACCGGCGTACGGCAGCTGGAAGGCCTCGTGCTCGTGGAGCAGGGGCCCGAGGAACATGATCACGGTGCGCGTGCGACGGGCGGCCGCGACGTCGATGTCGTCGAGGTTGAGCACGGCCGGCGGGATGATCTCGAGGTCGCTGCTGTCGGGCAGCCAGCGCGTCTTGACGCCGATCGAGGCCAGCACCTCGAGGATGCGGTTGACCTCCTCGATGCGGGCCAGGTTGCGCAGCGTGGTGCGACCTCGGTTGAGCAGAGCTGCGCAGAGCAGTGCCACCGCGGCGTTCTTCGAGGTCTTGACGTCGATGGAGCCGGTGAGCTTCTGGCCGCCGACGATGCGCAGGTGCTGGGGGCCGGAGTGGCCGAGCGAGACGAACTCGGAGTCGAGCGCGTCTCCGATCTTGGCGAGCATGTCGAGGCTGAGGTTCTGCTTGCCCTGCTCGATGCGGGTGACGGCGCCCTGGGAGGTCGCGAGGAGCTCCGCGAGGTCCGACTGCGTCATCCCCTTGTGGCGTCGCGCGTCGCGGATGAGTCCGCCGATCCGGGTCAGGTAGGTCTGAGGCACGTCGAAGAGGCTAACTCATATATGAGTTACGGCAAATCTCGCCACGCCGAACGGCCACGAACCGGGAGCGCCGCCCGACGGCAGCGCCCGCCTGAGCCCGGTTCGTGGCCGTTCGACGGTGGGGTGGATCGGTCAGGCAGAGGTCCGGGCGTTGGCGACCCCGACGGGGAGGAACCGCGAGCCCGTGACGGCCTCGGCCACGCCGGTCCGGTCCAGGAGCGGAGTGATGCCGCCGTTCCAGAACTGGAAGCCGGCGCCGGTGATCATCGCGAGGTCGATGTCCATCGGCGCCTGGGCGACACCCTCGTCGAGCATCCGCCGTGCCTCGTCGGCCAGGACCGTGAGGACACGCTGGCGCACCTGGCCGAGGTCGAGCACGATCGGCTCGGCCGGCTTCTCGACGAGCTCGGCGACCTCGGGGTCGAGCACCGGACGGCCGGAGCTGAGGTCGTAGAAGCCGCGCTTGCCGGCCGCGACGATCCGCTGGAGCGTCGGCGAGGCGTAGAAGCGGTCGGGGAAGGCCCGGACGAGCGTCTCGCCGTTGTGCAGCGCGATGGCCGGCCCGACGAGCCCGATGAGGACGAAGGGCGGCATCGGCGCCAGACCGGCGAAGGCGCGGTCGACGACCTCGATCGGCGTGCCCTCGTCGAGGATCTTCGCGGCCTCGCCCATGAAGCGGCCGAGGAGTCGGTTGACGATGAACGACGGCTGGTCCGCGGCGCGGATGCACGTCTTCTTCAGCGCCTTCCCGACGGCGAAAGCCGTTGCGAGAGTGGGGTCGTCGGTGTGCTCGCCCGGGATGATCTCGAGCAGCGGCATGACGGCCACCGGGTTGAAGAAGTGGAAGCCGACGACGCGCTCCGGGTGCTCGAGCGTCGATGCCATCTCGGCGATCGACAGGCTCGACGTGTTGGTCGCGAGCACGCACTCGGTCGACACGACGGCCTCCACCTCGGCGAAGACCTGCTGCTTGACCGACATCTCCTCGAAGACGGCCTCGATGACGAAGTCGGCATCGGCGAAGCCGTCCTTGCTCGTCGACCCGGTCACGAGGGCCTTGTAACGGTTCAGCTTGTCGGCGTTGAGGCGTCCCTTGCCCGCGAGCTTGTCCAGCTCGGCGTGGACGTAGCCGACCCCCTTGGCGACGCGGTCGTCGTCGATGTCGGTGAGAACGACGGGCACCTGGAGGCGCTGGATGAAGAGCAGCGCGAGCTGGCTCGCCATGAGCCCGGCGCCGACGATGCCCACCTTCGTGACCTTCCGGGCGAGCTGCTTGTCGGGAGCCCCAGCAGGCCGCTTGGCGCGCTTCTGCACGAGCTCGAAGGCGTAGAGGCCGGCACGGAGCTCGTCGCTCATGAGCAGGTCGGCGAGCACCTCGTCCTCGGCGGCGAAGCCCTCCTCGCGGGTCGCGGTGCGAGCCGCCGCGAGCAGGTCGAGGGCGGCATACGGGCTCCTGGCCTGTCGGCCGGTCTTGACGTCGGCGAGACCCTTGGCCTTGGCGATGGCGGCGTTCCACACCGTCTCGTCGCGGTCGACCTCGGGGCGCTCGACGGTGACCTCACCGGCGAGGACGCGGGCGGCCCAGGCGATCGACTCCTCGAGGAAGTCGGCCGGCTCGAAGAGCGCGTCGGCCATGCCGAGCCGGTACGCGTCGACTCCCTTGAGCATGCGGTTCTGGCTCAGCGGGTTGTCGATGACGACGGTGATGGCCTTCTCGACACCGATGAGGTTGGGCAGCATCCAGCAGCCGCCCCAGCCGGGGACGAGGCCGAGGAAGACCTCCGGGAGGGCGACGGCGGGCACTCCTGCGCTCATCGTCCGGTAGGTCGCCGACAGCGCCAGCTCGACGCCACCGCCCATGGCCGCGCCGTTGACGAACGCGAACGTCGGGACCGGCAGGTCGGAGAAGGCGGCGTATGCCGCGTGGCCGGCCCGGGCGATCTCGAGCGCCTGGTCGCGCGACCCGATGAACGGCACGCCGGTGAGGTCGGCGCCGACGGCGAAGATGAACGGCTTGCCGGTGACGGCCACGGCGACGATCTCGCCCGCCTCGGCGCGCTCGCGCAGGCGCTCGACGGTGGCGGCGAGGCCAACGATCGACTGCGGGCCGAAGGTGTTGGGCTTGGTGTGGTCGAAGCCGTTGTCGAGGGTGACGAGCGCCAGGGTCCCGGCGCCCCCCGGGAGGGCGACGTCGTGCACCGGGGTGCGGGTCACGACCTCGGACGCGAAGTCGGCTGCGGCCGTGGGCTGGTCGGTCGTGGTGGCGCTCACTGGGCGATCTCCTCGTCGGTCATGCTCGTCGTCGAGGACTCGTAGTCCTCGTGGTGCGGGTTCTCCCAGATGACGGCGCCGCCCATGCCGATGCCGATGCACATCGCGGTCAGGCCGTAGCGGACCTCGGGGTGCTCCTCGAACTGCCGCGCGAGCTGGGTCATGAGGCGCACGCCGGAGCTGGCCAGCGGATGACCCGTGGCGATGGCGCCGCCGTACTCGTTGACGCGCGGGTCGTCGTCGGCGATGCCGAAGTGGTCGAGGAAGGCGAGCACCTGGACGGCGAACGCCTCGTTGAGCTCGAAGAGGCCGATGTCGCCGATCGTCAGGCCCGCCTTGGCGAGGGCCTTCTCGGTCGCCGGGACCGGACCGACGCCCATGACCTCGGGCTCGACGCCGACGAACGAGAAGGACACGAGGCGCATCCGGACCGGCAGACCGAGCTCGGCGGCGGCCGCCTCGGAGGCGAGGAGGCACGCGGTCGCACCGTCGTTGAGCCCGGCCGCGTTGCCCGCGGTGACGTTGCCGTGCGCACGGAACGGCGTCTTGAGCTGGCCGAGGTCCTCGACGGTCGTGCCGGGACGCGGCGGCTCGTCGGCGGTGGCCAGGCCCCAGCCCTGCTCGGCGTGTCGCGTCGCGACGGTGACGAGGTCGCGCTGGATCTTGCCGTCGGCGTACGCCCGGGCGAGCTTGTCCTGGCTGCCCACGGCGAAGGCGTCGGAGCGCTGCTTCGTCAGCTGCGGGAAGCGGTCGTGGAGGTTCTCGGCGGTCTTGCCCATGACAAGGGCGTCGGGGTCGACGATCTTCTCGGACACGATGCGCGGGTTGGGGTCGACGCCCTCGCCCATGGGGTGGCGGCCCATGTGCTCGACGCCGCCGGCGATGGCGATGTCGTAGGCACCGAAGGCGATCGAGCTCGCGGTGTTCGTCACGGCCGTCATCGCGCCGGCGCACATCCGGTCGACGGAGTAGCCGGGCGTCGTGTTCGGCAGGCCCGAGAGCAGCGCCGCCGTGCGGCCGAGGGTGAGGCCCTGGTCGCCGATCTGCGTGGTCGCGGCGATGGCGACCTCCTCGACCTTGTCCTTGGGCAGGTTGGGGTTGCGGTGCAGCAGCTCGCGGATGCACCGGATGACGAGGTCGTCGGCGCGGGTCTGGGCGTACATGCCCTTGTCTCCGGCCTTGCCGAACGGCGTCCGGACGCCGTCGACGAAGACGACCTCATTGAGTGCGCGGGGCACGGTGCCTCCCAGTGGATCGAGGGTGATCGCGATGGATCAGGGGTCGACGGGCCGGCTCGGACACCGGCGTCGGGCCGCGACAGCGCGCGACCTCCTCGATACTACTTCTCGGTAACTTCTCGGCCAACGGGCCTCCGGGTGACCATCCTCACGACGGCCCGGCGAGCGAGGGCGCACGCCTCAGGCGGGAGGGTTCTCGGTGCAGGCGAGGGAGATGAGCGGCGCGGTGATCGTCGTCTGCCAGCGACGTGCCCCCATGGTCGTGAGCGCATCGGCGACCTCGGCGGTCGACGGCGAAGCGGGACCCTCCCACAGGAAGCGGCGCAGCAGGTCAGGGGTCAGGAGGTTCTCGACCGGCACGGCGAGCTCCTCGGAGATCGCTCCGAGGAGCTCCCGGGCGCGGGACAGGCGGGCCGCGGCGACGGGGTCGCGGTCGACCCACGCCTTGGGCGGCGGCGGGCCGCTCGGCGGGAGGGCCAGGACGGGCAGGTCCTCGTCGGGCAGCGCGAGAGCGCGCGCGACGACCTCGATGATCGCCTCCTGGTGCCGGCGCACCGAGCGTGCCAGCCGGGGCTCGGCGGAGCCCACGGTGCGTGGCGGCTTCGTCGCCCGCTGGTTGGCGATGGCGATCTCGCTGATCGCCGCATCGGGGAGGACCCGTCCGGGGGAGGTGTCGCGCTGCTGGGCCGCGGCGTCGCGCCAGAGCCAGAGCTCGCGCACGATGGCCAGGCCACGACGGCCGCGCACCTTGTGCATGCCCGACGTGCGCCGCCACGGGTCGACGCGCGGCTCGGGGCCGGTGAAGTCGAGCAGGTGATCGAACTCCTCGGCGGCCCAGGCCGCCTTGCCCTGCGACGCGAGCTCGGCGGCCACCGCGTCACGGAGGTCGACGAGCACCTCGACGTCGAGGGCGGCATACCGCAGCCACGGCTCGGGAAGGGGGCGCACCGACCAGTCGACGGCCGAGTGCTCCTTGGCGAGCTGGAGTCCGAGGTAGTGCTCGACCATGGCGCCGAGCCCGACCCGGGGCAGTCCGGCCAGTCGGCCGCCGAGCTCGGTGTCGAAGAGCGACTGCGGGTGCAGCCCGACCTCGGCGAGGCACGGGAGGTCCTGGGTGGCCGCGTGCAGGATCCACTCGGCGTCGCCGATGGCCTCGCCGACGGGGGAGAGGTCAGGGCAGGCGATGGGGTCGATGAGCCAGGACCCGGACCCCTCGCGCCGGATCTGGACGAGATAGGCGCGCTGTCCGTAGCGGTAGCCCGACGCCCGCTCGGCGTCGATGCCGACGGGCCCGGTGCCGCTGCGGATGGCCTCGGCGGCGCGCATCAGGGTGCGCTCGTCGACGACGACGTCGGGCACCCCGTCGCGTGGGTGGGTCAGTGGGACGAGCTCGGGGACGACGTCGGGTGCGAGGTCGGCGGCCTGGTCGTCGTCGAGGTCGTCGGCGGGCTCGTTCGGCTCTGCCGTCACCGTCGCTGCCCCGGGAGGGGGACGACGCCGTCGGGCAGGGGCGGGATGCCGGCGATGGTGCAGAGCATGTCGGCCCAGGCGCGCAGGTGGTCCGTGGCGTCGCCGCCGACCGGGGTCCACGAGGCGCGGATCTCCATCTCGACGCTCGCCTCGCGGTCGGCGAGCCCCGCGAAGCTCTCGCTGACCACGCGGGTCACCGTGCCGGCCTCGGCGGTCCACCCGAGGTTGCGGTTGGTCAGCGAGTCGGTCAGCCACGACCACCCGACCGCCCCGAGCATGGGGTCGCCGGCGAGCTCGGGCTCGAGCTCGGCCCGCGCGAAGGTCACGATGCGCCACTGGCCGTCCCACGTCTCAGGGGCTGCCGGGTCGTGCAGCAGCACGAAGCGTCCGGTCGCGAGGTCGTCGTCGGGGTCGGCGACGTCGATGACGTCGGCGGTCAGGGCTGCGGCATACGGGGCGATGCGCGTCGGCGCCGGCACCTCGGTCAACCGCACCTCGGAGCGCAGACGGACGTCTCGCAGGGCGCTGAGCGTCCTGGCGAAGACCGCGCCGTGGTTGCCCGGCAACGTTCGCGTGTGCACCAGACGAGGGTATGCCGGAGTCGGGCGATCTGTCCTCAGGGCGCGCCGGACGCGCGTGGCGCGGGGGCACACGCTTGCCGTGGCAGGATTGACCGGTGCCGACCACAGCCCCGCCAGACACCCGCCAGAGCGATCTCGTCCGCGCTGCGCGCCGCGAGTCGGTGACCCGGACGCCGGTGTGGTTCATGCGTCAGGCCGGTCGTTCGCTGCCGGAGTACCGCGCCGTCCGCGAGGGCATCCCGATGCTCGAGTCGTGCATGCGGCCCGACCTCGTCACCGAGATCACGCTCCAGCCCGTGCGCCGCCACGGCGTCGACGCGGCCATCTTCTTCAGCGACATCGTCGTCCCGCTCAAGGCCATCGGCGTCGACCTCGACATCGTCCCGGGTGTGGGGCCCGTCGTGGCCCACCCGATCCGCACGGCCGCTGACCTCGACCAGCTCGTGCCCCTGAGCCCCGAGCACGTCCCCTTCATCACCGAGGCCGTGGGCCAGCTCGTCCGCGAGCTCGGTGACATCCCGCTCATCGGCTTCGCCGGAGCCCCCTTCACCCTCGCGTCCTACCTCGTCGAGGGTGGGCCCTCCAAGAACCACGAGAAGACCAAGGCGCTCATGCACGGCGACCCCGAGCTGTGGGACGCCCTCTGCGCCAGGCTCGCCCAGATCTCCGGCGAGTTCCTCCGCGTGCAGGCTCAGGCCGGCGCCAGCGCCGTGCAGCTGTTCGACTCGTGGGCCGGTGCGCTGTCGAAGGCCGACTACGCCGCGCGCGCCATGCCGCACTCGTCGGTCGCTCTCGCAGCGGTCGCGGACCTCGACGTGCCTCGCATCCACTTCGGCGTCGGCACGGGCGAGCTGCTCGCTCTCATGGGGGACGCGGGTGCCGAGGTGGTCGGCGTCGACTACCGCGTGTCGCTCACCGACGCCGTGGACCGCCTCGGGCCGACGTATGCCGTCCAGGGCAACCTCGACCCCGCCCTGCTCTTCGCGCCGTGGGACGCCCTCGAGCGCCGCGTGCGGGAGATCGTCGAGGAGGGGCGCCGTGCGCCGGGCCACATCTTCAACCTCGGCCACGGCGTGCTGCCCACCGTGGACCCCGACGTGCTGACCCGGGTGACCGAGCTCGTCCACGAGTGCTCGAGCCGCCGATGACGACGGCGGCACCGTCAGTCGCTCGATCCAGCCTCACGATGCTCGGTGGGTCGGTCGCATCGCGCGTGCTCGGGGTCGTGCGCAACGGCCTCATCACCGCGATCATCGGCGCCAAGCTCGCCGGTGACGCCTTCTCCCTGGCCAACACGCTGCCCAACGTGCTCTACGTCCTTGCCGCGGGGGGCATCCTCAACGCGGTGCTCATCCCGTCGCTCGCGCGGGCGATGAAGCTCGAGGACGGCGGGCAGGAGTTCACCGACCGCGTCATCACGGTGGCCCTCACGGCGATGGCGGTCATCACGGTCGTCGTCATGGCAGCCGCCGGAGGGTTCGTCTGGCTCCTCGCCCGCAACTCGTCGCCGGACTTCAAGGACCTCGCGCTCGCCTTCTCGCTCATCTGCCTGCCGCAGATCTTCTTCTACGGGCTCTTCGCCCTGCTCGGGCAGATCCTCAACGCGCGCGGGCAGTTCGGCGCCTTCGCGTGGGCACCCTTCATCGCCAACGTCGTGGCCGTCACCGGGCTGGTGCTCTTCCTCTTCGTATTCCCGAAGGATGCACCCCTTGGAGCCCCCGGGCGCGACCAACCGCGGGACCCGTCCGAGTGGACCGGGCCGATGATCTGGCTCTTCGCCGGCTCGGCCACGTTGTCCGTGATCGTCCAGGCACTCTCCCTCGTCCCCGCCCTGCGGCGGACCGGGTTCCACTACCGCCCCCGCTGGGGCCTGCGCGGCGTCGGGCTCGGGGGCGTCAGCCGCCTCGCCCTCTGGGCGTTCGGAGGCCTGGCGGTGTCACAGATCGGCTTCTTCATCAGCCAGGGCGTCCTCAACAACGCGACCGCCTCCGCCACGACGCTCGGTCTCGAGGACGCGGTACGCGGCCCGGCGGCATACGCCATCGCGTTCACGCTCTTCATGCTGCCGCACGCGTTCATCACGGTCTCGATCATCACCGCGCTCTTCCCGCGCTTCTCCGCCGCCGCGGCGTCCGACGACAAGGCGAGCCTGCGCCGGGACTTCCGCACCGGCCTGACGATGCCACTCGTGGCCAACGTGCCGATCATGGTCGCGGTCATCGTGCTCGCCAACCCGATCGTCGCACTGCTCAACCCCGGCATCGAACCGCGCTCGGTCGAGGTCTCCGCCAGCGTGCTCATCATCATGATCCTCGGGCTCGTGCCCTTCGGGCTCGACCTTCTCTGCTACCGCATGTTCTTCGCCCTCGAGGACGGCAAGCCCACCGTCATCATGCAGGTGCTCCTGACCGGCATCAGCGCTCTTGCCGGCGTCGTCACGCTCTTCATCAACCCGGTCTGGGCCATCGGTGTCATGGCGATGGGGCAGACCGTCGGCAACGTCGTCAGCTCCATGGTCGGCCTCTACCTGCTGCGCCGGCGCATCGGGACGCTCGGGCTGGGCGCCGGTCTCGTCACGGCCTCGCGGGTCGGCGTCGCGGCCGCCGTCGCCGGCGTCGTCGCCTGGGGCGCCACCCAGGTGCTCGACCCGATCACGAGGTCCGCGGTCGAGGGGTCGACCTCGGCCCTCAAGCGGATGTTCGCCAGCGCGCTGGAGATCGGTCTCGTCGGTCTCGTCTTCTTCGTCATCTACCTCGGGATCGCCCACGCCATGCACGTGCGTGAGGTGCGGCAGGTCGGCGACATGGTCCGCCAGCGGCTCGGTCGCTGACCCGAGCCGCCGACGGCTCCTTCACTGCTCTCCGCTCCGGGGGTGTCAGTCGTCCGTCGTGGAGGCGGGCGCCGAGGCCGGGGCTCCCGCGGGCTGCGGGGAGTGGCCTGCGGCGGGGGCGGCGTTCACGGCGGAGGCCGCTGCCGGCGTACCTGCGACGCGGCGACGCCACAGCCGCAGGGCCAGCAGGGTGAGCGGCACGAGGAGGACGAGCCACGGCAGGAGCGCCGCGAGCCCGGTGAGGATGACGGTGAGCGAGCCGAGGAAGCTCTCCCACGCGGTGCGCAGCCCACCGCCGAGTCCGCTCTCGGTCTGCACGGGGGTCGTCGCGTCGGTCCAGAGCGTCACGGTGACGTCGCTCGTCGTCGTCATCGCGTCGAGCTGCGCCAGACGCTGGGTCAGCGAGTCGAGCTCGGCCTGACGGCGGGTCAGCTCGCTCTCGAGAAGGATGACCTGCTGGAGGTCCGTCGTCTTGGTGAGCAGGGCGCGCACGCGGGTGATCCCGTCCTGCATCGGCTCGATGCGCGCCTTGGTGTCGACGTAGGTGTCGGTGACGTCCTGGGACTGGGACGAGCGGTACGACACCGAACCGATCCTCGACAGCTGCGTCAGGACGTCGTCGAGGGTCTTGGCGGGGACGCTGAGCACCATCCGGGCCTCGTCGACGCCGACGGTCGGCAGGGACGAGCCCGACTCGAGGCGAGGGTCGATCCCACCCGGGCCGGTCGGACCACCCGTGGGGTCGACCGAGGTGACGACGTTCTCGGAGGTCACCTGGCCTCCGGCGTCCGTGGCGATGACGCGGGCCCGAGCCGCCGACCCGGTGAGGTCGGTCACCTTGATCCCGAGCCACGCGGAGCGCGCGATCTTCGGCTCGATGACCGCGACCGAGCCGGCGACGCCGGCCCCGAGCGTGCCCGTGTCGGCGGCGGGCGCCTTGGCTCCGGCCGAGGCGTCGGCCTGCGGCGCGAGCTCCGGCCCGACCACGCCGCTGCCCGTCACGGCACCACGACTCGCCTCCCCGGCTGAGGCCGCGGACGAGGAGGATGAGGACGAGGCGCCCTGAAGAGCCTTGAGGCCCAGAGGTATCGCCAGGGCGAGCACGGCGACGGCCACCAGGACCATGGCGAGGAGGCGCCGACGGGCAGGTGGGAGCTGAGAGAGACGCGGCAGGTGTGGGGTGGCGGTCATGGCGAGCCTTTCGACGGGTCGCCTCCCGTGCCGCAGCCGGTGGTGGTGCTGTGGTGCGCACGGTGTGCGTGGCGACGTCCCTTGTCACCAGAGACACGCGGCCGGACCCGATCGTTGCGCCGCCCGACCCAGTCGAGGACGGACGAGTGGCGGTCGACGAGCTCGTGGCGCGAGCCCGAGCGCCCAGCCGAGTCCGATGAGCAGGCCGTCCACAGGGCGCTGCCCGCGGCGGTGAAGACCGTGAACCGCGCGAGCGGCAGGCGCACGGCGCCAGCGCGGGCGTGCTCATGCGCCCAACATTTCGTCATCGGTCGGGCCCCGGCCCAACCGCCGCAGCCGGGATGGGAGAGTGTCGCCATGGGCAGGACGGTCGCGGTCATCGGCGGTGGGATCAGCGGGCTGGCGGCCGCCTGGGAGCTCAGTCGCCCGGGCACCGACGTCTCCGTCACGGTCCTCGAGGGCTCAGACCGGCTCGGTGGGAAGCTGCGCCTCGAGGACGTCGGCGGGGCGCGCATCGACGTCGGCGCCGAGTCGGTGCTGGCTCGTCGCCCCGAGGCCCTCACCCTCATCGAGGAGCTCGGCGTCGCCGACCTGACCACGCATCCCGGCCCCGTGGGCGCGTCGATCGTGTCGAGGGGCCGGCGTTGGCCGATGCCCCGCGGCACGGTGATGGGCGTGCCGGCCGACCCGGAGTCGGTGCGGGGGCTGCTCAGCGACGACGAGGTGCAGCGCCTGGCGCACGAGCAGGTCGACGGCCCCGTCGTCGGTGACGTCTCGGTGGGCGACCTCGTCGACGCCCGCCTGGGCCGCGCCGTGACGGACCGCCTCGTCGAGCCCCTCCTGGCCGGTGTGTACGCCGGGCACGCCCGCGAGATCTCCGCCGAGCAGGCCGTCCCGGTCCTCGCGGCCGCCGCGCACGAGGGTCGACCACTGCTCGACGTGGCCCGAGCCGCGGTCGAGGTGGCGGCGAGCGGACCGATGGCCGGTCGCCCCGTCTTCGCCTCTCTCGTCGGCGGCCTCGGGACGCTGCCCGAGGTGCTCGAGCGCGAGCTCGTCGCCGCGGGTGTCCGCGTGCGCCGTGGCGCGGTGGCCCGCGGGCTGCGCCGCGACGGCGACGGGTGGGTCGTGTCGACAGGTCCCACGACCGACGTCGTCGAGGAGCGCTTCGACGCCGTCGTGCTCGCCGCCCCCGCAGCGCCCGCCTCGCGCCTCCTGCGTGAGGTTGCGCCCGAGGCCGCAGCGGCGCTCGCGACCGTCGAGTACGCGTCGATGGCCATCGTGACGTTCGCCCTCGAGGGTGCCGCACCGGCCGCCCTCGACGGCAGCGGCTTCCTCGTCCCGCCCACGGAGCCGTTGACGATCAAGGCGTCGACGTTCAGCTCGGTCAAGTGGCCCTGGCTCGCCGCCGCACACCCCGAGCGAACGTTCCTGCGCGCGTCCGTCGGCCGTCACCGCGAGGAGGTCGCACTCCAGCGCTCGGACGACGAGCTCGTGGCCGTGGCCCTCGCCGACCTCCGGACGGTGCTCGGCCCCGGCGTGCCCGACCCCGTCGACGCGCACGTGCAGCGCTGGGGTGGGGGACTGCCGCAGTATGCCGTCGGGCACCGTTCGCGTCTCGCACCCACACGCGAGCTGCCGCCAGGGCTCGCGCTGTGCGGGGCGGCATACGACGGCGTCGGCATGCCGGCCTGCATCGCGTCCGGCCGCGCCGCCGCACGGTCGATCCGGTCGGTCCTGACCCGCTGACGTCGGGGTCCGAGCCGCTTGGGATGATGGGGCCATGAGCGAGCGCCTGACCCCGGCCGAGATGCGGGAGATCAACGACACCATCCGCTACTGCATGTGGTCGGTGTTCAGCACCGTCACTCCGGTCGGCGACGACCGCGATGCGGTCACGGCGGACCTCGAGGCCTTCCTCGACGAGATCGCCGGCGAGGGGGTCGTGGTCCGGGGCCTCTACGACGTCGCGGGGCTGCGTGGCGACGCCGACTTCATGGTGTGGTGGCACGCCGAGACGATCGAGCAGCTCCAGTCGGCCTACCACCGCCTGCTGCGCACCGAGCTCGGCTCGCACCTCGAGCCGGTCTGGAGCAACGCCGCGCTGCACCGCCCGGCCGAGTTCAACAAGAGCCACGTCCCCGCTTTCATGGCCGACGAGGTCGCCCGCAAGTACGTCTGCGTCTACCCGTTCGTCCGCTCCTACGAGTGGTACCTCCTGGAGGATGCCGAGCGTCGCGACCTGCTGCGCGAGCACGGTCAGATGGCACGCGACTTCCCGGACGTGCGGGCCAACACCATCGCCTCGTTCGCCCTCGGCGACTACGAGTGGCTGCTCGCCTTCGAGGCCGACGAGCTGCACCGGATCGTCGACCTCATGCGCGAGCTGCGCGCGTCGCGCGCCCGGATGCACGTGCGCGAGGAGATCCCGTTCTTCACCGGGCCCAAGGTCGAGCCGGCCCAGCTCGTCGCCAACCTGCGCTGACCCCGGCGACGCCCGCGCACACCACTGAGCCCCCGCCTGCACGTGCAGACGGGGGGCTCAGTCGTCGATCGCCTTGGCGATCGCCGCGATGACCGGGATGAGCAGGAACACCAGCCACGACTCGGTGCGCAGGAACGCGGCGAGCGCGATGAAGGGGGCGAGGCTCAGCAGGACGCGTGCCACCGTGCCGCGTGGCCCCTGGTGGGGCGCCGACGGGCGGGACACGCCACCCCGACGCGCCGGCGTGAGCCGCGGACGGGGCTCGGGGAGGTCGACGAAGAGCGAGGTCAGGTCCCGGCGCACGACGGCGTCGGTGGCCCGGCCTCGCCGGTCCTCGTACTCGTTCGCGTCGAGCCGGCCCGCGGCGTGGTGCTCGGCGAGCGCCGCCAGCGCCTCGTCGCGTTCGGCGCTGCCGATGCGGATGTCGCCGTCGTCGACCATGGGACAAATCTAGGCGCTCAGGACTGCGACGGTCCCTCGTCCGGCTGGAGGCGCAGGGAGATCGAGTTGATGCAGTAGCGCTGGTCGGTCGGGGTGTCGTAGCCCTCGCCCTCGAAGACGTGCCCGAGGTGCGAGCCGCAGTTGGCACACCGGACCTCGACGCGCTTCATGCCGAAGGCGCGGTCCTCGATGTACTCGACCGTGTCCCCGGCGAGCGGGGAGTAGAAGGACGGCCAACCGCAGTGCGACTCGAACTTCGTGTCGCTGCGGAAGAGCTCGCTGCCGCAGGCTCGGCACGAGTAGACGCCCTGCGTCTTGGTGTCGGTGTACTCACCCCGGAAGGCCGGCTCGGTGCCGGCCTGTCGCAGGACCTTGTACTCGGCCGGCGTCAGGGCAGCGCGCCACTCCTCGTCGGTGCGCTTGACGGCATACGGCTTGTCGGAGGTGTTGTGGTGGCTCATGTCCAGACCAACGCCACGTCACCCGGGTTTGTGCCCGCCCGGCGGCGACGTGGTCCTTACGAGGTCTTACGGACCGGGCGAGCGCGTGCCACGAGGGCCCCGGCGGGTGGCCGGGGCCCTCGTGCTGCTCGGGCCGGGGTGGTCCGGGCCGGGCAGGCTCCTCATCGTCGGAGCGACGTCACTTCTGCTTCGGCGGGACGCTGCAGGACGCGGTCGTCGTGTTGCCGGCCGCATCCGTGGCCGTCAGCGTGGCATCACCCTTGAAGGTGAAGTGCCAGTCGACGGCTCCCTGGAACGGGACGACGGTGGAGGCCGACGTGCCAGGTGCCTGGGTCAGCTTGAAATAGGTGCCGGGGGCGTACGGCCCGAAGGTCGTGCCCGTCCCCGTGTCGGAGATCGTGACGGAGACGCCCGGGAGGTTGTCGGCGGCGACCATCTGGAAGAAGCCGGCGTTGCGCCACCCACCGGGCGTGTGGCCCGCCGGGTTGACACCGGGACCGCACGAGACGGTCGGCGGGGTGACGTCGTTGACCTTGATCGTGACGGTCTGGACGAACTCCGGCCCGGCCTCGGCGCCGTTGACGAGGAAGGTCGTCGTGCAGGTCAGCGTCGAGCCCTGGGGGGCGTCCGCGGCGACGGTGATCGCCTCGTCGAGGACGACGTCGCTGCCGCTCGTGACGGTCTGGGGCAGCGACGGCGTGAACGCGATCGACAGGCCCGTGGCGCACGAGACGTTCGCCGTGACCTCGGCCGGCAGGTTGCCCAACCCGGCGAGGATCGTGCTCGCGACATCGCCCGGGGTCACGCTCGGGAAGAACGTCCCCGAGGTGGCGGCGGCGATGCGCTGCGCCTGACCGGTGGCGTTGAGGCCGTCGGCGCCTCCGGACTCGACGTTGATGGCGATGACCTGGGCGCCGACGCCCGTGAGGGACGCCGTGGCGTCGGCCTCGCTGTGCCCGCCGCTCGGGTCGTGCCCGCTCGCGTCACCGAACCAGACGACGATGCGTGAGGAGTCGGGACGGAACGCGATGGCGTCGCCGCCGGACCCGACCTCCCACAGGGCGTTGATCTGGCCCTCGGGCGTGTCGCCGCCGCCGGACGCCGACAGGCTGTCGATCGCGGTCTGGGCCGTGGCCTGGCTGCCCGTCAGGCCGGTCTCCACCTGGAAGAACTCCGCCCCGTCGCCCACGTCCTTGTACGACGCGATGGCGAACTGGGCCTGTGGCTGGGCTCCCTGGACCGTGGAGACGATCGAGCCCATCTCGGACTTCACGTTGGCGATCGCCGGACCCATGCTGCCGGTCTCGTCGACGACGAGGACGATGTCGGGCTTCGGCGGGATCTCCGGCGTGCTGACGGTCTTGGTGACGTGGACGGTCTCGCCCGGGTTGACGGACGCGTCGTAGGTGGCCGGGCTGACGCCGGCCCCCATCGCGAGGGCGGGCGTGGCGACGAGCGCCCCGGCTGCCGCGATGCTGAGTGCGCCGCGGCGCATGGTGCTGAACACGGGTGTCCCCTTTCGTGGGACGAGACGGTGAGAAGCGGCGCGCGGAGCAGGTCCTCGCACCCCGAGGCGGGCAGGTGGTGACCGTGACCCCGAACGGCACCTCTCGACCGCGACCGGCCCGACGGGCGGGCCGGGGAACGATCGGGGTGTGCGGCTCGCCGCCCGTGGTCCCCGAGGCTCCCGAAGGACGGTGCCCCGAACGTCCTGTTTGATACGTCTGGTCCGCATACCGTCCCTGCGGCGGCACGCCCTCCCACGACGTGGGCGGGTCGTTTGCGACGATGGGCCCGTGCAGGTGCGCCGTCTCGTCTCGCGTCCGGTGCTCGTGGCCGCGGCCGCCGGCACGGGTTCGGTGCTCGGCGCCGCCGGAGGCTCGGTGGCTGCTGCCGCCTACTTCGCCCGCCGCGTCATCACGCCCGACGAGCTGCAGCCCGACGACGTCGAGATCCTGCGGCACGACGCCGAGACCGTCACCTTCGCCGTCACTCCCGAGACGGTCGTGCCCGGCCGCTACGGCGTCTGGCTCGACGGGGGAGCGGGGCACGCGCGGGTCGGTGGGATCGTCGACGCGGACCCGGAGTCGGTGACGCGCCGACTCGTGGCCGTCGACCGGGGCGCGATCGAGACCGGGCCCGCCCGCTGGAACCAGTACTACTTCTGGGACCGGCCGTCGGTGAGCCTGGGTCTGCCTGACGAGGACGTGGCCATCCTGTCCGACGTCGGTCCGCTGCCGGGCTGGGTGGTTCGTCGGGAGGACGGCTCGACCGGGTCCGACTGGGCCGTGCTCGTGCACGGACGCGGCGCACGCAAGGAGGAGACGCTCCGGGCCGTGCCGGTGCTGCGCGAGGCCGGGTGGACCAGCCTCGTCACGGCGTACCGCAACGACCGCGACGCGCCGCGAGGCCCGGACGGGCGCTACAACCTCGGCCTGTCCGAGTGGCGCGACGTCGAGGCGGCCATGGGGTATGCCGTGTCGCACGGTGCCCGACGCATCCTCCTTCTCGGGTGGTCGATGGGCGGCGCCATCGTGCTCCAGGCGCTCGACCGGTCACCGCTGTCCGACTACGTCGTCGGCGTGGCGCTCGACTCCCCGGTCATCGACTGGGGCGTCGTGCTGCGTCACCACGGCCGGTTGCACCGGGTGCCGAGCCCGCTCGTGCGGGTCGCGACCGACCTCATGGGCTCACGCCGCACGCGCCGGCTCGTCGGGGTCCACGAGCCGATCGACGTGGCCCGCACCGACTGGGTCGCACGCGCGGGCGAGCTCCGTTCCCCGATGCTCGTCATCGCCTCGGACGGCGACGACTTCGTGCCGATCGGTCCCGCGGTGGCCCTGGCGGGTCGCCGGCCCGACCTCGTGCGCCTCGAGCGGTGGGACACCGCTCGGCACTGCCGGGAGTGGAACTACGACCCGGACCGCTGGGAGCGCGTGCTGCGGGACTTCGTCCACGGGTTCGACGAGCGTCGCTGAGCCACCGTCGTCCCCGTCGTCAGCGTCGGACGTACCAGCGGCCCATCAGCGTCGCGTCCTGCTCGACGAGCACCTCGAGGTCGAGGTGAGCCGGAATGCCCTCGGGGCCGACCGGCCGCGGGTGCTCGCCGCCGACGACGTGCGGGGCGATGGTGAAGCACAGCTCGTCGAGGCGGCCGGCCGCGAGGAAGGAGCCGAGGAGGCTCGGCCCGCCCTCGGTGAGCACGTGGTCCCAGCCCCGGCGGTGCAACGCCTCCACGAGGATAGCGACGTCGACCGCCTCGTCTCCACAGACGAGGACGTTGTCCTCGCCGAGGTCACGGCGCGCCGAGTCGAGTCCGGGCGCCGAGGCCGGAACGGCCATGAGCGCCCGCCCGTCCCGACAGCCGTTCAGCGTCGGGGGCACGTGCCCGCGGTTGCTCACGGCGACGAGGGGCAGCGCGTCGGGGAGCCCCTGGTGACGGCGCAACTCGACGAGTGAGTCGTCCACGGACAGTGGCGGATAGCCCTCGGCGCGGATCGTCCCGGCCCCGACCACGACGACGTGGCTCAGGGCACGGAGCACCTCGAAGACGACGTGGTCGGCGTCGTTGTTGATCGAGCCCGAACGTCCGTCCGCGCCCGTCGCAGCCCCGTCGAGGCTCGTCACCATGTTGCAGCGCACCCAGCGGTCCTGCGGTGCGGCATAGGCGCCGAAGAGCCCCGCCGCATCGAGATCGGAGAGGGCGGGACGTCCGGAGTGACCGGGCACGAGCAGGCGCATGGGGTCAGTATCGGCGACGGTCTGTCACGCCGCGCGGATCGGTGACCTCACATCCCGTCGCGCCGGTCTCCGGTCGGGCAGGATGACGGCATGGGCAAGGGCGCGAAGGGCAAGAGCAAGAAGTCCGTGAAGTCGTCGGGCAAGGGGGGCGGCAAGGTCTCGAGCAAGAAGGCGGCCAAGCTCGAGGCCCAGGCCGCCGAGGACGAGGTCATCGCGGCGCACGAGGAGGCGGCCGTCGAGGAGATCCAGGACGTCGCCAACGCGCTGCGCGTCGGCAAGGGTTTCGTCCTCGCCGACGTCGACACGTCGGCGACTCCCGGCTTCACCGGGAAGAAGCTCGAGGGCAAGGCGGCGCTCAAGGCCTGCGAGGCCGAGCTGTCCGACCTGCTCGAGCGGCTCTTCGCGGAGTCCACGACGGGCTCGAAGCGGTCACTCCTGCTCGTCGTGCAGGGCATGGACACCTCGGGCAAGGGCGGCATCATGCGCCACGTCATCTCCGTCAACCCGCAGGGCGTCAAGGCGACCGGCTTCAAGGCGCCGACGAAGGAGGAGCTGGCGCACGACTTCCTCTGGCGCATCGAGAAGGCCCTGCCCGGCGCAGGCCAGCTCGGGGTCTTCGACCGCTCACACTACGAGGACGTCCTCATCGTGCGAGTCCACGACATCGTGCCCGAGGCCGTGTGGTCCAAACGCTACGCGCAGATCAACGCCTTCGAGCGCAAGGTGATTGCCGCGGGCACGACCGTCATCAAGGTGATGACGCACATCTCCAAGGAGGAGCAGAAGGCGCGGCTCATGGAGCGCCTCGACCGTCCGGACAAGTACTACAAGTACAACCCGGGCGACGTCGACGAGCGCGGCCACTGGGGCGACTACATGGAGGCGTACCAAGCCGTCCTCGACAAGACCTCGACGGTCGGCGCGCCCTGGCACGTCGTGCCGTCGGACCGCAAGTGGTACGCGCGCCTCGCGGTGCAGCAGCTGATCCTCGAGGCCCTGCGCGGGATGAACCTCCAGTGGCCGCAGGCCGACTTCGACGTCGAGGCGGAGAAGAAGCGCCTGTCGGCGAGCTGACGCACCCGGCACGCGACGAGCGCCGGACCCGAGGACGTATGCCGCCCAACGGGTTTCGCGTGAGCGCCTGCCTCGTCAGCCGGCTCGTTCGATGACGGCCGTCGCCGCGTCGGCGAGGTCGACGTCGAGCGATCCGAACGAGTGTCCGCGTCGACCCGCGATCCGGCTGGCGATGAAGGCGTCGGCGACGGGGCCGGGGGAGTGTCGGACGAGCAGGCTCGCCTGGAGGCCGAGGGCGAGGCGCTCGACGACGACGCGTGCACCGAACGACGCCTCCGGCGACGTGGGATCGAGTGAGCGAGCTTGCGCGAGAGACGACTCCACGTGGGCGTCGAGCTCTGCGCTCTGCCCGCGGACCTCGTGCAGCTCCTTCGTCAAGGCCTCGAGCGTCGTCGGTTCACGTGTCACGGCACGCATGACGTCGAGGGCGTTGACGTTGCCCGAGCCCTCCCAGATCGAGTTGAGGGGTGCCTCGCGGTAGAGGCGCGCGAGACCGTTCTCCTCGACGTAGCCGTTGCCGCCCAGACACTCGAGCGCCTCGGCGACCATGGGCGCCGTTCGCTTGCACACCCAGAACTTGCCGAGCGCCACGCCCAGCCGGGCGAGCTCGGTCTCACCGGTGTCGACGGCGTGGGCGAGGCGGAGGCCGAGGACGGTCGCGGCCTCCGCCTCGAGGGCAAGATCGGTCAGCACGTTGCGCATCAGGGGTTGGTCGACGAGCAGCGCGCCGAATGCTCGCCGGTGCCGCGCGTGGTGCACGGCCCGGGCCACCGCATCACGCATCGTCGCCGTCGAGCCGAGGATGCAGTCGAGGCGGGTGGCACCGACCATGTCGATGATGGTGCGCACCCCGCGGCCCTCGTCGCCGAGTCGGCTGCCCCACGTGCCCTCCAGCTCGACCTCGCTCGAGGCGTTGGAGTGGTTGCCGAGCTTGTCCTTGAGGCGTTGGAGGGCGAAGGGGTTGCGCGTGCCGTCGTCGAGGGCGCGCGGCACGACGAAACAGGTGAGGCCGCCCGGCGCCTGGGCGAGCACGAGGAAGACGTCGCTCATCGGGGCCGAGCAGAACCACTTGTGGCCCGTGAGCCGGTAGGTCTCGCCCGGCAGCGCCCCACCCGGGGTGGCGACCGCTCGGGTCGTGTTGGCGCGCACGTCCGAGCCGCCCTGCTTCTCCGTCATGCCCATGCCCGAGATCGCCCCGGCCTTCTGCGACACGGGCCGGATCCCGAAGTCGTAGTCGCGGCTCGCGAGGGCCGGGAGCCAGCGGGCACCCAGGGTGGCGTCGTGCCGCAGGGCCGACCCGGCGGCATACGTCATCGAGACGGGGCAGCCGTGTCCCGCCTCGACACGTGACCAGAGGACGAAACCGGCCGCGCGACGCACGTGGGCGCCGGAGCCGGCGGGCGACGTCCACGGCTCGGCCGTGAGGCCGGCGCCGACGGACTGGGTCATGAGCCAGTGCCACGACGGGTGGAAGTCGACCTCGTCGATGCGGTTGCCGCGCGTGTCGTGCGTGCGCAGGACCGGTGGGTTGGTGTCGGCGAGCCGCCCGTGCTCCTGTGCCTCCGGGGTGCCTGCGAGGGCCCCGAGGGGGACGAGGTCCGAGATGGCCGCGGGGCCGGCCCAGCGCTCCACCGCCTCCCGCAGCGCGACGTCGTCGGAGAGGAAGTCACCGCCGACGAAGGGGGGCACCTGGTTGGTCACCTCGTGTGTGCTCACCCCGCCGAGACTAGGCCCGACCGGCCGGCGCGAGCCGCCGGGCGCGTGTCGCGCCGGTCACGCGTGCGACGCGTGGTCGCTGCGCCGTTAGCCTCGGAGACGATGAGCGTGCGGACGAGGATGCGGGCAGTGCTGGAGCGAGTGCCGTTGGGCGTCCCGCTCGCGCGACTGACCCTGGAGACGATCCGGGTGTGCCTGCGCTACCGCGTCACCGGGCTCGCGGCGGAGGGCGCCTTCTTCATGCTGCTCAGCCTGCCGCCGCTCGTCCTCGGGCTCTTCGGTGGCCTCGGCTTCGTCGGCGGCTGGATCGGTGCCGACACGATCAACAGTGTC
Source organism: Terrabacter sp. 2TAF16 (assembly GCF_052115065.1). Classification (NCBI taxonomy): domain Bacteria; kingdom Bacillati; phylum Actinomycetota; class Actinomycetes; order Micrococcales; family Intrasporangiaceae; genus Terrabacter; species Terrabacter sp. 2TAF16. The sequence goes on from NZ_JBFRFZ010000009.1 coordinate 216,214, forward strand.
GTGTCGGCCATCGAGGTCTACGCCTCGCGCTTCCTGTCCGAGTCGAGCATCAACGAGCTGCTCCTGCCGACCATCAACGACGTGCTCAAGGGTGGGCGCGTCGACATCATCTCGGTCGGCTTCATCCTCTCGCTGTGGTCGGGGTCGCGGGCCCTCAACGTCTTCGTCGACACCGTCTCGATCATGTACGGGCAGAAGGACGCTCGCGGCATCGTGCACATGCGCGCCTTCAGCCTGCTGCTCTACACGCTCGGCATCCTCGCCGCCATCCTCGTGCTGCCCCTCATGTTGCTCGGGCCGGGGCTGCTCGCCTCGTGGCTGCCGGACGCGGCGGCGACCGTGACCAAGGCGCTCTACTGGCCGACGCTCATCGTCTTCAGCGTGCTGCTGCTCGCGTCGATGTACCACGTGTCGACGCCTCGACGGAGCCCGTGGCGGCGCAACGTGCCCGGCGCCCTGCTCGCCATGGCGATCTGGGTCGGCGCCTCGTACGTCGTCCGGATCTCGGTCGAGGCGTCGATGGGCGGATCGTCGATCTACGGGCCGCTGAGCACGCCCATCGTGCTGCTCATCTGGCTGTACGCGCTGGCCGTGGCGATCCTCATCGGCGCGGGCCTCAACGCTGCGGTCCGCGTCCTGTGGCCCGTCGACCTGCATGAGGGTGCGGACGTCCGGCTGGTCAACTGGGCGATGGAGGGCGCGGGAGGGCTGATCTCTCGCCCGGACCCGGAGGCGGGTGGCGATGGACCGACGGCGGATGCCGACCCTCCCGCGACGTTCGACGGCGTCGACGTGCCGGCCGACGACGTCGGAGCGCACGGGCGCCGAGGACGTGACCAGCAGTACGTGAGCAGCGACCACGGACCCATCAAGACGGCCATCCAGCGCGGCGTGGGGGAGGGGGCGAGGGACGCCGTCGGCACGGCGACCGGGGCCGCCGCTCAGGGCTCGGACGAGGCTCCGGATCAGGCCTCCGATCAGGCCGCGAGACGAGGCTGAGGTGCTGGCATCGTGCCGACGACGGCCGGTTTTGTATCTCGTGGATCGATCGGCTAATGTCTACCAAGCACCGAGCGGGGAAGTTACACCGCTGGTGTTCCCGCGGACGTAGCTCAGTTGGTAGAGCGCAACCTTGCCAAGGTTGAGGTCGCCGGTTCGAGCCCGGTCGTCCGCTCGGAGGCAAAGATCCACTTGCCTTCCACGGTGGAGTGGCCGAGAGGCGAGGCAGCGGCCTGCAAAGCCGCGTACACGGGTTCAAATCCCGTCTCCACCTCGGTGAGACACCACGCAGTACCAGCAACACCCAAGGGCGATTGGCGCAGCGGTAGCGCGCTTCCTTGACACGGAAGAGGTCACTGGTTCAAACCCAGTATCGCCCACCAGCACGAAGCAGCCCCTGACCAGCGGAAACGGCGGTCAGGGGCTGTCGTGTTGTGTGGGTTCGGGCGGGCAGATCTCGGACTGAGTGACTGAGTGAGTGACCATCGATCCAGATCGTGGCCTCGGCGATGCGAGCCGTCGGTCACGGCTCCTGGCCGATGATGCGGTCCATGGTCTCGGAGCCCTCTGTGATGACCGGTCGGAGCTGCTTGCGATAGACCGCCTCCGTGACCACTGTGTCGCGATGGCCGAGGAGGCGGGTGATCTCCTCGATGGAGACACCCGCGGCTGACGCGACGGCTCACGAAACTGTGTCGGAGCTCGCGTGGGGTCCAAGCGGCAGCCTCCAGACCGGCACATTCGGCGACGGTCCGAAAAGCCCGCCGGACGTGGCCGGGGTTAGGGGAGCGCCGGTGCGTGTGCAGAAGACCAGGTCCAGGTCGATCCAGCTGGTGCGGGCGAGCTCTCGCTGATGTGCTTGTGCGCGCAAATGCGCCTCGAGCGCCACGACGCACCGCGAGGGAAGTCGGAGCGTCCTCCGAGACAGCTTCGTCTTGGTGTCGCCGTGCGCACGCACCGACCGCCAGAGCTGGACCGTCGGTGGGACTGGGGGAGTGGCATCCGGCACCCCCGTGAGGTCGACGTGGCTCCATGTCAGTGCGCGGAGCTCTTCGGTGTGCGCGCCGGTGAGGAGCGACACGCAGACGTACGTGTTCAAGTCGGACGTCTCGGCGCGGCCAAGAGCGCCGCTGCCTGAGCGAGGGTGAGTGCCTTCGACGGCCGGCCCGGCCGTCCTGAGGGCACCTAGCAGAGCAGGATGACCTTGCGCTTGACCCTGTCCCGCGCCATCTGGCGATCGATGGATCGTCTCAGGATCGACATCAGCTTGCTGAGGGTCGAGGAGCTCGCGGTCTTGGCTTCGTGGGCGAGCCAGACGTCGACATCGTCGGCTGTTAGCCCCCGCAAGCGGCGGCGCCCCAGTCCGGGGATGATCCGCCGCTCGATCAGCGCCTGACTCTCGAGCAGGGCCACATAGCGCTCGAGCGCCTGCCGTGACGTAGCAGCGTCGCCCCTGATGCACGACCTCGCGCCGGCCAGCCCGAATCTGCTCGTAGATCACGGAGCGGCTCATGCTGAGTAGTGCCATGGCCTGCGGATCGCGTAGAGGGCCCGCTCCGCAGGAATCGTCATCTCGTCCTCCTGCGGTCCTTGCAGCCCGAACGGCCGTGTGGGGTCACGATGGTCGCCCCAATGACAAGGGACCTCGGACGGTGCGGCGCAAGAGTGGTCGCTGCCGGGGTGAGGTGCGCGTCGCTGCACGGGCGGCGGAAGGACACGGCCGCTTCGCGGCGGAAGGGCACGGTTGTCTAGCCGCTTGGTCGGCCATGAGGTGAACCATGCGGTCAATGAAGAACGAGCGCGAGTGACGCCGCCACGATGAGCACCGACTGCAGACTGTGCACGATGATGGCCAGCCAGGCACTGGTGTACCGGCGGGCCGGATAGGCCAGCGCCAGACTGTCCAGCAGGATCTTGGGGATGGCCCACGGCATGTGCAGGTGATAGGCCGCGAACAGGACCCCGTTGGCCAGCCAGTCGGCGCGGCCGAAGACGCCGTGCATCCTGGGCAGCAGGAGCCCGCGGAAGAGCAGCTCCTCTCCGAGGATCGTGTTGAAGACGGCCATCACAACGATCGCCGCGAACCACGGCCAGTTCCCCGACAGGAAGTCGTGCCCCTCCGAGGACCGGAGGAGAACCCCGAGGTCTCGACCGGCCGGGACCGGCAGCGAGGGGAGGAGCTGCTCGATGCCGACGACGAGAATCGCCGGGACCAGCACCCACCACAGCTGTCCACCAATGCGGCCGGTGCCCGGGCTACGTGGCGGACGCAACCACAGTGCGTCCTTGACGGCGCCCCAGTGAAGGGGACCGATCTCGCGTCGCAGCAGGACCAGGACCACGACGCCTTGCCACATCAGGCCCACCGTCAGACATGCCAGCAGTGCTTTCGGCCAAGCGGCAGGACCACTCAGCCGATCCGCCAACGCCGGGGTGACCAGCCAAGCCAGCACCGCCATCGGCAGTGCCGCCAACGCCCACACGCCCAGCACCTGGCGCAGGCTGTACTGAGGTGGCGCGGCCCTCGCTGCTGACGGGGACCTACCGTCAGGCGGGACGGCCATGCGCTTCAACGTTCGGTCGACATCGTGCATGTTCCGCAGAATGCGCCTCCCCGCCACCGCTCCACATCCGGCATGACCCTGACGTCGATCCCGAACCAACCCTGAGCTGCCACCCAGTCGCCCGTAAACCCGAGCTCCCGGGGCTCGGGGTTCATCCGGCCTTCGCGCGAGGGGCGCACACCACCCCAGATGCGGACCCGGTCCGCCACCTTGACCGACTTCGCTGCAGCCAGCGCTATCCCTTGGGCCCACCGCGGCGGTCGACTGGCGGTGGTGTGACGCACGTCGACGGCCGGGCCGCAGACCCGGCGGGGAATGGGCTCAACGATGCCGGTGCTGCATACGGGCTTCACGGCTGGGGAACGAAGAGAGAGGCGCCGTGCACCTGGCGCTGTCCGTGCGGGGGCTGGAGGATCGTGTTGTGAAGCTCAAGCTCGACTTGCACGACATCTACAACAGGGGCGATGAGATCGAGCGAGCGCTCCGATCGGTCATCGACGAGGCGATCGAGAAGAAGGCGCCCCTGGTTGAGATCATCCCGGGGAAGGGCTCGGGTCAGCTCAAGAAGCGGGTGCTGCGCTTCCTGGACCGCAAGGACATCAAGGGCCTTTACCACCGGGTCGAAAAGGACTCCGACAACTTCGGCCGCGTCTTCGTCCACTTCAGGTGGAAGTAGGTACCCGCCCTGCTGCGGGCCAGCCGCAGAGCTCGAGACAGTGGATCGAGGCGTACCCCAGCAGTATCTCGACACGATCGGAGACTCCCCGCTCGCAGTGGGACGCTACGCGTCGTTCTTGTCGACCCGCGCCGCCGCGTCGGACGTCAGAAGGACGACGTTGCCATCGGGATCGTCGACCAGGGCTGCGTACGGGCCGAGGTCTGCGGGGGTGGCATGCGGCTGGGATGGCCGGCGGCGAAGAGCCCGCTGGCCGCCGGGGGTACGACACGGCATACGCAAGGATCACCACACGCCGCTACTGGGAAACCGGGCGCGGGGATACGGTCTGACCGCCCCACTTCTCGGGCACGACGTCGTCGATCGTCTGGTTGAGGACCCACTGGTGCCCGAACGGGTCATCGATCGTGGCCTGCCGCTCGCCGTACTCCCAGTCGTGCGGTGGGTCGACGAGGACGGCGCCTCGAGCCGTCGCCGTCTCGACCACGCGCGCGACGTCGTCGACCTTGAGCATGACCTGGTGAGAACGCCCACTCTGGGGCGTCCGCCGCCCGGGCCGAACCTCGGCCACCACGAGCTCGGCCGGCGGCCCGTCCGGCAGCCCGAGCTGTGAGCGGTGCCCTTGGCCGATGCGGACGTGTTCGACGAACCCGAAGACATCGGCGTACCACCCCACCGCCGCGCGAACGTCGGCCACGGTCAGAACGGGTGTCACCCGCGCATGCGGCGCCGACCGGTTCGTGAGCATCCAGCAACAGTAGATCGGTACGGTCACGTGCGCTCACACCGGTGCCCGTCGGGTCGTCCGGCAGGCGACGGTGTGACGCTGCAAGCGGACTGACGGCGGAGACAGTTGAAACGACACAGAGGATGCGCGGACATCGCGTCACTGATGGGCGAACTGTGGAGACCGCATACCGGATCCGTGGTGACTGTCTGACTGGTGAGCGGACCGGAGAACGATTCATCGTCTTCGCGGCTGATCTCGCTCGGAGCGGCGCGGCGAAGCGGACGCGGCGGAGTGCGCAGCGTCCCCGACTCAGGGCTGAAGTCGGAGGCTTGACGGGTCGACCCCGCCCTTGGACAGCGCCCGGAACCGCGGGTCAAGAGCCTTGACCCGCGGTTCCTCCGTTCCTGTAGGTCTTCCCAGGAGCGCCCCGTCACGGACGGCGGGCACCCGAGGGCGGCCACCGGATCGTCTACGGGATGCGTATCGGTGCCACGTAGATGTCCTGGTCGTTCGCGATCGGTGCGTTCGGCGCCGAACCGGTGCAGACGGTCGGAGGCGTCGTCGGGGTCCCTGTGCCGGGGCAGAGGAACTCGTCGACGGTCCGGGTGTCAGCCCAGAGCGGGTATGCCGTGCTGCGGGTCACGGCGACGCCCGCGTAGTCGCCGATGAACACCCCTCCGAACTGGGTCGGTGGGGGCATGGACGACGAGGTCACCCGTCGGTGCGCGAAGCCGACCCGGTCGTGGGATGCGGACAACGTGATGTCCGAGTAGCCGGTGAAGTTGTCGGAACCGTACGAGCGGTCGTAGTAGCTCGCGACGAGAACCCCACGAGGGGTGAATGCCGCACCCTGCCAGAACTGGTCGGTTCTGTTCTGCCGCCTGGCGTCGGTGACGACCGGCAGCAGGCGCGGGTCGATGGATCCCCCGGAGAAGTGGGCTCCACGATCCGTGGAGGTGCTGTAGACGATGTCGTTGTTGCACCCGCCGGCTTTGACGCCGATGTAGGTGTTGATGCCGTCGGCGGCGAATCCGTCAGGGGTGCAGCCTCGGGACTCGTTCGAGCTGCGGTTGATGTACGAGCCGAAGGTCACGACGACCCGGTGGGAGTCGGTCGGGTCCACGCCGCCGATCGGGTAGTTGCTCGCCCGGAAGATCGAGTTGTGGCTCGCGCCCTTCTCGACGACGCAGGACCGGCCTGGGTCCGAACCGGCGCCCTGGTAGGTGTCGCAGTCGGGCAGCTCGTAGTAGTCGGACACCTTCACGGGCGCCGTGAAGCTCGCGCCACCGTCCGTCGACCTGGCCAGCAGCACCTGGCTGCGGTTGTCGGCACCGGTCACGACGTTGTTGAAGTTGTTGTAGACGACGTACAAGGTGCCGTCAGGTCCAGTGAACGGCTGCGAGTCCTGGTTCTCGTTGCAGTTGCCACGAGGGGTGGGTATACCGAAGGTGTTGCCGCAATGGCTGCTGTTGCTGCTGACGAGCACCGGAGCCGAGAACGACTCGCCGTAGTCCTTGGAGTAGGCCTCGTAGATATAGCCGGTGCCGTCTGCGGCGAACGTGGTCCACGTGACATACACCCTGTCGGCGAACCGGCTTCTCGCGTGGTTGTCCACGGTCAGAAGCTGCTTGTCGAGGAGGAAGTCTCCGGCGCCGGCGGTGTCGTCGTGCGTCGCCACGGATCGGCCGGTGAAGTTGAACGATGCGCCTCCGGTGCCCGTGGAGCGGAAGACGTAGAAGGCACTCGACTGGTCCGGGTTGGGCGACACCGGGATGCCCCGGTTGAACGCCTGGCAGGACAAGTACACGTTGCCCTTGGTATCCCACGCGACACTGGTGTCTCCGCCTGCCTGCCAGTACTCCCTGGCACTGCCGACGAAGTCTCCGCGGACGAAGCCGTTGGGTGTCGTGCTGTCAGCCCAGGTGCGTCCGGCGTTGTTGGAGTAGGAGACTCCGCAGGTTCCGTCCCCCCGGCGGTAGTCGTTGTAGCTGGCCACGATCCGGGACGAGTCGTTGGGGTCGACGGCGATCCAGGTCTCATTCTGGGCCTGGCCGCGCCCGGACAGATCGGCGTCGGTGAGGTTCAGGCAGTTGGCGTTGACCTTGATGTTCGAGCCGCGCGTGGCCTTGCAGCCGTTCGGTCCCGACTGCTGGGGCACTCTGGGGGTGGCGCGCACGGGCGCGGCGCCGCGCGAGCGCGCCGCAGTGCTGACATCGAGCTCCGAGGACAGCAGGCCAGACACATGCCTCTTCTGGACGGAGTTGAGACTCTGGAATCCAAAGGGTTGGGCGGAGCTGACGGTCGGCCCCAAGGTCAGCAGCGAACCTGCTGCCACGGCCACGGCACCAACTGTCGCTAGCCATCGGTTCTTGTTCATGGCGTACCTCTGATCGGTGAGAAAAAGGAATCGCCGGCGCGCCAGATGTCGACGCCGCTCGAAAACGAGGCCGTTCCGACGGTCGAAAACGAGGCCACCGGTTTGTCGGTTCTAGTCTGCCGGGTCTTGGGTTCTGATGCTGGGCAGGGTGTCGATTCCTCGGTTGCGTAGCCGGTAGCTGGCGCCCTTTAGGGT
>NZ_JBFRFZ010000010.1:0-166159 GCF_052115065.1 Terrabacter sp. 2TAF16
ACCGCGATCGCCGCCGGCGCCTCGCTCACCATCAAGGTCGCCGGCGTCACCGGGTCACCCGTCCCAGCCGGGGCCACCGCCGCCGCGATCAACCTCACCGCCACCTCACCCCGGGCGGCCGGCTTCCTCAGCGCCGACTCGACCGCCACCACCGGCAGCTCCACCGCCAACTTCGCCGCCGGCCAGACCGTCGCCAACCTCCTCGTCGGCCGGCTCACCACCTCCGGCACGCTGACGATCGTCAACCACTCCGCCGGCACCGTGCAGGTCATCGCCGACGTCACCGGCTACCTGCGCTGACGCGGCGAGTCGACCGAGCGAGCCGGGCAGGCCGATCGGGTACGTCACGGGTCGGTTCGAGCAGCCAGGTCTACGCTCGGGCTGCCCCCTCACGACCCGACTGGAGCCCGCATGTCCGAGCACGACGCCCACCGCCCCGGACTCGGGTCGATGCCCCACGAGGGCGGGACCGCCTTCCGTGTCTGGGCCCCGAACGCCGACGCCGTCGCGGTGACGGGCGGCTTCACCGACTGGTCGGGTGACGGCCACGCGATGGTCTCCGAGGACAACGGTCACTGGTACGCCGACGTCGAGGGCGCGAGGCCCGGCGACGAGTACCAGTTCGTCATCACGAACGGCGACCAGCGCCTCATGCGGATCGACCCGCGCGCTCGCGTCGTCACGAACTCGTCCGGCAACGCCGTCGTCTACGACCGCGACGCCTTCGACTGGGGCGGTGACACGTTCGGCTGCCCGCCGCACGACGAGCTCGTCATCTACGAGACCCACATCGGATCCTTCGTCGCCACCGAGGGTGACGTCGGTGACCTCGGTGGCCTGGCGGGCAAGCTCGGCTACCTCGCCGAGCTCGGCATCAACGCCATCGAGCTGATGCCGGTCGCCGAGTTCGCCGGTGACTACTCCTGGGGCTACAACCCCTCCGACCCCTTCGCCGTCGAGAGCGGCTACGGCGGCGCCGACGCCCTCAAGGCCTTCGTCAAGGAGTCCCACCGGCACGGCATCGCCGTCATCCTCGACGTCGTCATCAACCACTACGGCCCGAGCGACCTCTCCCTCTGGCAGTTCGACGGCTGGAGCGAGGACGGCAAGGGTGGCATCTACTTCTACAACGACGAGCGCTCGTCGACCCCGTGGGGTGACACCCGCCCCGACTACGGCCGCGAGGAGGTGCGCGCCTACCTCCTCGACAACGCCCTCATGTGGCTCGAGGAGTTCCACCTCGACGGGCTCCGGTTCGACGCGACCCTCTACGTGCGCACCATCGACGGTCTCGGCAGCGGCGACCTCCCCGAGGGCTGGGACCTCATGCGCTCGATCACGACGACGATCCGTGAGCGGCACCCCGACAAGATCCTCATCGCCGAGGACCTCCAGTCCGACCCGGCGATCACCTCTTCCGACGAAGGCGGCGCGGGCTTCCACGCCCAGTGGGACACGAGCTTCGTCCACCCGGTGAGGGGGCTGCTGACCGCCGTCGACGACGCGGAGCGCTCGATGACCGAGCTCGCGGACGCCCTGCGTGGCAACGACGAGCCGTTCCGGCGGATCGTCTACACCGAGAGCCACGACGAGGTGGCCAACGGCAAGCTCCGGGTCCCCCACGAGGTCGACGGGGGTGACCCGAGCGGCTGGGCGGCGCAGAAGCGCGCGACCCTCGGCTTCGCCATCGCGCTGACGACGCCCGGCATCCCGATGCTCTTCCAGGGCCAGGAGTTCCTCGAGGACGAGTGGTTCCGCGACGACGTGCCGCTCGACTGGGAGCGGGCCGAGCAGTTCCGCGACATCGTGCGGCTCGGCCGTGACCTCATCCACCTGCGCCGCGACGTCGACGGCGTCTCACGTGGCCTGCGCGGGGAGGGCTTCGAGGTGCTCCACCTCGACGACGAGGCCAAGGCCCTCGCCTGGGCACGGCGCTCCGGCGACGACGTCGCCGTGGTCGTCGTCAACGCGAGCGCCGAGGCGCGCGACATCACGACGGGTATGCCGTCCGCCGGGCCGTGGGTGGTCCGCTTCAACTCCGACGCGGCGACCTACAGCGCCCTCTTCGCGGGCCACGAGACCCATGACGTGGACGCGGTGGACGAGCCCCTCGACGACCAGCCCGCCAGCGGCACCGTCTCGGTGGGGGCGTACACCCTCGTCGTGCTCACCCCCGCCTGACGCACGCGTCCCGGGGCGTGGCCCGTGGGGACGTCAGCACCTCGTAAGGCTCTCGTCATGGTCGGGACATCCCGGACCCGGTGGACTGGAGCCATGACACGACGTCCCTGGATCGCCGCCACCGTCGTGCTCGGGCTCGTCGCGCTGGCCGTCGGTCTCGTGCTCTTCCAGCCCTGGCGCCTGCTCACCCGCAGCGTCGTCGACGAACCGATCCCCGTGGCCGTCGCGACCGCCACGACGGTCGGCGGGGGCACGGGGCCGACCACCCGGCATACGCCCCCGGTCGCGCCAGCGGCTCCGCGCGTCGTCGGGCAGGGGCGCTTCGTCGACGGGGAGCACGCCATCTCCGGCACGGCCCGGGTGCTCGAGCTGGCCGACGGCACGACGGTCCTGCGGCTCGAGGGCTTCTCGACGAGCGACGGGCCGGACGTCGTCGTGTGGCTGACCGACCAGCCTGCGGGAGGGGACGACTGGCATCGCTACGACGACGGCCGGTTCGTCCCGCTCGGCGACCTCAAGGCCACGGACGGCAACCAGAACTACGCCGTCCCGGTGGGTACGGACCTCTCGGGTCTGACCTCGGTCGTCATCTGGTGCGACCGGTTCGACGTCGCCTTCGGATCGGCACCAATCCGGTCCGCATGACGGCTCCGAACCACGGTTGACGGCTGCCGCCGCACTGAGGGGTCCGGCGGCAGCCGCCTCCGGCGCGCGCTGACGCGCCGCCGATGCGCGGGGGGACGCGCACGGAGGCCCACCTGACGAGTGTCGTCAGGTGGGCCTTGTCCGTGTCTCCCGGCGCTGCCGGGGGCGCTCAGCGGAGCGGGTTGAAGGGCGCGAGCTGCTCGGGCGCGCGGCCCGTGACCATCTGCTCGGCGAGCAGGCGGCCGGTGACCGGGCCGAGGGTGATGCCCCACATGCCGTGGCCGCCGGCGACGAAGACCTTGGGGTTCTTCGAGGCGCCGATGAGCGGGAGCCCGTCGATGGTGCAGGGACGCGAGCCCACCCACTCGTCCTGGCGGTGGTCGAGGTCGGCTCCCTGGAGCAGCGGGCGCGCCGACTCGACGATGGCCTTGATGCGGCGCGGGTCGAGCGCGGCCTCCGGCTGGCGGAACTCCATCATGCCGGCGACGCGGAGGCGGTCACCGACGGGCGTGCAGGCGACGCGCGCAGCCGGGAAGTAGACGGGGCCGTTGGGCAGGTCGTCGACGGCGACGCTGAAGGAGTAGCCGCGGCCGGCCTGGACCACACGCTTGACGCCGAACTCCCGCGCGAGCTTGCCGAGCCACGCGCCGGTCGCGACGACGACCGCGTCGTAGTGCTCGGCCTGGCCGAAGTCGTTCGTCACGAGCACGCCGGTCGGGGTGTCGGTGATGCGCGAGACGGCACTGCCGGTGACGATCTTGCCGCCGCGGGCGGTGACCGAGTCGGCGAGCGCGGCGACGTAGGCGCCCGGGTTGATGAAGCGCTGACCGTGCAGCACGATCGCGGCGCCGATCTCGTCGGACAGGGCCGGCTCGATGGCGCGGGCCTCGTCGCCGCTCAGGACGTCGAAGGTGATGTCCCCGCCGGAGGCGTGGATGTGCTCGATCTCCTCGAGGAGGGTCTGGCGCTCCTCGGCCGTGCGGTAGGCGGCGGTGAAGGACTTCGCCTCGTAGGTGTCGGCGTCGACCCCGCCGGCCTTGAGGAGGTCGAAGCTCTGCAGCGACAGGTCGTTGACGGGCACGAGCGCACCCATGGCCTTCTTCCACGCCGTCATGGTGCTGTGGCGCGTGAAGCCGGTGACGAAGCGGAGGAAGTCCGGGCGCGCGCTCGGCGGCACGTAGACCGGCGAGCTCGGGCTGAGGACGGCGCGCAGGCCGTACTTGAGCACGGCGGGCTCGGGCAGCGGCGTCGCGATGCCGGGCGTCAGCCAGCCCGCGTTGCCCCAGGACGCACCGGCGGCCACGCCGTCGCGGTCGATGACGGTGACCTCGACGCCACGCTCCTGGAGGAACCAGGCGGTGGCGAGACCGACCATGCCGGCGCCGACGACGGCGACGCGCTCGGGGACGGGGGTACCGGCGGGGGTCACAGCGGCCATGCGATCGACTCCTGGGTCTGGTGCTCGGGTGGTGCCTTGCCTCCATGGTGGGGCCGCGCGTGAGCGGTCCCATGGTGCTGCGCTGCCAGTGTTTGCGCTCCTCGTTGTGCTGCGAGCACCACACGGGCCACAATGGTCGTATGCCGTCCGCCCCGTCCCGCTCGACCCGACGGTCCGCGACCCGCACCTCGTCGACGACCCCGGTCGGCCTGCCCATCGCACAGCTCGTCGGCACCCTCGGCGGCGGCCTGCTCACGGTGGTCGTCGACGTCGGAGGTCCGACCGTCGACGACGTCACGCTCGCCGAGCCCGGCTCGGGCGTCTTCGGTCAGGCCGGCGACCTGCTCCTCGGCGTCGGGGTCGAGCGGCCGGCCGAGGCGGCCGCCCTGCTCGAGGGCGCGGCGGCCGTCGACTGCGGCGCCGTCGTGCTGCGGCGGGCCGCGGCCCGCAACCAGCAGGTGCGCGCCGCGGCGGCCCGCTTCCGCGTCAGCCTCGTCGAGCTCGCCGACCACGCGTCGTGGGCGCACGTCGTGTGGCTGCTGCGCGGTGTCCTCGACCGCGCGGCGAGCGGACCGGCGGTGCGCGCGGAGGGCCCGGTGCTCGACGAGCTCTTCGCCCTTGCCGACGCGTGCGCGGCCCTCGTCGCGGCTCCCATCACCATCGAGGACACCCAGTCGCGGGTGCTCGCCTACTCCTCGACCCAGGACGTCGCCGACCCGGCGCGCGTCTCGACCATCGTCGGCCGGCGGGTGCCCGACGAGGTCATCGCCAACCTCCGCGGGCGCGGGGTGTTCCGTCGGCTCGCGCGCTCCGACGAGCCCTTCTTCGTCCCGGCCGGGCGCGGCCTGCGGGCCCGCGTCGTCGTGCCGGTGCGGGCCGGCACCGAGTGGCTGGGCTCGATCTGGGCCGTCGTCGACGAGGAGCCACCCGAGCAGGTCATGGGCTCGCTCGCGCAGACGGCGTCGGTCGTGGCCCTGCACCTGCTGCGCCTGCGGTCGCAGGCCGACCTCGCCCGCCGGGTCTCGGCCGACCGGCTCCGGGCCGTGCTGAGCGGCGACACGCTCGAGGCCGAGGGCTGGCTGCCGGCGGCACCGTGGCGGGTCGTCGTGCTCGCCGGTGCGCACCGGCCGCGCACCGACCCGACCGGTGAGGGCGCGCCCCGTGACACCGAGCACGAGCTCGACGTGTGGGAGTCCGCTGCTCGGCGCCGCTCGTGGCGCCAGCCGCTCCTCGCGATCTTCGACGGCGTCGCCCTGACCCTCGTGCGAGACGTGCCCGGGGACGCGTCCCCCGGCACGTGGGAGTGGCTGCTCGGCGTCGTCGAGGAGGTCGCGGGTGTCACGCCGACGGCCACGGCGAGCGCCGGCGGCCGGGTCTCGCGCACCGTCGACCTCGACCGCTCGCGACGCGAGGCCACCGAGGTGCAGCGCCTGCGCGACGTCGGCCGCGTCTCGGGCACGACGACGACGGTCGAGGACGCGTGGGCCGCCGTCACCAACGCCCGCGCCCTCGGCGGCATCTGGACCGAGGAGCTGCTCGGCCCCGTCGCCGCCCTGCGCGAGCACGACGAGGCCCACCACACGGCCTACCTCGAGACGGTCGCGGCGTGGCTCGACCACCCGGGCGACCCGCGGGCCGCTGCGGCGCGTGTCCACGTGCACCCCAACACGCTCCGCTACCGGATGCAGCGCCTGTCCGACGTCGTCGAGCTAGACCTGCACGACCCCGAGACGCGCCTCGCCCTGCGCCTCCAGTTGCGCGCACTCGGCCACTGAGGCGAGCCGCCGGCGCTAGCGTGGCGTCGTGGGCGAGCAGGAGGCGGACGAGCAGGACGAGGTGACGACCGGCGGGCAGCAGTGGCTCGCACCGGACGAGTTCCACCGGATCTACGGTCCGCAGCACTCGTGGACCCCCGCCGAGGTCCGAGACCTGCTCGCCGGGCTCGACGTGCCCTGGTGGGTGGCCGGCGGCTGGGCCCTCGAGGCCTTTACCGGCGTGGCCCGCGACCACGAGGACATCGACGTCTCGGTGCTCCGTCGCGACGTCGGCGCGATCCGAGCCCACCTCGAGCCGCACTGGCACCTGTGGTCCGCCGGCGACTCGGGCCTGCTGCACCTGCGGCCGGGACGGGAGGTGCCCGAGGACTCCGGCCAGATCTGGGTCCGCGAGCACGCGCTCGCCCCGTGGCGCGGGGAGATCCTGCTCAACCCGGACGTCGACGGACGGTGGCAGTTCAAGCGCGACCCCTCGCTCGTGGTGTCACTGGACGATGCCACCTGGGAGCGCGACGGTGTGCGCTACCTGCGCCCTGAGCTCGTCCTCGCCCACAAGGTCGCCTCGCCCCGCCCCAAGGACGACGCCGACCTCGAGGCCGCGCTCCCACTGCTCGGTGCCGCCCAGGTCGCGGTGCTCCGGCGAGTCGTCGACGCCCAGCCGGCCGGCCATCCGTGGCGGGCTCGCCTGGACGGGGTTCGAGGCGGCGCCTAGGCAGGCGCCTCGCCCAGGTGGACCGTGCCGTCGGCGTCGACCCGGAAGTTCGGGTTGTGCACGAGATCCCACCGGAAGCCGTCCGGGTCGGCCACGCACGCGCTGACCCCGCCCCACTCGCGCTCGGTCGGGGCGGAGACTGAGGTCGCGCCGGCAGCCAGCGCGGCGGCATACAACGCCTCGACCTGGCCCACCTCGGTGACGTTGTGACCCAGCGACACGGGTGGCGCCGACGAGCCGTGCGCGACGTCGCCGTACTCGCTCGGCATCTGCGCGACGTCCCACAGGGCGAGGAGCACGCCGGGGGCACCCTGGACGAAGGTGATCTCCGGCAGGTGCAGGACGGAGCGGAAGCCGAGCCCGTCGACGTAGAACGCGCGGGAGCGCTCGACGTCGCGGACGCCGAGGGTGATGGCGGTGATCTCGGGTGGGTTCGTCATCCCGCCACGATAGGACCGGCCATCGACGTCGCCGAGCCGTAAGGACCGGATAACCACCTCGTCATGGAGCGCACGACCGGGACGGGATTGACTCGGTGGTGGACCGGTCAGGGTGACCGGACGAAAGGTGGAAAGCCATGTCTCACAAGCTGACTCGCAGGACCGTCCGGTCTCTCTGCGTCGCCGCGGTCGCTCTCCCCGCCCTCGCCGCGGGCACCTCCGCCCAGGCGGGCGGCGTGTCGGGGCCAGCGTTCTACGTCGACCACCAGCTCTACCGGACGGTCGCGACGCCGACCGACCTCAGCGGCACCGGCGCACCCGCGCAGTCGTGGGACACGATCTACAGCTTCGGCGCCGTGCAGCGCAGCGTCGCCACCGCGGCCCCCGGAGACCGCGGCTACAACGGCGGACGCTGGCAGGTGCACGCCGTCTCGCTGACCAGCTCGTATGCCGCGGCGCTGGCGGCCGGCGACCGCGACGGCAACGGAGTGCTCGACGCCGCGGACGAGGTGCAGGCAGCCATCGGCGCCGGAGCCCTCGTCGACGGCGGCGTCGTGAAGTACTTCGTGTGCACGGTCAACCCCGTCCCCCACGGCCGGGCCTGACCAACACGTCCAACCACCGGTAGCAGTCGGGGGAGGAACACCGCGTGGTGCGCCTCCCCCGACGATCTGACCGGTTTACCCCCAACTTTCCGCCGAGATCAGTGCCCGCCACCCAGAAGGTCGCGCACCTCTGACTCGCGATACCTCCGGTGCCCACCAAGGGTCCGGATCGAAGTCAGCTTTCCTGCCTTGGCCCACCGCGTGACCGTCTTCGGGTCCACACGGAACAGGGCCGCAACCTCGGCAGGAGTCAGTAGCTTCTCGGTCTCGTGTCGATCCTGAGTCGTCATTGTCATATCCCCACCACCCTGTCGCTAGGTGCAGCGACACGCATGCGCCCCAATCGGGGCTCAGTAAAGCAAGGGTAAAGTCTCGGCCAGTCTAATGGCGGTTAAACACTGAAAAGAGTCAAATCGTCCCGCTTCCGAGACACAAGGTGTATACGCCCAACCGGCCGCCCGGAAGCGTGTTCCCGACCCCTGACGGTCCCTGGCGGACTCCCGGGCAACGCCCGACCGACCTCCGGCCGGTCGGCCCGGTTCGAGCAGCTGCGACGCGCCGCCGATCAGGGGGTGGGGCGGGCGCAGGATTTGCCTCACTCATGTAGCGTTAGCACCACGAGAACACACACATTCCCGGGGCCGCTACGCGGACATCGAAGAACCACCCGGTTCTCCGAGGAGCGATGCCGTCCCGGCACGACGCACGAGGGGGTCACGCCATGGGGCGCGGCCGAGCCAAAGCCAAGCAGACCAAGGTCGCACGGCAGCTCAAGTACTACACACCTGACACGGACTTGAGCGCGCTGGAGCGTGAGCTGCACGGGCCGTCGCAACGCGACGTGTCCAACCAGCCACGATCCGTCGACGACGACGAGTACGACGAATACGGGAAGTGGGCCTCGGGCGGGCGCTGAGCCTGCCTTCCTCTTCCGTCTGCACCTCGTGCGTCGGGTGTTCACACCCGGCGCGCGATCGGTGCTGCCCTCGAGGCGCCTGAGGCTCCCGCCCACGTGGCGAGAGCGTCGGGGTAACGCATCGATGCCCGCACACCCTCCGGGGTGCTGCGGGCTTCGTCATGCCCGCGTCCGGTCGGATCAGGGGGTCGGGTGCTGCCCGACGACCTGCACGGCGCCGCCGTCGACGCCCTTGGCGCCGCGCACGATCTCGGCGTCACCGGCGACGAGGCCGTCGGCGTGCGCCCGCTCCTCGGTGGCGACCTCACCGAGACGCCACGCCCGGATACCGCGGGCCTCGCTCAGCTCGATGGCGCGCTCCGCCTGCGCCTCGGGAAGCACGGCGACGAAGCCGATGCCCTGGTTGAGGGTGCGCTCGATGTCGGCCTGCGGCACGCGGCCGAGGTCCTGGACGGTGCGGAAGACGGCAGGGGGGGTCCACGTCGAGCGGTCGACCCGGGCGAAGGTGCCGGTCGGGAGCACACGGGCGAGGTTCGCGGCCAGGCCGCCGCCGGTGACGTGGCTCAGGGCGTGCACGTCGACACCCTCGGCGGCGATGAGCTCGAGCAGCGGCTTGGTGTAGATGCGGGTCGGCTCGAGCAGCTCCTCGCCGAGGGTGCGGCCGAAGTCGTCGACGTGACGGTCGAGCTGCCAGCCGGCGCTCGCGATGACGCGGCGCACGAGGCTGTAGCCGTTGCTGTGCAGGCCACTGCTCGCGAGGGCGACCACGACGTCTCCGTCGGCGACGCGCTGGGGACCCAGCACGGCGGCATACTCCACGACGCCGGTGGCGGCGCCGGCGACGTCGTACTCGTCGGGTTCGAGCAGGCCCGGGTGCTCGGCGGTCTCGCCGCCGACGAGGGCGACCCCCGCCTCCTCGCACGCGCGGGCGATGCCGCCGACGATGGCGGCGATGCGCTCCGGGACGACCTTGCCCGTCGCGATGTAGTCGGTCATGAAGAGCGGCTCGGCGCCGCACACGACGATGTCGTCGACGACCATGCCGACGAGGTCGAAGCCGATGGTGTCGTGCACGTCGAGGGCCTGGGCGATGGCGACCTTGGTGCCGACGCCGTCGGTGCTCGTGGCGAGGATCGGGCGGGTCATCCGGGCGATCGCGCTCGCGTCGAACATGCCGGCGAACCCGCCGAGGCCACCGACGACCTCTGGTCTGGTGGCGCGCCGCACCGATGCCTTCATCAGCTCGACGGCCTGGTCACCTGCCTCGACGTCGACTCCGGCCGAGGCATACGTGATGGGGGCATCGCTCACGGGCCCAGCCTACCGGCGCCCCGTCCTCCCCCTCCCCCTCCCCTCCCCGGTTCGATGTATTCCACGGTCGCCCGTGACCGCGCCATACATCGAACGAGGGGCCGTCCACAGGTGTCGGCCGGTCATGGCCCTCATCCACAGGGGCAGGACGCCCTGATGACGGCGCGTCCGATGGCGGCAAGCCTCGGGACATGGACCGCGAACGGCTTCTCCTCGCTCGCCGCATCGCCGAGGTGCAGGGCGGCGTGGCGTCCCGCCGACAGCTGTACGGCGCGGGCATGACCGAGATCCACGTGCGCCGAGCCGTCGAGTCGGGCCGCTGGCAGATGCACGGCAGGCAGACCGTGGCGGTCCACACTGCACCGCTCGACGTCGTCGCTCGTCGCTGGCGCGGCGTGTGGGAGGTCGGGGAGACGATCGCGGCCATCGACGGCGCGACCGCTCTGCAGGCGGCAGGCCTCAAGGGCTTCGAGGACGACCGCATCCACGTTTCCGCCCGCCACCACCACAACACCTCGGTCGTCGACGGCGTGACGGTGCACAAGGTGATCCGACGCGTCCCCGATGAGGTCGTGGGCGTGGGCGTGCCTCGCGTGCGCCCTGCCGTCGCTGCCATCCGGGCCGCACACTGGGCCGTGTCCGACCGACAGGCGGCGCTCGTGCTGCTCATGGCCGTCCAGCAGAACCTCACGACGCCCCGTCTGCTGGCCCAGGCACAACGTGAGGTCCGCGGCAGGACGCGTCGCGCGTTCGTCCGCGGAGTCGTGCGGGACATCGCCTTCGGCGTCGAGTCCTTGGGCGAGCTCGACTTCGCCCGGCTGTGCCGCCTCAAGGGCCTCCCCGAACCCAGCCGCCAGGTGGTCCGGCGCGGCCCTCGCGGACGCATCTACCTCGATGTTCGGTGGAGCTGCTGCGACCTCGTGGTGGAGATCGACGGCGCGCAGCACAGAGCCGGACTCAACGTCATGCTCGACAACCTTCGCCAGAACGCTCTCGTCCTGGCGGGTGATCGGGTGCTCCGCATCGACGTCGTCGGACTGCGTCTCGAAGCCGAGCTGTTCCTGCAGCAGGTCGCGGCGGGGCACCACCCCTCACGCTGCCGGTTCGATGTATCTCACGGTCACCCGTGACCGTCGAATACATCGAACCGCGGGGTCAGGGGTGCTGGAGGGCGTTCTCGCCGCCGAGGCCGACCCCGAGGGTGACCCCGTCGACGTCGACCGAGCGGTCGTGGCCGGTGCGCACCGTCAGCGGCAGCGTCTCGAGGACGTGCTTGCCGATGCGACCGTCCTCGGGCAGCTCGATGGGGTACTTCCCGGTGAAGCACGCGGAGCACAGCTCGCCGGCGGGCTGGTTCGTCGCGCCGATCATGCCCTCCTCGGAGATGTAGCCGAGGGAGTCGGCGCCGATCGAGGCCCTGATCTCCTCGACCTTGAGGCCGGTCGCGATGAGCTCGGCCCGCGTCGCGAAGTCGATGCCGTAGAAGCACGGCCACTGCACGGGCGGCGAGCTGATGCGCACGTGCACCTCGGCCGCGCCGGCCTCGCGGAGCATGCGGATCTGCGCTCGCTGGGTGTTGCCGCGCACGATCGAGTCGTCGACGACGACGAGGCGCTTGCCGCGGATCGTGTGCTCGAGCGGGTTGAGCTTGAGCCGGATGCCGAGCTGGCGCAGGGTCTGCGACGGCTGGATGAAGGTGCGTCCGACGTAGGCGTTCTTGACGAAGCCTTGGCCGAACGGGATCCCCGACTCCTGCGAGTAGCCCACGGCCGCAGGCACGCCCGACTCCGGCACACCGATGACGAGGTCGGCGTCGACGGGGTGCTCGCGCGCGAGGACGCGTCCCATCTCGACGCGGGCCTCGTGCACGACCCGGCCGCGGATGACGGCGTCGGGGCGGGCGAGGTAGACGTACTCGAACACGCAGCCCTTGGGCTGGGGCTCGGCGAACGTGTGCGAGCGCAGGCCGTCCTCGTCGATGACGATGAGCTCACCGGGCTCGACCTCGCGGATGACGGCGGCGCCGATCGTCTGCAGAGCCGCCGTCTCGGACGCGACGACCCAGCCCCGCTCGAGGCGACCGAGCGCGAGGGGACGCACGCCCCACGGGTCGCGGGCGGCATACAACGTCGTCTCGTCCATGAAGACGAAGGAGAACGCGCCCTTGAGCTTGGGCAGCAGCTCGAGGGCGGCCTGCTCGGGCGTGCGGTCCTCGTCGGCCGCGAGCAGCGTCGTGACGAGCGCGGTGTCGGAGGTGTTGCCGCGGGCGAGCTCGCCGGTGATGCGGGTGCCGCCGAAGTGCTCGTCGACGAGGGCCTTGAGCTCGACCGTGTTGATGAGGTTGCCGTTGTGGGCCAAGGCCAGCGTGCTGTGGCCGGTGCCGCCAAGGGTCGGCTGCGCGTTCTCCCACGTCGAGCCGCCGGTCGTGGAGTAGCGCGTGTGGCCGATCGCGATGTGGCCGCGCAGCGAGCTGAGCGCGGTCTCGTCGAAGACCTGCGACACGAGGCCCATGTCCTTGTAGACGAGGATCTTCTCGCCGTCACCGGTCGCGATGCCGGCCGACTCCTGCCCGCGGTGCTGCAACGCATAGAGCCCGAAATACGTCAGCTTCGCGACGTCCTCTCCGGGAGCCCAGACGCCGAAGACCCCGCAGGCGTCCTGCGGGCCTTTCTCGCCGGGGATGAGGTCATGGTTCAAACGACCGTCGCCACGTGCCACAGCGCCAGTGTCGCACACGCCGGTGGGCGACTCGTCCGCGGTTCACGACCGCAGCGGCAGCTCGGCGAGCACCTCGTAGCGCGGCCGCCGCCCCCGCCCCTCACCGAGGTGGGACTCGACGAGCGCGAGGTGGTCGACCCGCCAGGCCGGCCCCTCCCAGGCGTCGAGCGCGCGGATCCAACGGGTCGCCTCGGTGGGGTGGTGGAAGCGGCCGAGCGTCAGGTGCGGGTGGAAGCGCGTCCCGTCGGGCGTCGCCCCCGCCGCCGTCGACGCACGGCGTATGCCGCCCGCCACCGCTCCGAGGTCGCCGCGGACCTGCTCCACCCCCGCCCAGAGCACGCGGGCGGCGTACGGGTTCGGGAAGGCGCCGGCCCCGGCGAGCTGCAGGACGAGGGGATCGCGCCGTGCTGCGGAGCGCCCGAGCGCGTCGGTCAGGTCGTCGAGGCGGGCCTCCGGGACGGCGCCGAGGAAGGCGAGGGTGACGTGCCACTGGTGGCGGTCGGTCCAGCGGATCTCCGGGCCCGCCTCGCGCCGCGGCTCGACGTGCGCCTCGAGGTCGTCGAGCACGTCGTCGGGAGGGACGACGGCGACGAACAGCCTCATGGCATGGAGGCAGCGCCCGAGGCGATGAGGGCGTCGACGTCGTCGATGCCCCACGCGGCGAGGGCGGCGCGTGTGTCGGCGCCGGGTGTGGACGGTGGGGTGCCGAGTGCGGCCGGGGTGCGCGAGAAGCGGGGCGCCGGGGCCGGCTGGACGAGGCCGTGGTGCTCGACGTAGGTGCCGCGCGCGGCGAGGTGGTGGTGGCCGGGTGCCTCGGCGTAGCTGAGGACCGGCTCGACGCACGCGTCGGTGCCCTCGAAGACAGCCGTCCACTCGTCGCGGGTGCGGCTGCGGAAGGTGTCGGCGAGCAGGGCGCGCAGGGCGGGCCACGTGCGCGGGTCGAGGCGGTCGGGTGCGGTGTCGGTGAGGCCGGTCAGGCGCAGCAGCTCGGCATAGAACGCGGGCTCGAGCGGACCGACCGCGAGCCAGCCTCCGTCGCTCGTCTCGTAGACGTCGTAGAAGGGGGCGCCGGTGTCGAGGAGGTTGGTGCCGCGGCGGTCGGACCACAGCCCGGCGCCCACGAGGCTCATGACGAGCGAGGAGAGGTGGGCGGTGCCGTCGACGATCGCGGCGTCGACGACCTGTCCGCGGCCGCTCGTGCGCGCCTCGAGGAGGGCGGCGAGGACGCCGACGACGAGGTAGAGGGCTCCTCCCCCGAAGTCGCCGACGAGGTTGACGGGGACCTGCGGAGGTCCGCCGGCGCGGCCGATGGCGTGCAGCGCGCCGGTGATGGCGACGTAGCCGATGTCGTGCCCGGCGGCGTGGGCGAGCGGGCCGTCCTGCCCCCACCCGGTCATCCGGCCGTAGACGAGGCGTGGGTTGCGACCGAGGCAGTCGGTGGGCCCGAGCCCGAGCCGCTCGGCGACACCGGGCCGGTAGCCCTCGAGGATCACGTCGGCCTGCTCGACGAGCGCGAGGGTCGTCTCGAGACCGTCGGAATGCTTGAGGTCGAGGGCGACGGAGGGGCGGCCGCGGCGCAGCAGGTCGGCCTCGGGCGACAGCGGGACGGGCAGCGAGCCCTCACCGGGCCTGTCGATTCGGATGACGTCGGCGCCGAGGTCGGCGAGCAGCATCGCCGCGAAGGGCGCGGGGCCGATGCCGGCGAGCTCGACGACGCGGATGCCGGCAAGGGGTCCCGTGCGCGCGGCAGGTGCGCCCTGGGCGTCCGGCACGCCCTCAGCGTGGCCGACCGGCGGGGTCACGACTGGTCGCGACCCGACCGGTCGAGGAGGATGCCGAGGACGCCGGCCAGGCCGGTGCCGATGAAGGCGCCGAGGGCGCCGATGTAGAGGGCGCCGGTGGTCGTCGTGTAGCCCTGCACCTCGTCACCCACGATCGAGATGGCGGCACCCACGATGAAACCCAGCACGGCGCCCGTGATGAGGAAGCGCTTGAAGTTGGGGATGCGGGGACGCTCGGGGCGGGTGGTCGGCGAGGGCTGGGTCACGAGTCCAGCCTAAGTGAGGTGAGCGGAAGCAGGCCGTCGAGGTGGGCGCGCTGACCGCTGGCCCGGACCCGGGCCCCGTCGAGGGCCGCCTCCCAGGCCAGGTCGCCGACGGCGAGGCGCAGCCACGTCCCCGCGTCGGTCTCGATGACGTTGGGCGGCGTGCCGCGGGTGTGGACCGGGCCCTCGATGCACTGCACCGCACCATGCGGGGGGACGCGCACCTCGACGGTGCGGCCGGGGGCGATGGTCGCGAGCTCCTCGAGCGTGTAGCGGACCGCCGTCGCCGTGGTGCGGCGGTCGGCCTCCCAGCCCGCCTCACGGCAGGCGACGAGGGCGGCATGTCCCTCGGCGACGGGCGTACGGCGGCGTGGCGGCATACCTCGCAGGCTATCTGCGTGCGCCGACGGCCGACCGACGCCCTCAGCGCAGGCGGGGGATGACGTCGGCGACGACCTCGTCGAGGACCTCGCGGGTGGTGTGGAAGGGCTCCGTCGTGCGCGGCCAGTGGGTGATGACGTCGGTGAAGCCGAGGGCCGCGGCGCGGCCCACGGCGTCCTCGAACGCGGCAGCGCTCGACAGCGAGAAGGTCGGAGCCGAGTCGAGGTTGAGGTAGCGGCCGAAGCCCGCGGCGTCGCGGCCGGCGACCTCGAGGGCGGTGTCGACCCTCCGGCTGTGACCGGCCACGAGCTCCCACCACTCGTCGTCGGTGTCGGCGGTGCCGCCGTAGGTCATCCAGCCGTCGCCGCGCTCGACCGCCAGGCCGATCGACTTGGGGCCGTTGGCCGCGATGACGAGCGGCACCCGGTTGCCGGTGTCGCCGCCGCGGACCGGGCCGGGGAGGGTGCGCACGTCGCGGGCGGCATAGTAGCGGCCGTCGACGGTGACGTGGTCGTCACGCAGGAGGCGGTCGAGCAGGTCGGTGAACTCGGTGAAGCGGGCGACGCGGTCACGCAGCGCGAGGTCCTCGCCCATGATCCGTGAGTCGAGGTCGCCGCCCGTCCCGATGCCGAGGAGGAACCGTCCGCGCGAGATGTCGTCGAGGGCCAGCACCTCTCGCATGAACTGCACCGGGTGGTGGTTGTTGGGCGACGACACGAATGTGCCGAGACCGATGCGCTCGGTGACGGCGGCGGCCGCGGCGAGGGTCGGCACCGCGGCGAACCACGGCGACTCGGGCAGGCCGCCCCACGTCACGTGGTCGAAGGTCCAGGCGTGGTCGAAGCCCATCTGCTCGGCCGCGCGCCACATCGGCTCGGCCTCGGACCACGGGTGCTCGGGCAGGATCGCCAGACCGAATCGCATCCCCTGACGGTAGTCCAGAACCGTTGTCGCCGACCGTGCCGGGCCGTAGCGTCGGAGGGGACAACCCACGCCCGCCGAAGGAGCAGCCATGTCCAATCTCGTCGTCCACTTCGAGATCCACGGCTCGGACCCCGCGCGCCTCGCCGACTTCTACGAGCGGCTGCTCGGCTGGTCCTTCCAGCAGTTCGGCGACATGCCCTACTGGGCCATCGACACCGGCGACGAGGCGGCGAGTCAGGGAAGCGTCGGCCACGGCATCAACGGCGGCCTGACGCAGCGCCAGGGCCCCGCACCCGAGATCGGCGGGGCCGTCAACGGGGCCAACCTCGTCATCGCCGTCGACGACGTCGACGGCCTCTTCGCCCAGGGCCTCGAGCTGGGCGGGTCCGAGGCCCTCGCGCCGGCCGACATGCCAGGCGTCGGGCGCTTGGCCTACCTCCACGACCCCGACGGCAACGTCTTCGGCCTCATGTCCCCGGTCCTGTCCGACGGCACCACCGCGATGGCTGGTGCCTGAGGGCGTGGCCGCCGCGAGCGGCCGGAGCTGGGACGCGGCCGCCGTGCTCGCGGCCTCCAACGAGTGGAGCTGGGTCCCCCAGGGCGCGCCCCACGTCGCCACGGACGAGTACCTCGTCGTTGCCTACCCCGACTACTTCCTGACACCTACCTCGGCCCGCGTCTTCGGCTCCGACCGCGACGTCGCCGAGCTCGCCGACGAGATCTGCGCCGTCGCGCGCAGCTGGGGCCGCGACCGCCTGTGGTGGCGCCTGTCCGAGTTCACCCGTCCGGCCGGTCTCGAGCCCGAGCTGGTGGCCAGGGGTGCTTCCGTCGTCGACCGCATGGACGTGCTCGCGCTGACGATGCGGGACGGGTTGCCCGACCTCGCCGTGCCCGACGACGTCGAGGTCCGTCGGGTCACCGATGCGGAGACGGTGCGCGACGCGATCGTCGTCGGCAACGACGCCTTCGGCGGAGAGGACCCGACGGACGAGCAGGTCGCCTCGTCGCTGGCCGAGGTCGAGCACGGTCTCGCCGACGACTCGGGCGGACGGTGGGTGGCCTACGTCGACGGGCGTCCCGCCGGGACGGGCGGCTACACGCTGGCCGACGACGTATGCCGTCTCTGGGGCGGTGGGACGCACAGCTCGTGGCGCGGTCGCGGGGCCTACCGCGCCGTCCTCGACGCGCGCCTGCGCACGGCTCGCGCCGCCGGGGCGACCCTCGGCCTCACCCATGGCGTCGTCGGCACATCGTCGCCGATCCTGCGCCGCATCGGCTTCACCCGCCACGGCGAGGAGCGCGTGCTCGTCCTGGACCTCACGTGAGCGCGGGATCGACTGCGGCACAGCACGTCTCGCTCGAGTGGGACGAGCGCGGCGGCGTCACGGTCCACATGGACGGATCGCCGCAGTCGCACGTCCAGCCCGACGACCCGACCCTGCTCGTCTTCGAGTACGTCCAGCACCTGGCGCTCGCCATCGACGCGATGCCGCCGGGCCCGCTCGGCGTCACGCACGTCGGCGGCGCCGGACTGACGTTGCCGCGCTGGGTGGAGGCGACCCGTCCGGGCTCCCCCCAGATCGTCCTCGAGCCGGACGAGGCGCTGACCGAGCTCGTCCGTCGCGAGGTCCCCCTCCCCCGGCGGCACCGCATCCGCGTCCGCCCGGTCGACGGCTTGACGGGCGTGCGCGCCCTCAGGGACGGCTCCGCCGACGTCGTCGTGACGGACGCCTACGCGGGAGGGCGTGTGCCGGCGGAGCTCGTCGGGACGGCATACGCCCACGAGGTGGCGCGCGTCCTCAAGCCGACGGGCATCGCCCTCTGGAACCTCGCCGACGAGCCCGGGATGCGCTGGGTCGCAAGGGTGGTCGCGACGGTGGCCACGTCGCTGCCGCACGTCGCGGTGATCGCGACGCACGAGGTGCTCAAGGGCCGACGGTTCGGCAACTCGGTGCTCGTCGCCTGCGCCTCGCCGTTGCCGGCGGAGGCGCTGAGGCGTGACGTCGCCAGGGCCAACCTGCCGACCGGGCTGCGTGAAGGCGCAGCACTGACGCGTCTGCTTGCGGGCGCAAAACCCTTTGACGACAGGGGAATCCAGAGCCCGCCACCTCCCGAGGCCGGGAAGTGGCGGGCACGTTGACGAGCTGAGGCCGGGGGTTCAGGAGCCGAAGACCGCCGGGAGCGTGAACTCGTGCGCCGACGTGAGCTCGGCGACGGAGACGGCGAAGTGGCCGACGACCTCGAGGTCGCGCCCACCGGTCACGCCGATGCGCGCGTGCGGCACGTCACCGAGCATCGCCTCGAACTCGGCCGCGTGACCGGCCGGCACCGCGACGAGCGCGCGGGCGCTCGACTCGGAGAAGAGCGCCGTGAAGGCGTCGAGGGGGTTGCCCTCGGCATCGGCACCGATCGCATCGAGTCCGTCGACGGTGACACCGACGCCGTGACGCATGCACGCCTCGGCGAGGGCGATGGCGAGACCACCCTCGGAGAGGTCGTGCGCGGCCTCGACGATGCCGGTGCGCGCCGCCTCGACGAGGACCCGACCGAGGGCCTGCTCGGCCGCGAGGTCGACCTTCGGCGGGAGCCCGCCGAGGTGCTTGTGGACGACGTGCGCCCACTCGGACCCGTCGAGCTCGTCACGCGTCGTGCCCAGGAGGTAGACGTGCGCGTCGTCGCTGCGGAAGCCCGAGCCGGAGCGCTTGGAGACGTCGTCCATGACCCCGAGCACGCCGATGACGGGCGTCGGGTGGATCGCGACGTCGCCGGTCTGGTTGTAGAACGACACGTTGCCGCCCGTGACGGGGATGCCGAGGAAGCGGCACCCCTCGGCGATGCCGCGGATGGCCTCACGGAACTGCCACATGACGCCGGGGTCCTCCGGCGAGCCGAAGTTGAGGCAGTCGGTGACGGCGAGCGGGGCGGCGCCGGCGGTGGCCACGTTGCGGTAGGCCTCGGCGAGCGCGAGCTGCGCACCGGTGTACGGGTCGAGCTTGGCGAAGCGGCCGTTGCAGTCGGTCGACACGGCGACGCCGCGGCCCGTCTCCTCGTCGACGCGCACGACGCCCGAGTCATCGGGCTGCGCGAGAGCGGTGTTGCCGAGCACGTAGCGGTCGTACTGGTCGGTGATCCACGACTTGTCGCAGAGGTTGGGCGAGCCGAGCAGGGTCAGCAGCTGCGCCCGGATCTCCTCGCCCGTCTGCGGCTTGGCCAGCTCGGCCGTGCCCGCAGCGTTGAGACCGTCGAGGTATGCCGGCCGCGCCAGCGGGCGGTTGTACGTCGGGCCCTCGTGGGCGACCGAGCGCGGCGGCACGTCGACGATGACCTCGCCGTGCCAGGTGATGACGAGGTGGTCGCCGTCGGTGACCTCGCCGATGACGGTGGCCTCGACGTCCCACTTCTCGGTGATGGCCATGAACTCGTCGAGGTGCTTCGGCTCGACGACGGCCATCATGCGCTCCTGCGACTCCGACATGAGGATCTCCTGCGGCTGCAGGCTCGCGTCGCGCAGCGGGACGAGGGAGAGCTCGACCTGCATGCCGCCGTCACCGTTGGAGGCGAGCTCGCTGGTGGCACAGGAGAGCCCGGCACCG
Source organism: Terrabacter sp. 2TAF16 (assembly GCF_052115065.1). Classification (NCBI taxonomy): domain Bacteria; kingdom Bacillati; phylum Actinomycetota; class Actinomycetes; order Micrococcales; family Intrasporangiaceae; genus Terrabacter; species Terrabacter sp. 2TAF16. The sequence goes on from NZ_JBFRFZ010000010.1 coordinate 19,684, forward strand.
CCGAGGTCCTGGATGCCGTCGACGACGCCGGCCGCGTAGAGATCGAGACAGCACTCGATGAGCACCTTCTCGGCGAACGGGTCGCCGACCTGGACGGCGGGGCGCTTGGTCGGGCCGCCCTCGTCGAAGGTCTCGGACGCGAGCACCGAGACGCCGCCGATGCCGTCGCCGCCGGTCTTGGCGCCGAAGAGGATGACCTTGTTGCCGGGACCCGACGCCTTGGCGAGGTGGATGTCCTCGATGCGCATCGCGCCGACGCAGAGGGCGTTGACGAGCGGGTTGCCCTGGTAGCAGTCGTCGAAGACGACCTCGCCGCCGATGTTGGGCAGGCCGATGCAGTTGCCGTAGCCGCCGACGCCCGCGACGACGCCCGGCAGGACGCGCTGGGTGTCGGGGTGGTGCAGGTTGCCGAAGCGGAGCGGGTCCATGACGGCGATGGGGCGCGCACCCATCGACATGATGTCGCGGATGATGCCGCCGACGCCCGTCGCGGCGCCCTGGTAGGGCTCGACGTAGGACGGGTGGTTGTGCGACTCGACCTTGAAGGTCACGGCCCAGCCGTCCCCGATGTCGACGACGCCGGCGTTCTCACCGATGCCGACGAGGAGCTTCTCGCGCATCTCGTCGGTGGTGTTCTCGCCCCAGAGGGAGAAGTGGATCTTGCTCGACTTGTAGGAGCAGTGCTCGCTCCACATGACGGAGTACATCGCGAGCTCGGCGATGGTCGGACGGCGCCCGATGATCTCGCGGATGTTGGCGTACTCGTCGACCTTGAGGCCGAGCTCGGCCCACGGCTGCTCGACGTCGGGCGTGGCCGCGGCGTGCTCGACGGTGTCGAGGAGGGGCGCGGTCTGGGTGTCGCTCATGCGGTGGCTGCGCTCTCGAGGGTCTGCTTGATGATCGAGGTGAAGAAGCCGCGACCGTCGAGGCTCGGGCCGTAGCCCTCCTCGACGGCGTGCTCCGGGTGCGGCATCAGGCCGACGACGTTGCCGCGCTCGTTCGTGATGCCGGCGATGTGGCGGTAGGAGCCGTTGGGGTTGCGCCCCTCGGCGTCGGGGACGTAGCGGAAGACGACCCGCCCCTCGCCCTCGAGCGTGTCGAGCGTCTTCTCGTCGGCGACGAACCCGCCCTCGCCGTTCTTGAGGACGATCGTGATCTCCTGGCCGGCCTCGAAGTCGGACGTCCAGTCGGTGGAGGCGTTCTCGACGACGAGCCGCTGGTCGACGCAGTTGAACTTGCGGTGGTCGTTGCGGATCAGCGCGCCGGGGAGCAGGTGGCTCTCGGTGAGCACCTGGAAGCCGTTGCAGATGCCGAGGACGGGCAGGCCGCCCCGGGCCGCGGGCACGAGGGCGTCCATGACCGGCGCGAAGCGTGCGATGGCGCCGCACCGGAGGTAGTCGCCGTAGGAGAAGCCACCGGGCAGGATGACCGCGTCGACGCCCTTGAGGTCTGCGTCGCCGTGCCAGAGCATGACGGCCTCGCCGCCGCACTCACGGACGGCGCGCGCCGCGTCACGGTCGTCGAGCGAGCCGGGGAACGTGACGACGCCGATCCTCACTGCTCGCCGTCCTCCGCCTCGTCGGGCTCGCCGTCGGCGTCCTCTGCGGGAGCGTCGGCCTCGTCGGCAGCGCTCTGGTCGGCAGCGCCCTCGTCCGCCGCGCTCTCGTCGAGCACGTGCACGGAGACGACGTCCTCGATGACCGGGTTGGACAGCAGGGTCTCGGCGGCCTCACGGGCCGCGGCGAGGTGCTCGTCCGTGACGTCACCGTCGACGGTGAGCACGAAGCGCTTGCCCTGACGGACGTCGGTGAATCCGTTGAACCCGAGCCGCGGCAGTGCGCCACCGACGGCCTGCCCCTGGGGGTCGAGGATCTCGGGCTTGAGCATGACGTCGACGACGATGCTTCCCATCAGTGGTGCTTCTCCCTGCGCTGGATGGGGGATGGAGGCGTCCCAAGGGACGGCCAGAGTCTATCGGGCGCCGTGCAGGCCCCCGGACAGCGTCTCAGCGCGACTGCAGCGCGTCGAGCGCGACGGCCATGGCCATGCCGACGCGCCAGTCGATGGGCTTGCCGTCGGCGAGCGCCGGGAGGGTCACGTGGTAGACGTCCTTGACGCCGGCCTTCTTCGTCGAGCTGAGCGCGACCGACCCGTCCGGGGCTGCGAAGTCGAAGTGGAAGAGGAAGGGCACGGGGATGTCGCCGACGACGGGGACGATGTCCCAGAGGCGGCGCACGACGGCGAGCTTGGCGTTGCGCTCCCTGCCGATGAACTCGCGCCCGTCGGGGAGTCCGAGCGTCCACGTCGAGTTCACGAGCGAGGCCTTGAACTGCTTCTTGAACCAGCCGATCGGCTGGCCCTGGCTGTCGGTGACGTCGTAGCCGGAGCTCAGGTCGATGCGCTTGCGGGCCTTGAACCCGAAGAGCGGGTGGGTCTTGGCCGAGTCGGTGTAGAAGGTCACCTGTTCCTTGGCGGCCATCCGCTTCTGCTCGGCGAAGCACAGCAGCCCGAGCTCCTTGCCGAACTCGTCCTGACGGACGATCTCGTAGCGGTTGACCATCATGGTCAGCTTCTGGCGGAGCAGGTAGCGCTCCGCAGGGGCGTCGGAGGTGGCGTCGGCGACGGGCTCGGTCATGCGCCCAGCGTCCCACAGCGGCACCGCGCGACAGCGTGCGTATGCCGCCGGGCTCGGGGGGTGGTGATGCTCGCCGGGTGCCGGAAACGCATACGACAGCGGCCCCTCCCGTCTGGGTGGGACGGACGGCTCAGGTCGGTGCGAGCCGGGCGTGGAGGTGCATGCCAGCCGTCGGGGTGGAGCAGGGCCGACCTCCGGGTGCCCTCGAGATCGAAGCCGTTCTTGACCGCCACACGACACGACGGCTCGTTGAGCACCGAGTGCATGAGCTCGACGCGATGGAGCCCGAGGGCCGACAGAGCCACCGAGGCGGGAAAAGCATTGGCGGACATGCTGATTCGGTGTGGATAAGCATTGCAGGTCGCACGATCTCGATCTAGAATGGAACACATGTTCGAACGTGCGGGTGTCGAGGTGAGGAGAGCCGACCAGCTCGGCGACTCCGCCGCCACGTCCGCTTTGCTTCGAGAGGTGGCTTGCCTCGACGGTCGTGACCTCGACGATGCCGACCTCATCTCGGCTGTCGACGCGCTCGAGCGGGTCAAGGCAGCGTGCGCCGCGGCCCAGGCACGGCTGACGGCCCGTTTCGTCGAGTCGCAGGCCCACACCGCGACTCGGCTCCGGGCGGAGGCGGAGGCGTGCTCCGATGCCGGCGACTTCGATGGCTGGGTGGCTGCACGCGACCGGGCGCGCACCCTGGAGCTCGAGCCGGTGCCGTCCGAGACGCCGGGCCGTCGCCGTCGTCCGTCGAGGTCCGATCGCCGGACGACGCTGTCGCGCATGGGGGTGTCGGCGCAGGTCGGCCTCGCGCGTCGGGAGTCACCGTCCCGGGGCGCTCGACTCGCGAACGCCTCGGTCGCCCTCGTGCAGCACCTGCACCACACGCTGGAGGCGCTCGGCGCCGGCGTCCTCAACGAGCGTCGCGCCGAGATCGTCGTGCGCTGCACGAGCCACCTCGACCCCGAGCTCAGGACGAAGGTCGACAGCGAGGTCATCGGGGCACACCTCGACCTGTCCGACCCCACTGCGCCGGGCGGGGTCGGCTCCTGGGGTGACCGCGAGCTCGAGCGTCGCCTCCGCGCATGCGCCGACCGCCTCGACGCGACGGCCGCGGTCGAGCGGTGCCGCATCGCCGAGGGTGAGCGGCGGGTCACGATCCGACCGGTCCCCGATGCCATGGCTCTGGTCACTGCCCTGCTCCCCGTGGCCCAGGCCGTTGCGGTGCACGCCGCACTGACGCGGGCCGCCCTGTCCGGCAAGGCAGCAGGCGACGAGCGCGGCAAGGGCCAGCTGATGGCCGACACGCTCGTCGAGCTCGTCACCGGACAGTCCGTGGCCGACGACGTCCCGGTCGAGGTGCAGGTCGTCATCACCGCCCGGGCGATGCTCGCCGGAGACGAGACCCCCGCCCACGTGCCCGGCCACGGCCCGGTCCCGGCCGGCTGGGTCCGCGAGCTCCTCACCCGGCATCCCGAGCCGGAGACGGAGACGGAGACGGACGACCGTGCGCACCCCGCCACGACCGCGCGTCGCGCCGGACAGCCGCGCACCTGGCCGGCCGACGCCCCGTCGGGGATCCCGCCTGACTGCCGCGGCTCCGACGGCTCGGAACCGCGCCATTCCCCGAACGAGCGCACCGCGCAGGTCTGGGTGCGTCGACTCTTCACCCACCCGTCCACCGGGACCCTCGTGGCGATGGACAGCGGCCGCAGACTGTTCCCGGCAGCCCTGCGCCGCTTCGTCGTCGCGCGTGACGGAACCTGCCGCACGCCATGGTGCGACGCACCCATCGCGCACGCCGACCACGTCGAGCCGCACGCCGACGGCGGTCCGACGAGCGCGGCCAACGGTCAGGGCCTCTGTGTGCGCTGCAACCTCGTCAAGGAGGAGCCGGGCTGGCTCTCGGAGGTGCTGCACGACGGACTCGGTCTCACCGACGCTCGCCCGCACACCGTGCGCACCACGACGCCGACCGGGCACCGCTACGGCTCGACCGCTCCCCCGCTGCTCCCGATGCCGCCACCTGCCGCTGCACGGCCCCGAGCGGACCGGCGGGCGCGCGACGGGCAGGCCGAGGTCATCCGGCTCGAGCTCTACCGGCGCGCCGACCTCGCGGTCGAGCTCACCGGTTGACCGTCAGAGCACGAGCTTCATCCTCGGTGCACGCGTCAGGACAAAGCCGAGCCGTTGGTAGAGCCGTCGCCCGTCGGGAGTCGCGCTGAGATCCACGCGGTCCGCATCGATCGATCGGGCCCACTCGACCACGTCGCCGACGAGGAGGGTGCCGATCCCGTGCCCGCGATGCTCCGGCACGGTGATGACGTTGGCGAGCCGCACCGTGCGACCGCGCGCGCAGTACGGGTTGGGAACACCGAGCTCGAGCGTGCCGATCGCCGTCGCGACGATGACGCCGTCCACCTCTACGACCGGGAACCGAGCCGTCGCACCCTCATCGACGACGCGAACGAACCAGTCCCGCGCGGAGAGCGCCCAGCCCTGACCCAGACCGCCCTCGTCGCCGTCGCCGTCGCCGTCGCCGTCGCCGTCGCCGTCGTACACGAGCGCCCACAGCCAGAGCAGGCGCGCGAGATCGGACTCGGTGGCCGGACGGAGACGTCCCACCGACGCGCCGGCCCGGCCGCCGGTCAGAAGGTCTCTCCGGTCAGGCGCTCGTAGGCCTCGACGTACTTCGCCCGCGTCTGGTCGACGACGTGCTGGGGCAGCTCGGGTGGAGGCCCACCCGCCGTGCGGTCCCAGCCCGACTCGGGCGAGGTGAGCCAGTCGCGGACGAACTGCTTGTCGTAGGACGGCTGCGGGTGTCCGGGCTCCCACCGCTCAGCCGGCCAGAAGCGCGACGAGTCCGGGGTCAGCACCTCGTCGGCGAGCACGAGCCCGCCCGTGCCGTCGGACGACAGTCCGAACTCGACCTTCGTGTCGGCGATGAGGATGCCGCGCTCGGCGGCGATCTCGTTGCCCCGAGCGAGGATCGCCCGCGTCAGGCGCGACACCTCGGCCGCGATCTCCGCACCGAGCTCCGCCTCGACCTCGTCGGGCGCCATCGGCAGGTCGTGCTCTCCCACGGGCGCCTTGGTCGTGGGCGTGAAGACCGGGTCGGGCAGCCGCGAGCCGTCGACGAGCCCGTCGGGCAGCACGACACCGGAGACGGATCCCTTCTCGCGGTACTCCTCGAGACCCCCGCCGGTCAGGTAGGCCCGCGCGATGGCCTCCACCTTGAGCATGTCGAGCCGGCGCACGAGCACCGCACGTCCTGCGACGGCGTCGGGCACCTCGGTCGAAATGACGTGGTTGGGCACGAGGTCAGCGAGCTGGTCGAACCACCACAGCGACAGCCGGGTCAGCACGGCGCCCTTGTCGGGGATCTCCGGGGACATCATCCAGTCGTAGGCCGAGAGCCGGTTCGAGGCGACGAGCAGCAGCTGGTCCTCGACCACCTGGCCGTCGTCACCGACCGGCGCGTAGAGGTCACGCACCTTGCCGGAGTAGATGTGCTCGTAGCCGGGCAGGTCGATCGGTAGGTCGGTCACGCGCACAGCCTGCCACCTGCCCACCTGATCAGGCAGGGTGCGCTCGGGGGGAACGGGCAGGTTCATGACAGTGCCTCCTTGAGGGCATCGATCTCGATCACGGTGGACAGGCTCTGACGGGCCCGGTGGAGACGGGACTTCACGGTCCCCTCCGAGACACCGAGAGCGCCGGCCGCCTCGGCGATGGAGCAGTGCGACCAGACGACCAGCTCGATCGCCTCGCGCTGGACCCGCGGGATGAGCCTCAGGGCTCGGCGCACCTCGCTCATCTGCAGCGCGTCATCGACCCGCTCCGCCGTCGATCCGGCGTGGTCGGGCGAGACGGCACCCCCGGAGTCGGCCTCGATGCGCCCGCGCAGCAACCGCTGCCGCCGCGCCGTACGTGCGGCGTTGGCGCACTCCTGCCCCGCCATGACGAGCAGCACGGCCCGCGCCGTCTCGGACCGCAGCGCGTCCACGGTGCCGGCACGAGCCCGTCGCCAGACGGCGGTGAAGGGCGCCTGCACCACGTCCTCGGCGGCCGCCCAGGACGCCGTGCGCCGGAACGCGAAGTTGTAGACGGCGTCGCAGTGTCGCCGGTACAGCTCGGTCAGCGCCGCATCGTCGGCTCCCGCCAGCCGCGACCACAGCACGCGGTCGTCCGCCGCCATGGCGGCAGCGGACCTCGGCTCTCCTCGGCTCGTGGTCGTGGTGCTCATGCCAAGGAGAGTCCGGCTCGGCCGGAACGGTTCGCCTCAGCCGACCGTGATCTCGCCGCGCTCGGCGCGGAGCGCGATGTCGGAGCGGTGGTGCGACCCCTCGAGCTCGATGACCGCGACGGCGTCGTATGCCGCCTGGCGCGCCTTCGCCAGGGACGGCGCCACCGCGACGACGTCGAGCACACGCCCGCCCGCCGAGACGAGCGCACCCGACCCGTCGAGCGCCGTGCCGGCGTGGAGGACGACGGTGCCGGGCACCTCGGCCGCGGCGTCGAGCCCGGTGATGAGGTCGCCGGTGCGGGGTGACGCGGGGTAGTCCGAGGCAGCGATGACGACGACGACCGCGTGGTCCGACGACCAGCGCAGCCGGCCGAACTGGCCGAGCCCGCCCGTGGCCGCGGCGAGGAGCAGCTGCGCGAAGGGCGTGTCGAGGCGGGCGAGCGAGGCCTGCCCGTCGGGGTCGCCGAAGCGCGCGTTGAACTCGATGACCCGCGGCCCGCGGGACGTCAGGGCCAGGCCGACGTAGAGCACCCCGACGAAGGGCGTGCCGCGGCGGCGCATCTCGTCGATGGTGGGCTGGGCCACGCGCCGCACGATGTCGTCGGCGAGACCGTCGGGTGCCCAGTCGAGGGGCGAGTAGGCGCCCATGCCACCGGTGTTGGGCCCGGCGTCGTCGTCGCCGACGCGCTTGAAGTCCTGGGCTGGCGCGAGCGCGACGACGGTCTCGCCGTCGCTGATGCAGAAGACCGACACCTCGGGCCCGTCGAGGAACTCCTCGACGACGAGTCGACCGTCGGGCTTGGCGAGGCAGGCTCGCGCGTGCTCGACGGCCACCTCACGCGAGTCGGTGACGACGACGCCCTTGCCGGCGGCGAGACCGTCGTCCTTGACGACGTGCGGTGCGCCGAGCGCATCCAGGGCGGCCTCGACCTCGTCCATCGTCGTGCAGACGTGGGCCAGGGCGGTCGGCACGTCGGCCGCGGCCATGACCTCCTTGGCGAAGGACTTGCTGCCCTCGAGACGGGCGGCCTCCGCAGAGGGCCCGAAGACGGCGAACCCGGCCGCACGGCATACGTCGGCGACACCCGCGACGAGCGGGGCCTCGGGTCCCACGACGACGAGGTCGACGTCGTGCTCACGGGCCAGCGCGGCGACGGCAGCGCCGTCGAGGATGTCGACGGGGACGCACAGCGCGGTCGCGTCGATGCCCGGGTTGCCCGGCGCGGCGATGACCGCGTCGACCTCGGGGTCGGCAGCGACAGCCTTGACGAGAGCATGTTCACGGGCGCCGGAGCCGAGGACGAGAACCTTCACGGCGCCCACCCTATTGGCTCACCGTGCCGGCCCTGCCACGCTGTCTCGACGCCCGACACCCATCCGGCACCGGACCACGATGCGTGGCTGGTGCAGACGCTGCAGTCCCATCGCGAGGCGGTGCTGTGGAAGCTCGACGGCCTGTCGGACCACGACGTCCGCCGACCGCTCACCCCGACGGGCACCAACCTCCTCGGACTCGTCAAGCACCTCGCCCACGTCGAGTTCGGACACCGACCTCTACCGCGCGGCCTGGCGGCACGGCGAGGACACCACCGCCCTCGGTCTCGACACCATGGGTCGCGTGCCGCACTGGCCCGAGGAGCGCGCCCATGTCGACGTCCGCTTCGTGCTCGGTCACCTCGTCGCCGAGACCGCACGGCACGCGGGGCACGCCGACATCCTGCGTGCGCAGCTCGACGGGGCGGTCGGACGCTTCCGCGACCGCGACAACATGTTGGGGGGTCGACGCCGCCTGGTGGGCCGCCTACCTCACGCGCGTCCAGGCCGCCGCAGACGAGCACCGCTGAGGTCGCCCGTCAGCCGAGCCGCTCGAGCAGTCCGGCCCGCACCCGGGGCCACTCGTCGACGAGGATCGAGTGGACCGCCGAGTCGCGCCACGAGCCGTCCGCCCGCCTCACGTCGCGCCGCGTGATCCCCTCGAACGTCGCGCCGAGCTTGAGAATGGCTGCCCTCGAGCGCGCGTTGACGACGTCGGTCTGGATCTTGACCCGCCCGAAGCCGCACGTCTCGAACGCGTGCGCGAGCAGCAGGAACTTCGCCTCCGGGTTGACCGGCGTGCCCCACCAGCGCGAGCCGTACATCGTCCAGCCGAGGTGCACGTGCTCGCGGTCGGTGTCGACGTCGCCGAGCGAGCTCGACCCGACGACGGTGCCCGCCGGGCCGAGGTCGCCGTCGGCGACGAGCCTGATCGTGTATGCCGTCCGGCCCGTCCCGTGGGCACCGCGCGCCGCGACGGCGGCCGCCACGAGGGCCTCGGTCTCGGCCACCGACGTGTGCGGTCGCATCATCACGAAGCCCTGCTCGTAGCACCGCGGGTCGGAGTAGACGGCGAACAGTCCGGGGGCGTCGTCGGGGGTCGTGACGTCGAGGCGGACGAAGCGGCCGACGAGCGGCGCGCCGGTGGGCGGGACACAGACCTCGATGGGCATGAACTGACAGTAGACTTGATGGTTCCCGCGCCACCCGGCGCGTCCCTCAGAGTCCTTGGATGTCAGTGAGCACTTCGAACGCATCGTCCCAGCGGACCAGCGCGCCCGGATCGCGGGGCGCCTCGCCGGTGTCGACCAAGAGCATCCCCGACGAGCTCGCGCGCGAGATCGCGGTCGAGCAGGCCCACGTCGACCGCGTCCACGAGGAGCTGGAGAAGGCCGGCGTGCGCGCCGACAGCGTCCAGGCCGAGGGCCTGGCGCGCAGCCACTTCGGCCGTCAGGTCGAGGTCGGCGACGCCGAGGGCGCGGCACTCTTCGAGCGCGACGCGCTGATGTTCCACGCGGCCAAGCGACGCACCGCGCTCGACACGCAGTACGAAGGCCTCGTCTTCGGGCGCCTCGACATCGACCACGCGATGCTCCGTGCCGCGGCCGTCGAGTCCAACGGCAACGGCCACCGCCCCGCCGACGGCAGCTCGGGCGGGGACCGCGAGATCCGCTACATCGGCCGCCTCGGCGTCCGCGACGACGACTACGAGCCGCTCGTCATCGACTGGCGCGCCCCGGCCGCGTCGGCCTTCTACCGCGCGACCCCGACGCAGCCGATGGGCGTCCTGCGCCGCCGCGTCCTGCGCAGCCGGGGCACCGTCGTCATCGGCATCGAGGACGACCTCATGGTCCCCGAGGCTCCCGACGACCTCGTCGTCGTCGGTGACGGTGCACTCATGGCCGCCCTGACCCGCAGTCGCGGCGAGCGGATGCGCGACATCGTCGCCACGATCCAGGCCCATCAGGACGAGGCGATCCGGGCCAGCGCCCGCGGCATCACCGAGATCACGGGTGGCCCGGGCACCGGCAAGACCGTCGTCGCGCTGCACCGCGCGGCCTACCTGCTCTACTCCGACCGCCGCCGCTTCGAGTCCGGCGGCATCCTCGTCGTCGGCCCGTCCGGCGCCTACACCGCCTACATCGAGCGCGTGCTCCCCTCGCTCGGCGAGGACAGCGTCATCCTGCGCGCCCTCGGCGACGTCCTCGACGTCGTGCACACCGAGCGGTTCGACCCGCCGGCCGTCGCGCGCACCAAGGGATCGACCCGCATCCGGCCCCTGCTCGGCGCCGCCGCCCGTGGCCGCGTGCCGGGCACGCCGACCGAGTTCCGCGCCATGGTCGCGGGCCGCCCGGTCCGCCTCGAGATGCGCGAGCTCGACCGCGTGCGCGCCCAGGTGCTGCGCCAGCACCAGCGCAACACCGGCACGGCCGCCGCCCAGGACGCCCTCGGCGAGGCCGCCTGGACCTCCCTCGGTATCACGGGCGACCGGGAGGCCAAGGAGGAGTTCCTCGACAAGTGGGAGGACCACCTCGACGTCGAGGCGTTCATGCAGGTCTGGTGGCCGCAGGTCGACCCCCGCGAGGTTCTCCTGTGGCTCGGCGACCCCGAGCTCGTGCGCCGGCACGCCCGCGGCACCCTGCGCGACGACGAGATCGAGCCCCTGGCCGCCTCGTTCCGGCTCGCGCTCGAGACCGGCACGTGGTCGGTGGCCGACGTCGCGCTCGTCGACGACATCGCCGCCCGCGTCGGCCCGGTCCAGGAGGCCCCCAAGGAGGAGCGCGGCTTCTACGAGATCGAGGAGCTCGAGGACCTCAGCCAGTACGGCGTCACCGAGGTGCAGCCCGTCGTCAGCGCGGCGCGCGACGCCGGAGCCCCGCGTGTGCTCACCGACCCGCGCGACAAGCTCCTCGCCGGCCGCATCGGCAAGCCCGACGAGTACGCCCACGTCCTCGTCGACGAGGCCCAGGACCTCTCGCCCATGCAGTGGCGGATGATCGGCCGTCGCGGTCGGTATGCGTCGTGGACCGTCGTCGGCGACGCCGCGCAGGCGTCGTGGCCCGACGCCGCCGAGGCCGCCGCCGCGCGCGAGGAGGCCTTCGGGTCGCAGGCGCGCCAGCAGTTCCACATGGACACCAACTACCGCAACGCGCGCGAGATCTTCGACTACGCCGCCGAGGTCGTGCGCCGCGAGGTGCCGGACGCGGACATCCCCCAGGCCGTCCGCGAGACGGGCATCAACCCCGTGGAGGGCGTCCTCGGACCGGACGTACTGACCTCGGTCCGTGCCGCCGTCGAGTCGCTGCTCGAGCAGGTCGAGGGGGCCATCGCCGTCATCACCCCGGCCGTGCACGCCACCCTTCTCGAGCCGGTGGCCCAGCTCGGTGAGGGTCGCGTCCAGGTCATCGACCCGATGTCGACGAAGGGCCTCGAGTACGACGCCACCGTCGTCGTCGACCCCGACGAGATCACCCGCGAGTCGCCCGGCGGGATCCGGGTGCTCTACGTCGCCCTGACCCGTGCGGCGCACCGGATGACGATCCTGGCCTGACCCGCGCGGAGCGGTGGCGGTCCTCGCCCTCCGGCCTCCCGGACGAACCGACGTGATCGGTTCGTCCTGATGTCGGGGCCGTTCGGCGCAGACTTCGCCGTCTCGACGTTGCCCTGTCGCCCAATGTGGACCGGCAGCCTCGCCCGGGCGCAGGAAGGCTCGTTCCGGCCAGTTTTCTTTAGGTAAAGACTTGTTCAAGGATTCCGCGAACCGTCGACTGTGCCTCCACCCGGGGGGATGATTGCTTCAACGTCAAGGCGCGCGAACCTACCCTCCCCGCCGCCTCCTCCCCCCTGAGGCCCTTGGCGTTCGGCGAAGTCCCGCCCCCAATGTGGACGACGCACCGGGCGAGGGACGAGATGCAACCCCCCTGCATCTCGCCCCTCGCCCGCTTCCATGCCCGGGACCGTCCCATCCGCTTCCTGAGAGAAGTCTGGGAACAGCCATCGGTCCGGTTCATTTCCTGTTCAAGCACCGGCAAACATTGACCCTGCTCTCTGGCGTCGCGCCTTCAAACCGACACATGTGGCGGAACGGTCATCCGACCGCCCTCGGGGGCACCTCGGTAGCCAGGAGTACGCCTTGAAGAAGAGCTTCATCACGACGTCGGTCGCCACCGCAGCGATCGCCGCCACCGCCCTTGCGACGATCGCCACGAGCGGCGCGCAGGCAGCCACCCGGTCCGCCTCGGGAGCCGGCCTCGACCGGGCCGTCGCCGCGGCGCGGGCCCACGGTTCGGCCTTCGGCCTCGACCAGGACCAGGGCCTCACGTCCCGCAGCGTGGCCACCGACAAGGACGGCACCACGCACGTCCGCTTCGACCGCACGTTCAAGGGCCTGCCCGTCGTCGGTGGCGACCTCGTCGTCCACACCGACAAGGCGGGCGCCTGGAAGGGGGTCAACGCCGCGTCCACGTCGGTCCGGGTCGCGTCCACGACCCCCACCGTCGCCCCGGCCACGGCGGCCGCCACGGCTGCTCGCACCGTCGACCACACCGTCAGCGCATCGAAGCCGACCCTGGCCGTCTACGCGATGGGCGGCCCCGCCCGCCTCGTGTGGAAGACCCAGGTCGACGGTGTCGGCGCCCACGGTGAGCCGGCCGGCACCGTCGTCTTCGTCGACGCGCGCTCCGGCGCCGTCGTCGACCACTGGGCGACGGAGGTCAACGACGTCGGCACGGGCAACAGCCTCTACCTCGGCACCGTGACGCTCCAGACCACCGCGTCGGGCGGCCAGTGGCAGATGATCGACGCGACCCGCGGCGGGGCCCGCACCGAGGACGGCAACAACGGGTCGACGACCTCGACCACGGGCACCCTCTTCACCGACGCCGACAACGTCTGGGGCACCGCGGGCTCCACCACGAACCGGCAGACCGCCGCCGTCGACGCAGACTTCGGCGTCGGCGCCACGTGGGACTTCTACAAGAACACGTTCGGCCGCAACGGCATCAAGAACGACGGCAAGGGCGCCCGCAGCCTCGTCCACGTCGGCACCAGCTGGGTCAACGCCTCGTGGAGCGACACGTGCTTCTGCATGCGCTACGGCGACGGTGACGGCGCCAGCTACGGCCCGCTCGTCTCGCTCGACGTGGCCGGCCACGAGATGACGCACGGCGTCACCTCGGCGACGGCGGGGCTGACCTACGCCCGCGAGTCCGGCGGCCTCAACGAGTCGACCTTGGACGTCATGGGCACCATGGTCGAGTTCACCGCGAACACGAGCGGCGACCCGGGCGACTACCTCATCGGTGAGCGCTTCGCGAAGAACGGCGCGGGCCCGCTGCGCTACATGGACAAGCCGAGCAAGGACGGCGCGTCCGCGGACTGCTGGAGCAAGCGGGTCGGCACTCTCGACGTGCACTACTCGTCGGGCGTCGGCAACCACCTGTTCTACCTGCTCTCCGAGGGCAGCGGCGCCAAGACGATCAACGGCGTCAGCTACACCAGCCCGACCTGCAACGGTGGCGCGGTGACCGGCATCGGTCACGACGCAGCGGCTGCGATCTGGTATCGCGCCCTGACGACGTACTGGACCTCGTCGACGAACTACGCCGGTGCCCGCGCCGGCATGCTCTCGGCCGCCACCGACCTCTACGGCGCCGGCAGCGCCCAGTACGCCGCCACCGCCACCGCCTGGTCGGCCGTCGGCGTCAACTGACGCGCACGCCTCTCCGAGTCGAAGGAGCAGCTCGCCCAGCTCGGGCGAGCTGCTCTTTCACTGCCTCAGTGGCCGACGAGGCTGCGGACCCGGTCGGCGCCCACGGCCAGCAGCAGCGTCGGCAGGCGGGGGCCGGTGTCCTTCGACACCAGCAGCCGGTAGACGAGGACGAAGAAGGCGCGCTGGGCGGCCGACAGCTCGGGGTCCTTGACCTTGGCCTCCGGGTCGATGCCGCGCTGGATCTTCGGCACGCCGTAGACGAGGTGGGTCAGGCCGTCGAGCGACCAGTGCCCGTCCAGACCCTCGGCGAGCAGCCGGAGCGACTCCTGCTGCTGATCGTCGAGGCTGCCGAGCAGCTCCGCGTCGGGCTCGGTGCGCACGACGGTGCGGTCCTCGGCGGGCACGTAGCCGAGCATCCAGCGCTCGGCGCAGTCGAGCCGGGGCCGCAGGTCGTCGGTGGAGGCCACGGGGTTGTCGGGCTCGAGCTCGCTGAGGATGCGGACGGCCTGCTCCTCGTCACCCTGCGTCACGTCGATGACCGACGCGATGGTGCGGAAGGACATCGGTCGCGGCGTCGAGGGCAGCGGACCCGCGGCCGTCGACGTGGCGCGCAGGTGCGCGGCGAGGTCGCCTGCCTGGGCCGAGCCGTCGGCGACCTTGCGGCCCAAGGCATCCCACTCGTCGTAGAGGCGCTGGAGCTCCGGACCGAAGGCGACGTCAAAGCTCTGGTTGGGCCGGCGCCGAGCGTAGAGCCAGCGCAGCACCGGGGCCTCCATGACCTCGAGCGCGTCGGTGGGGATCGGCACGCCGCCCTTGCTCGAGCTCATCTTGGCCATCCCGGCGATGCCGACGAAGGCGTACATCGGCCCGACGGGCCGCTCCCAGCCGAAGATCGGCGCGAGGTCCTTGCCGACGACGAAGCTGCTGCCCGGGCTCTGGTGGTCGACCCCCGACGGCTCGAACATCACGTGCTCGTGCCCCCAGCGCATCGGCCAGTCGACCTTCCACACGAGCTTGCCGTTCGTGAAGGTGTCGAGGTCGACAGTCTCGGTGTGCCCGCACTTCGTGCAGTCGTAGGTCAGCTCGTGGCTGTCGTCGTCGTAGGCCGTGACGGTCGTGAAGTCGGTGCCGCACGAGGAGCAGAAGGGCTTGAACGGGTAGTAGCCGGCCTTGCCCTCGCTGCCGTCGTCCTCGGACGCCGCGCCGGAGCCGCGCTCGGCCTCGGTCGCCGCGGCGGCCTGCTCCTCGGTGAGCTTCGTCGCCTTGCCTCCGACGCCACCGCCGCCCTTGCCCTTGCCACTGGACTTCTGGCGGGCCGCCTCGACGGCCTCGAGCGTGCGGTACTGGTCGAGCACCTTGTCGATGGCGAAGCGCTCACGCATCGCGAGCAGCACCTGGTCGCGGTAGACACCGGCGCGGTACTGCTCGGTCTGGCTGATCTGGCGCACCTCGATGCCCGTGGCCACCATGGCCTCGAGGAGCGGCGCCTTGAAGTGGTCGGCCCAGCTCGCGTGCGCAGAACCCGCGGGCGCCGGGACCGAGGTCAGCGGCATACCGATGTACTGCTCCCACGAGTCGTCCACTCCCGCAAGGTTCTTCGGCACGCGGCGGAAGCGGTCGAAGTCGTCCCAGCTGAGGATGTGCTCGCAGTCGATCCCGCGCCGCTTGATCTCGTCGGCGACGAGGTGCGGCGTGATGAGCTCGCGGAAGTTGCCGAGGTGGATCGGTCCGGACGGGCTGATGCCCGACGCGCAGACGATGGTCTCGCCGGGGTGACGCTCCTGCGCCTCGGCGATCACGTCGTCGGCCAGCCGCGTGACCCAGTCGAGCGGGGTGACCTCTTCAGTCATGGGTTTCCTTCAGTTGCAGAGGCTTTCGTATGCCGTGTGCGGGCGACCGCGCGACCGCGTCAGCTCGCGACGGCCGGCTTGAGCGGGAAGCGCTCGATGATCTCGTCGCGGCCCGGGCCGACACCGATGGCCGAGACGCGGGCGCCGATGAGCTCCTCGACGCGCAGCACGTAGGCCTGGGCGTTGGCGGGCAGGTCCTCGAAGCTGCGGCAGCCGGTGATGTCCTCCCGCCAGCCGTCGAGCTCTTCGTAGATCGGCGTCGCGTGGTGGAAGTCGGTCTGGTTGACCGGCATCTCGTCGTGGCGCACGCCGCCGACGTCGTAGGCGACGCAGACCGGGACCTTCTCGAGGCCGGTGAGGACGTCGAGCTTGGTGATGACGAAGTCGGTGACGCCGTTGATCCGGGTCGCGTAACGGCCGACCACGGTGTCCATCCAGCCGCAGCGGCGCGGGCGTCCGGTCGTCGTGCCGTACTCGGCGCCGGTCTTGCGGAGGAACTCGCCGCTGTCGTCGTGCAGCTCGGTCGGGAAGGGGCCCTCGCCGACGCGGGTCGTGTAGGCCTTGAGGATCGCGATGACCGAGTCGATGCGGGTCGGCGGCACACCGGAGCCGGTGCACGCGCCGGCCGACACGGCGTTGCTCGAGGTGACGTAGGGGTAGGTGCCGTGGTCGACGTCGAGCAGGGTCGCCTGCCCCGCCTCGAAGAGCACCGTGTCGCCGCGGTCGAGCGCCTGGGTCAGCACGAGGCTCGTGTCGGCGACCATGGGTGCGAGGCGGACGGCATACGACAGCAGCTCCTCGACGACGTCGTCGACGGCGGAGGCGCGGGTGTTGTAGATCTTCGCGAGCACCTGGTTCTTCAGCTCGAGCGCGGCCTCGACCTTCTGGCGCAGGATGCCCTCGTCGTAGAGGTCCTGGATGCGGATGCCGACGCGGTTCATCTTGTCGGCGTAGGTGGGACCGATGCCGCGGCCGGTCGTGCCGATGCGGCGCTTGCCGAGGAAGCGCTCGGTCACCTTGTCGATGGTGCGGTTGTAGCTCGGGATGACGTGCGCGTTGGCGCTGACGAGCAGCTTGCTCGTGTCGACGCCGCGCGCCTCGAGACCGTCGAGCTCCTCGAAGAGGACGCCGAGGTCGATGACGACGCCGTTGCCGATGACCGGCACGCAGTTGGGGCTGAGGATGCCGGAGGGCAGCAGGTGCAGCGCGTACTTCTCGCGCTTGCCGTCCTTCTCGATGACGACGGTGTGGCCGGCGTTGTTGCCGCCGTTGAACTTGACGACGTAGTCGACGCTGCTGCCCAGCAGGTCGGTCGCCTTGCCCTTGCCCTCGTCACCCCACTGCGCTCCGACGAGCACGATTGCCGGCATCGGTCTGCCTTCCGGTTGTGGTCCAAGCCAACCGCAAGGTTATCGGTTCGAGACCCGTGCCCCGGACCCGGCTTCTCCGCACCGGCCGAGTTGTGGTGGCGGATCAGGCCTCCCGACCCGGATTCCTCCGCCCCGGCGGAGTTGTGGTGGCGGATCGGGCCACCCGACCCCGGATTCCTCCGCCTCGGCGGAGTTGTGGCGGCGACGATCGCCTCGCCACCCAGCGTGCAGCGCGCAAGCGACGGGCCGATCCGGTCCAGCTGCGCACCGGTCAGTGCGAGGCGAGCCAGTCCTCGAGGTAGGCGGCGACGCCGTCCTCGCGGTGGTGGCCCGTGACGACCGTGGCCGCGTCGAGGGCCGGGTCGACGGCGTTGGCGACGGCGACCGCGGTGCCCGCCACGGCGAAGGCCGAGACGTCGTTGTGGTTGTCACCGAAGAAGACGGTGTCGGAGACGTCGACGCCGAGCTCGTCGGCGAGGGCGCGCAGCCCGTCGCCCTTGGAGCAGGCGGCGTTGGCGATCTCGAGGTAGGTCGTCTTGGAGCGGTAGGTCACGAGGCCGGCTCGACCCGTGAGCGCCGCCTCCAGCTCGTCGACGAGCGCCGGGTCGCCCATCGCCATGACCTTGTGCGGCGGCTGCACGTCGACGCGACCGCTCGACACGTAGTCGTACGCCGACTCCGGGCTCGGGTCCACGGCGGTGATCGTCGCCTCGCGCTCGGTCCACTCGTCGGGACCCCAGGCGTACCAGTCGTCCCCGGCGAAGAAGCTCGCGTGGAGCGCGAGCCGCTCGCACACGGCATACGTGGCCCTCGCGTCGGCGGGCGTGATCGCGACGTCGGTGACGACCGAGCGGTCGGCACGCAGCACGAGCCCGCCGTTGTACGCGATGAGCGGGGTGGGCTCGACGCCGCAGAGACGCTCGAGACCCTCGAGGGACGCGGGCATGCGCGAGCTGCAGAGCACGAACGTGTGGCCGGCCTCCCGCACCGCCCGGATGGCAGCCACGGTGCGGGAGGACAGCGTGCGTCGATGGTCGAGCAGCGTGCCGTCGACGTCGGAGCAGAAGAGCGTCATGCGGTGCAGGGGCCGAGCAGACTGGTCAGAGCCCGAGCTCGCGCGCCGCCTCGGCCGAGCTGTCGCGCAGGAACTGCGTGCAGCGGGCCTCCTCGTCGCTCTCGCCGATGGCGCGCGCCGCCCGGGCGAGGGCCGCGAGGGCACGCAGGAAGCCGCGGTTGGGCTCGTGCGACCACGGCACCGGACCCTGGCCGCGCCAGCCGGACTTGCGCAGCGAGTCGAGCGCCCGGTGGTAGCCGGTGCGGGCGTACGCGTACGCCTCGACGTCGCGGTCACCGTCGGCGAGCGCGTCCTCGGCGAGGACGGCCCACGCGAGCGAGCTCGCGGGGTACGTCGCCGCCACCTGCACCGGGTCGACCCCGGCGTCGAGCTTCTCGGCGGCCGGGTCGACGGCGAGCCGGGTCTCGGGGATGCCGAGCAGGTTGTCGCTCACTGGTGCGTGCCCGCCGAGCGCAGCGCGTCGCAGGCCTCGACGACGCGCTTGGCCATGGCCTCCTCGGCCGACTTGCCCCAGGCGCGAGGGTCGTACTGCTTCTTGTTGCCGACCTCGCCGTCGATCTTGAGCACGCCGGCGTAGTTGCCGATCATCCAGCCGGCGATGTCGCGCGTGAAGGCGTACTGCGTGTCGGTGTCGACGTTCATCTTGATGACGCCGTTGTCGACGGCGGCCGAGATCTCCTCGGGCAGCGAGCCCGAGCCGCCGTGGAAGACGAGGTCGAAGGGGCGCGCATCGCCCGTCAGGCCGAGCTCCGTGGCGGCGGCGTGCTGGGCCTGCAGGAGGATCTCGGGGCGCAGCTTGACGTTGCCCGGCTTGTAGACGCCGTGGACGTTGCCGAAGGTGAGGGCCGTCAGGTAGCGGCCGTTCTCGCCGGAGCCGAGGGCCTTGATCGTCGCGATCGCGTCCTCGGGGGTCGAGTAGAGCTTGTCGTCGATGGCTCCCTCGACGCCGTCCTCCTCGCCGCCGACGACGCCGACCTCGATCTCGAGGATGACGTTCGCGGCCTTGGCGAGGGCGAGCAGCTCCTGGGCGATCGACAGGTTCTCGTCGAGCGGCACGGCCGATCCGTCCCACATGTGCGACTGGAACCACGGCGTGCCGCCGGCCTGGACGCGCTCGGTGCTCGCCGCGAGGAGCGGGCGCACGAAGGTGTCGAGCTTGTCCTTCGGGCAGTGGTCGGTGTGCAGCGCGATGTTGACGGGGTAGTTCTTGGCCACCTCGTGCGCGTAGGCCGCGAAGGCCAGCGAGCCGCTCACCATGTTCTTGATGCTCGGGCCGGAGAGGTAGTCGGCCCCACCCGTGGAGACCTGGATGATGCCGTCGGAGCCGGCGTCGGCGAAGCCCTTGAGCGCGGCGTTCAGCGTCTGCGAGCTCGAGACGTTGATGGCCGGGTACGCGAAGGAGCCTGCCTTCGCGCGGTCGAGCATGTCGGCATACACCTCGGGGGTGGCGATGGGCATTGCTACTCCTGCTGTCTGGTGAGCGGGTTCACGATCCGCCGTGAATCCTGCCACGTATGCCGCCGCGTGCCCACGGGTGCCCACCCACCGGTGAGCGCCCGCTCAGAGAAGGCGCGCGACGAGCACCGCGAGGGCCCTCTGCTGCTCCCCCGGCTGCCACCCGCTGCCGTCGAGCGTGGCCCACACGAGGTGGGCTCCGCGGCGCAGCAGGACCACCTCGGCCGAGCCGGCGCCGTACTCCGAGGGGACGGTCCCGATGCGGACGCCGACCCCGGCCACCCGGCTCGGCGACGCCTTCGCGCAGGTCGTGAACGCGGCGTCGAGGTAGGCGACGAGGCCTCCCGGGTCGCCCGCGGCGAGGTCGACGAGGCTGAAGGTGACGACCTTCGTGCCGGCCGAGCTCTCGGGCGGGGCCTGGTTGCCGGCCTGCTTGGGCATCGTCAGGAGATAGCCCTCGACGACGCGCCGCGCCCGGCTCGCCGGGATGAACGCATCGTTGAGCAGGCCGGTCCACGGCACGAGGCCGTCGCACTGCGGTCGGGAGGGCAGCTCACCGGGACACTGCGCCCGGTCGGCGGCGTCGGGACCCGGCACCGCCTCCTTGGGGGCGGAGAACGCGCTCGTCTCGGCGCCGGGGAAGACGGCGTCGAGGGGCACACGGCCCTTGCCGGTCAGCGGCCGCGTCGTGGTGCACCGCGGGGCGGCCTCGATGAAGGTCATCCCGGGATCGGGCTGGGCCGTCCCCGTCGTCGACGTGGCGCTGCGGACCGCGGGATCGGCGCTCTCCGTGGTGCACGCGCCGAGGAGCGTGGTGGCCAGCGCCCCGACGGCCAGGGCTGCCAGGGCGGCCCGAGCGGCCGTGGCTGCGCGCCGCCGTGGTGCCCGCGTCACCACCGTCGCCCCGTCAGGCCGTGGGATCGAAGACGTACGGGGTCGTCGTCGCGACGCGGTGCAGGCCGAGGCGACGGAGGATCGGCTCGGAGTCGGGCGAGGCGTCGACGCGGACGTACTCCTTGCCGCGGTCGAGGCCGAGGCGAGCCCGGTGGAGCAGCGTGGCCCGGTAGAGCCCACGGCCGCGCCACTCGGGCAGCGTCGAGCCACCCCAGAGGCCGGTGAACCCGCTCGCGTCGTACTCACCACGGGCCGCGCAGAGGACCGGGCCCTCGCGGGACTCCTCGACGACGACGACGTCCATCGAGTCGGGCCGGGCGACCCACTCGGGATAGAGCGACTCGGTCACCCAGGCGTGGTCGTCGCCCCACACCGTCTCGGACATCGTGCGCATCCGGGCGAAGTCCTCGAAGCCGTCTGCGGCACGCACGACGACGCCCTCGGGCAGCGCGAGGTCCTGCGCCGCGAGTGGGGCGGCCTCGCCGAGGATCAGCGCCTCGTCGTCCTCGCGGACGAAACCCGCAGCCTCGAGGCGCGCGCCGAGGTCGCTCGGCTCGTCGTAGTCGTAGGTCTTCCACTCGACCTTCTGGCCGCGCTCGGCGAAGAAGTCACGCACCCGGAGGACGAGACCGTCGGGGTCGTCACCGAGACCGTCCGGGCTCTCGACCATCGCGAAGTGGCCGGCCGGGTCGAGGTCGTAGTGCTTGCGCACGGGGCCGTCGAGCTCGAGCGGGCGCTCGGCCGTCCCGAGCGGGACGGGGGCGCGCGTCTGGTCGTGGAAGACCCGGAGCAGCTGCTCGGGCGGGGGCGCCGACGCCGGCGCGGCATCGCTCTGGAACGAACGGGGGTTCACAGGCACCAGCCAAGCATGGTCTGATCCGTCTCGTCATGCCTGTTTCCCCGCTCTCGCCCCGCGCCGCCACGGCTCTCGCCGACGCGCGCCCCGTCCCCTTCTGGACCGACCGTCCCGAGCGGCCCGACCCGCGGGCGCCCCTGACGGGCGCAGCGCCCCGCACCGACCTGCTCGTCGTGGGCGCAGGGTTCACCGGGCTGTGGGCCGCGATCCAGGCCAAGGAGGCCGACCCGTCGCGGGACGTCGTCGTCGTCGAGGCCGGCCGGCTGGCCGACGGCGCGTCCGGGCGCAACGGCGGCTTCATGGCGCCCTCGCTGACCCACGGGCTCGCCCAGGGCCTCGGCTGCTGGCCCGACGAGATGGAGACCCTCGACCGGCTCGCGGTCGAGAACGTCGCGGGCATCGAGAGGACGCTGACGGCATACGGCATCGACGCCGACCACCACGTGCCCGGAGAGCTGACGCTGGCACTCACCGAGCACCAGGTCCCTGCCGTCCGCGAGTCCTTCGAGCTGCACCGCGCCCACGGCGTCCCGGTCGAGCTGCTCGACGCCGCGCAGGCCCGGGCCCGCGTCGACTCGCCGCGCTACCTCGCCGGGATGTACGACCCCGAGGTCGCGCTCGTCGACCCCGCGCGCCTCGTCTGGGGGCTGGCCCGCGCGGCCGAGTCGCTCGGCGTGCGGCTCCACGAGCACACGCGTGCAACGGGATTCGACACCGAGGGCGACGGCGTGAGGGTGACGCTCGACGGCGGCTCGATCCACGCGCGACGCGTCGTCATCGGCACGAACGCGTCGCAGGGCGTGCTCAAGCGCTTCAGCGCGTGGGTGCTCCCGGTCTACGACCACGTCCTCATGACCGAACCCCTGACGCCGACCCAGCTCGACGCCATCGGCTGGAAAGAGCGCGAGGGACTCACCGACGCGGGCAACCAGTTCCACTACTACCGAAGGACGCTCGACGACCGGGTGCTCTTCGGCGGCTATGACGCGAACTACCACTTCCCCGGACGCATCGACCCGGCGCTCGAGCAGTCGGACGCCTCGCACGGGCTGCTCGCCGACCACTTCCTCGACCTCTTCCCGCAGCTCGAGGGCATCCGTTTCACGCACCGCTGGGCCGGTGTCATCGACACGACGTCCCGTTTCACGCCGGTCTTCGGCACGGCGCTCGGCGGGCGGATGGCGTACGCCGTCGGCTACACCGGGCTGGGCGTCGCCTCGACCCGCTTCGGCGCGGCCGTCGCCCTCGATCTCGTCGACGGCAAGGACACCGAGCTCACCCGCCTCGGGATGGTGCGGCGCAAACCGATCCCCTTCCCGCCCGAGCCGATCCGGTATGCCGCCGTGCGCGCCACGCGGTCGTCGCTCGCGGCCGAGGACCGCACCGGCCGGCGCAACCTGTGGCTCCGCGCGCTCGACCGGATCGGCGTGGGCTTCGACTCCTGAGGTCGGGCCACCTGGGCCCTGGGACGACGGGGCCACTCGACGCTCGAGTGGCCCCGTCGTCACACCCGTTTCAGGTCAGACGACGACGAGGTCGGTGGGTCTCGTGTTGAAGCGCTCGACACCGTCGTCGGTCACGGCGACGATGTCCTCGATGCGCGCGCCCCAGCGGCCCGCGAGGTAGACGCCCGGCTCGATGCTGAAGGTCATGCCGGGCTCGACGGGGAGGTCGTTGCCGGCGACGATGTAGGGCTCCTCGTGGCCGTCGAGCCCGATGCCGTGGCCGGTGCGGTGGATGAAGTGCTCTGCGAGACCGGCCGCCGCGAGCACGTCGCGGGCCGCGCGGTCGATGGCCTCGCACGTCACGCCGGGACGCACGGACTCGACGGATGCCTGCTGCGCCGCCTGCAGCGCGCCATACGCCTCGGCCACGCCGGGCTCGCGGGGCGACCCGACGGCATACGTGCGCGTGCTGTCGGAGCCGTAGCCCGAGGGCAGCGGGCCGCCGATGTCGACGACGACGACGTCCCCGCCCTCGATGACGCGGTCGCTGACGGAGTGGTGCGGGCTCGCGCCATTGGGTCCCGACCCGACGATGACGAATTCGGCTGTGGCGTGCCCCTCCTCGAGGATCGCAGCGGCGATGTCGGCAGCGACCTGCGCCTCGGTGCGACCGACCCGGAGCCACTCGCCGACCCGCGCGTGCACACGGTCGATCGCGGCGCCGGCCGCGCGCAGCTCCGCGAGCTCGGCCGCGTCCTTGCGCATCCGCAGCTCGCGCAGGACCGGGCCGGCGAGCTGCTGGTCCGCCGCCCCGGCGTCACGCAGGCGCAGCAGGTGCAGGGCCGGTGTCATGTCGGACACCGCGACGCGACCGGTCGGCACTCCGCCGAGCGCCAGGGCGTAGGGGTCCTCGCCGTCGACCCACGTGCGCACCTCGACGCCGAGCTCGCCGAGCGGCACGTGACCGAGACCGGCGTACTCGAGCGCAGGAGAGACGAAGACGGGGGCGACCGTCGCGTCGCTCGGCACGACGAGCGCCGTGAGCCGCTCGAACGACGAGCCCGCGATGCCGGTGAGGTAGCGCAGGTCGGAGCCGGGTGACACGACGGTCGCCGCGACGCCTGCATCTGCCGCGTGGTGTCGCAGCCGGTCGAGCCTGGAACGCATCGTCGGGACGTCGAGGACGGAGGAGGAGACACCCATGCGCCCGAACCTACCGCCGCCACGCCCTCCGCCTCGAGGGGGAACCGGCAGGGGCACCGGTCTGCCTAGGCTGGCCCCATGGACGGCCGGTGGACTGCCCTCGTGGCGCGGGTGAGGGCCTACTTCGGTGTCGACACCGACTGGGAGCGGGTCCCCGACGACTCGCCGCGCCAGCGGCGTGCCGACCTCTGGGTCGCCCTCGGCTTCCTCGTCGCGGGGTCGCTCGGCGTCGAGCTGCTGCGCAGCATCGACTCACTCGGCGCGCAGCAGGACTCGTGGGTCTGGCCGCACGTCGCCGTGGCCCTCGGCACGCTCCCCCTCATCTGGCGCCACCGGTGGCCGCTGCTCGTCGCGGCCGGACTGTCGCTGCACCTCTTCGTCTTCGGCCTGCTCATGCCGGCGGTCGCGGTGTCGATGCCGATGCAGGTCGTCTACTTCCTCGCCCTCTTCACCGGCGTCGCCTGGGCACGTGACCGGCAGGCGATGCTCGGGGTCGTCGCCGGTGTCGTGCTGCTGATGTTCGGCTGGCTCGCCTGGCAGCTCGCGGTGGGCAGCGGCGTCGAGGAGGCGATGAGCCGCGGCGACGAGCCCCTCGTCCACCAGGGACTCTTCAGCCCGGCCGGCGCCTACGTCGTCTACACCCTGCTCATCAACGTCTTCTACTTCGGCGGCGCCATCATCGGTGGCCAGGCCGCCTGGCGCGCCGCGCTCCAGCGCGACCGGCTCGCCGCCCAGGCCCGCACCATCGACGCCCAGGCCACGAGCCTCCAGCGGCAGGCCGTCGTCGAGGAGCGGCTGCGGATCGCCCGTGAGCTGCACGACGTCGTCGCCCACCACGTCTCGGTCATCGGGATCCAGGCCGCCGCGGCCCGTCGCGTGCTGCGACGCGACCCCGACGTGGCCGAGGGCGCCCTGCGGTCGGTCGAGACGTCATCGCGCGACGCCGTGGCCCAGATGCGAGGGCTGCTCGGCACGCTGCGCGCCGACGACCACGAGGGGACGTCGGACGGGTCGGGACCCGGGGGCCGCACCCGGGCGCCCGAGCCCGGCCTCGCGGACGTGACGACCCTGGCCCGTGAGGCCTCGACCCACGGCCTCGAGGTCGAGTGCCACGTCGTCGAGGACGTGCCCGGCGCGGCCGCCTCCGTCCCGGCACCCCTCGGGCTCTCGCTCTACCGCACCGCGCAAGAGGCGCTCGCCAACGTGCGGCGGCACTCGACGGCCTCGTGCGCGACGGTCTTCGTCCGCGTCGACCGGCGACCCGAGCACGGCTTCGCGCACGGCTACGCCGAGGTCGAGGTGCTCGACAGCGGGCGGCCGCGGTCGGGCACGTCGGGGACCGGCCTGGGTCTCCTCGGCGTTCGCGAGCGCCTGTCGACGCACGGCGGCGTGAGCGAGATCGGGCCCCGGGTCACCGGCGGATACCGGGTCCGCGTGCGCATGCCGCTGCCCGAGGAGGCCTCGTGAGCGCGCCCGTCCGCGTGCTGCTCGTCGACGACCAACTGCTCGTCCGGTCCGGCTTCTCGCTCATCCTCTCGGTGGAGGACGACATCGAGGTCATCGGGCAGGCGAGCGACGGTGAGGAGGCCGTGCGGCTCACCCGCGAGCTGCGACCCGACGTCGTGCTCATGGACGTGCAGATGCCGGTCATGGACGGCATCGAGGCGACCCGGCGCATCGTCGCCGACGACCTGGCCAGGGTCGTCATCCTCACCACCTTCGACCGGGACGACTACGTCTTCGCCGGCCTCGCCGCCGGGGCGAGCGGCTTCCTGCTCAAGAACGCCGACGCCGACCACCTCATCGAGGCGGTGCGGGCCGTCTCGGGTGGCCACGCCCTGCTCGCTCCGGAGGTGACGCGGCGCGTCATCGAGCAGATGACGAACGGGTCGGTCTCCGACGCCCAGGCCGCCCCACGGCGGGACGACCGCGACCCGCGGCTCGACGACCTGACGCCGCGCGAGCTCGAGGTGCTCGGTCTCGTGGGTCGGGGCCTCTCCAACGCCGAGATCGCCGGACGGCTCTTCGTCGGTGAGGCGACGGTCAAGACGCACCTGTCCAACGTCTTCGCCAAGCTGCACCTGCGCGACCGCGTCCAGGCGGTCGTGCTGGCCTACGAGGCCGGTCTCATCCTCCGGGGGGATCGGGAGGATCAACCCAGCGGCTGATCCTGGGCGCCCCCGCGCGGCCTAGCGTGGGAGGCATGAACGACGACGGGGACCGCCTGACCAGACCACGCGCCACGGCCGACATCGAGCTTCTGCACCTGAGCCGCACCTTCGGCGAGATCCGGGCCGTCGACGACATCAGCTTCACGGTCGGGGCCGGCCGGCTGACCGGCTTCGTCGGCGGCAACGGTGCCGGGAAGACCACGACGATGCGCATGGTCATGGGCGTCCTGTCGCCCAGCGGTGGCGAGGTGCTCTGGGACGGTCGCCCGATCACCGCCCTCGACCGGCGCCAGTTCGGCTACATGCCCGAGGAGCGCGGGCTCTATCCCAAGCAGGCGGTGCTCGACCAGCTCGTCTACCTCGGACGGCTCCGCGGCCTGAGCGCCTCGGCGGCCAAGGCCTCGGTGACGGCCCACCTCGAGCGCCTCGGTCTCGCCGAGCGCGCCAAGGACCACGTCGAGAAGCTCTCGCTCGGCAACCAGCAGCGGGTCCAGATCATCGCCGCGCTCATGGGCCGGCCCCGGGCGCTCGTGCTCGACGAGCCGTTCAGCGGCCTCGACCCCGCCGCCGTCGACAACATGGCCGACCTCTTGCGCGAGCACACCGCTCGCGGCGTGCCGGTCCTCTTCTCCTCCCACCAGCTCGACCTCGTCGAGCGGCTCTGCGAGCGCCTCGTCGTGCTCGCCAAGGGCCGGGTCGTCGCGTCGGGCAGCCCGGACGAGCTGCGCGCGACCTCCGTCTCGCGGCACCGGCTCGTCCTGTCGGGCGATGCAGGGTGGGTGCGCGGTGTCGGGGGCGTGCACGCCGTCGACGTCGAGGGACACACGGCGCTGCTCGAGGTCGTCGAGCACGGCGCCGAACGGGCTCTCCTCGAGGAGGCCCTGAGACGCGGCGAGGTGCACGAGTTCTCGCCGCAGCGACCCACCCTGGCCCAGATCTACCGTGAGGTGACGGCATGACCACCCTCCAGCACCGACCGGACCCCGACACCGCCGGCGCCGGCGAGGCCTCCGGGCCCGCCGACGAGCAGACGTCCGGGGGCGGGCGTCCGTGGCTCATCGTGGCTGTGCGCGAGGTCGTCGTCCGCGTCACGAACCGCACGTTCCTCTTCTCCACGCTCTTCACGCTCGTGTTCATCGCCGGCTTCGCGGCCTTCTCGGCGTGGCAGGCGGGAAAGACGACGACCTACACCGTCGCCGTGTCGTCGGCCGAGGGCACGCGCCTCGTCGAGCAGGCCGCATCGACAGCCCGCTCGACGAGTGACACCGTCGTCATCACCCCGACGACCGTCACCGGCGAGGACGCGGCGCACGCCGCCGTCGACCGGGGCGACGTCGACGCGTGGCTGCACGAGACGTCGGCCGGCTGGACGCTGACGTCCGGCGACGACGTGGGGTCGTCGCTGCGGACGCCCCTCGAGGGAGCCGTCCGCGCCGCTGCGCTCGACCGCAACGCGGCTGCGGCCGGCACGACGGTCGAGGCCCTCGAGCGCGGGGCGACCCTGGGCGCCGACCGCTTCGACGGGCAGACGACGAACCGCGGCTTCGTGCAGGCCGCCACCTTCGCCTTCGCGCTGCTCTTCTTCATGGGCGCCCTGATGTTCGGCCAGCAGATCGCCGCGAGCGTCGTCGAGGAGAAGCAGTCGCGCCTCGTCGAGATCATCGCGACGGCGATCCCCCTGCGCGCCCTGCTCGCCGGCAAGGTCGTCGGGAACTCGGTCATCGCGATGGGCCAGGTGGTGCTCTTCGCCGGGGTCGGGCTCGTGGCGGTGTCGTTCACCGAGTGGTCGTCGCTGCTGCCCGCGCTCTCGACCGCGGTCGTGTGGTTCATCCTCTTCTTCGCGGTCGGCTTCTTCGCCCTGGCCTGTCTCTTCGCCGTCGCGGGCGCGCTGGCCTCGCGCACCGAGGACCTCCAGTCGACGACCTCGCCCCTGACGACCCTGCTCATGCTCGTCTACTTCGCGAGCTTCGCCCTGAGCGGCACTGCCCTCAAGGTCGCCTCCTTCGTGCCGATCGTGTCCGTCGTGGCGATGCCGGGGCGGATCATCGCGGGCGACGCCGCCTGGTGGGAGCCCGTCGTGTCCCTCCTGCTCATGGCGGCCTTCTCCGCGGTGACCGTCGTCATCGGCGAGAAGGTCTACCGGCGGTCGCTCATGCAGACCCGTGGCCGGACGTCGTGGAAGCAGGCCCTGCGCACGGCGGACTGACCTCAGGCGCGGCGCTGCACCGGACCCTGCACCGGCCCCTCCACCGGGCGCTCACCCGGCGCCGTCACGTGACGGTACGGGGAGCTCCAGAGCAGCAGGGCCGCGACCGCGAGCCCGACCACCCCGATGGCGATGGCGACCCGGTTGCCCCACGTCGCGGCGACGAGGCCCCCGAGGGGAGCCGCGACGGCGATCGAGCCCCAGTTGAGCGACCGGATCGTCGCGTTCATCCGCCCGCGCAGCCGGTCGGGCGTCACGAGGTTGCGGTAGCTCATGTCGAGCGGGTCGCGCAGCCCCATCGCCAGGCCGAAGAGCGCGTTGGCGACGAGCGGCCACACGATGGCATACGGCCCGGGCTGCGCGAGCAGCAGGAGGGCGTATGCCGCCGGGCTCAGCCACTCCGTCGTCGTGATCACCCGGCCGGTGCCGAAGCGCACGCCGAGTCGCGGGGACAGGCCCGCTCCGAGGACGCCGGTCACGCCGGTCGCCGCAAGGACGAGCCCGACCGCGAGCGGGTCGAGGTGCAGCTCGGTCGTGGCGAAGTAGACGAGGACCGTCGTGACCATGGCGTTGGCGAAGAACCAGAGGTGCAGCGAGATGGCGTACGGGCGCAGCACCCTGTGCCGGTAGACCCAGGCCGCGCCCTCGCGCAGCTCGCGCCACACGTGCCGCTCGGGGGTGCGCTCAGGAGCCCGCTCCTCGACGCGGACCGTCATGAGCACGACGGCCGACACGGCATACGACACGGCGTCGACGAGCACCGCGACGGGCGCGGACAGCAGCCGCACCAGCGCACCGCCGACGAGCGGACCGAGCGACTGCGTCGCGGCGTAGGTCTGGGCGAGCCGGGCGTTCGCCGAGGCGAGGCGCGTCTCCGGCACAACCGTCGGCAGGAACGACAGGTGGGCGGCGCTGAAGAACATCGAGGCGGAGCCGGCACAGAAGACGAGGGCGGCGACGAGCGGCACCGTCAGGTGGCCGGTCAGGGCGAGTACCCCGATCGTGCCGACGAGCAGGGCGCACAGCAGGTCGGCCGCGACGAGCAGCGGCCGGCGCCGCACCCGGTCGACGACGACGCCGGCGAGCATGCCGAAGAGGAGGTAGGGCAGCCACGTCGCCGCCCGGACGATCCCGAGCTCGGTCTGGTCGGCGTGGAGGGTCTCGATGAGGAGGAGCTGGAGGGCGAGAGCCGAGACGAAAGTGCCGAGGTTGGAGACGGCGTCGGCGACCCAGAACCGGACGAATGCCGCATTACCGGGCGATTCGACCGACGTTCGTGGCACCCCGAGCCCCTCCTTACGCGATGCCTACCCTTCCTTGACACCACCTTGTCGAGTCCTGACCTGAACGTCGACCCGAGACACCGATTCTGTCCTACGGTGGACATGACGTTCGGAGGGCTCCGGGCGACCACCAGCGACCGGATGCTCCCCCGGTCGCGCCGAGCAGGCCCCGGCAACCGGATGCGTCGGGGTCTGCTCGATGCCCTCCCACGGTCAGGCCGGTTGCGGGGCGCGCGTGCCGGTGGGCACCGGCTGGGGCGGCGGCGGCCCGACGTAGCGTGCGGCGGGCCGGATGATCTTCGGGTCGCGGCTCTGCTCGAGGACGTTGGACGTCCAGCCGACGACGCGCGCGACGCAGAAGGTCGGCGTGAACATCGACGGGTCGAGCCCCGCGAGCTTCATGACGACGCCGGCGTAGAACTCGACGTTGGCGTGCAGCTCGCGCCCCGGCTTCAGCTCGGCCAGCGCGCGCTCGATGGCGTCCTCGACCCCGACCGCGAGGTCGACGAGCGGGTCGTCCCAGCCGCGGGCGATCTGTTTGAGCATCTCCGAGCGCGGGTCGCGCGTGCGGTAGACGGCGTGGCCGAAACCCATGATCCGGTCGCCGGACCCGATGCGGTCGCGCACCCAGCCGTCGGCCCGGTCCAGGGTGCCGATCTCGTCGAGGGCCTCGAGCGCCCGGCTCGGCGCGCCGCCGTGCTTCGGGCCCGAGAACGAGCCGATGGCCCCGACGAGGCAGGCCGCGAGGTCGGCGCCGGTGCTCGCGATGACCCGCGCGGTGAAGGTCGAGGCGTTGAAGCCGTGGTCCATCGTGGCGACGAGGTACTGCTCGACGGCGCGGGCGTCTCGCGCCGAGGGCAGCCGCCCCGTCACCATCCGCAGGTAGTCCTCGGCGTGGCCGAGGGTCGGGTCGGCCGGCACCGGCTCGAGCCCGTGGTGGAGACGGTGCGCGGCCGCGAGGATCGTCGGCGTGACGGCGACGGCCGCCAGGGAGGCCGCGGACTTCTCGTCCTCGTCGCAGTCGTAGAGCGGACGCAGGCCGGCGATGCCGCCCCACGCCGACAGCGTCGTGCGCAGCACCTGGAGCGAGTCGGTGGTCGTCGCACAGATGGCGGGGAGCAGGTCGGCGAGGCCGGGCGGCAGGACGCGTAGTCGCCCCACCTCTGCGGTGAAGGCCGCCAGCTCTGCGTCGTCGGGCAGGTGGCCTCGCTCCAGCAGGTGCCAGGCCTGCTCGAAGCCGACCTGCTCGGCGAGCTCGACGGCGGAGTACTGCCGGTAGTGGAAGAAGCCCTCGTCGCCGCGGACGTCGCCGAGCTCGGTGTCGGTGACGACGACCTTGGCGAGACCCTTCGGGACGGTGATGAATCCGGTGGGAGTGGTGGACATGGGGTCCTCCTTTCAGGTTCACTTTTCACTCTCAGCGATGTTGATCAACATCGTCAATGTTGATCTCGTCAACGGTTGACCCGATCAACGCCATCGACCAGACCCGCCCGGAGGCGACGTGACGACCGCACGAGGCACGTGGATCACGACGACGGAGGCCGCCCAGCGACTCGGCGTCAAACGGGCGACCCTCTACGCGTACGTCAGCCGCGGGCTGCTGCGGAGCGAGCGCCGGCCGGGCCAGCAGGAGAGCCTCTTCGACCGGGCGCAGATCGACGCCATCGCCTCGGCGACCCGTCCCCCGGGCGGCCCGCAGCCGGTCCTGCGCTTCCGGAGCATCGCCACCGCCGTGAGCCGACAGGCAGAAGGAGAGCTCTTCTACCGCGGCCGCGCCCTGAGCGACGTCGTCGCCCTGCGGTCGCTCGAGGAGGCAGCGGGGATCGTGCTGGGGACGACGGTGCCGCAAGGCTTCTCGGGGTTGCCGGAGACGGCCGCCATCGACCTGACGAGCCTGCCGCTCGAGCGGCGGATGCCCGTGGCCGTGCAGCTGCTCGCGGCGGCCGACCCCTTCTCCTCGGACACGGACCCCGAGCGGGTCAGGCAGGCAGCGCTGCCCGCGGTCCGGGCCGCGGTCGCCCTGGCGGGGGCCTCGTCGCCCGGCCCGGCGGACCGCGCCCGGTCCGGCGACCTCACGGCCCTGACGCTGACCGCCCTCGGCGGCGACCCGACGGCCGACGGCGACGTCGCCGTGCTCCGGGTGCTGCTCGTGGCCCTCCTCGACCACGGCCTCACCGCCTCGACCGTCGCCGCGCGCGTCGCGGCCTCGACACGCGCCGGCCTCCACGACTGCCTGTCGGCCGCGTACGCCGCGATGGCCGGCCCGCTCCACGGCGCGGCCCCCGTGGCCGCCCACGCGCTGCTCACCGAGGGCGTCGACCCGGCCGTGCTCGTGGCGCGGTCGCTGCGCGAGCGGGGCGTGGTGGCCGGCTTCGGACACTTCCTCTACCCCGAAGGCGACCCGCGGGCCGACGTCGTGCTCGAGGCCCTGTGGCGTCGGCGCGGCACCACCCGGCTGCGGCGGCGCGTCGACGCGCTCGCGGCGCTCGTCGCCGAGCGCACGGGATCGCTGCCCAACATCGACCTCGCGAGCGCCGCCGTGCTCCACGCCCTCGGCCTGCCAGCCGAGTCGGGCGAGGTGGTCTTCCAGGTCGCGAGGTCGGTCGGCGTCGCCGCCCACGTCGTCGAGGAGTATGCCGAGGAGCCCTTGCGCTGGCGCGGTCGCGACCCGCAGGGCTGAGCTACACCCGCTGGTCGAAGACGTGCCGGCGCACCCAGGCGTGCATCGCGATGGCAGCAGCCGCGCCGGCGTTGATCGAGCGGGTCGAGCCGAACTGCTCGATGTGGAGCACGGCCGTGCACTCGGCCCGCATCGGCTCGGACAGCCCGGGGCCTTCCTGGCCGAAGACGAGGACGCACCGGCGCGGCAGGTCGAACGTCTCGATGGGCACCGAGCCGGGCAGGTTGTCGACACCGACGAGGGCGAGCCCCTCGCCCCGGGCCCACGCGGCGAGCGCGGCAGCGTCCGGGTGGTGGTGCTCGTGCTGGTAGCGGTCGGTGACCATGGCCCCGCGCCGGTTCCACCTCCGCTTGCCGACGATGTGGAACGCGCGGGCGCCCATGGCGTTCGCCGTGCGGATGACCGACCCGATGTTGAAGTCGTGGCCCCAGTTCTCGACGGCCACGTGGAAGTCGTGGCGTCGGGCGTCGAGGTCGGCGACGATCGCGTCGTGGCGCCAGTACCGGTAGGCGTCGACGACGTTGCGCCGGTCGCCGTGCTCGAGCAGCTCGGGGTCCCAGTGGTCGCCGGACGGGCGCGGGCCCTGCCACGGGCCGACCCCGACCGCGACGGTCGGGCCGTTCGGTGCGTCCGGCCCGTCCGGGGTCTCACCCCCTTCAGGCGATGCCACGGGTCCCCCTTCCGGTTCAGTCTGGTGTCACATCGGATGCCCGGAAGACTAACGACCGGGCGAACGGCCGGACGACCCACCGGGGCGGTCCGGTGGCGACAGGAGACCTGCCATGCGTACCACGACCCCGGCGACCGGCTCGGTCACCACGCTCGCCGCGACCGGCCGGAGCCGGTCATGAGCACCGCCGCCACCGTGATCCTCGTCGTGCTCCTCGTGCCGATCCTCGCGATCTTCGCGTGGATGGTCGTCACGGCCTCGATGATCAAGGTGCCGGCCGGCGCCCTCGGCCTCGTGCTCAAGAACGGCCGGGCGACCGACCACTCCCTGACGCCCGGCCGGCACTGGGTGCCGCTCCTGCGCAAGACGATGGTCGTCGAGTACCCGTCGGTGGAGATGGCCTATCGCGCCGGCGAGGACGCGTCGTCGGCGGTGTCGCAGCTCGACCGCACCGGCCCCAGCCTCAGCTGCGCCCTCGGTGACCGGGCCCTGGCCGGCGTCGCGTACACGGTGCGCTACGCGATCATCCCCGAGCGGCTGCGCACGGTGCACGAGCGGTTCGGGCCCGAGGGCGTCCACGGACTGGTCCGGGACGAGAGCGGCCGGGCGATCAGCCGGGCCCTGAGCGACCCCGCCGTCACGGTCGAGACCCTCTTCGGGCGCGCCCGGTCCGACACCGAGACCCGGCTCGCCGAGGCCGTCACCGCCGCGCTGGAGGAGCACGGCCTCCGTGTCACCGGCTTCGTGCTCGGGCCCGTCGACCTCGGCCGGACGGGGGAGGTCATCCAGGCCACGGTGCGCGCCACGTTCGAGCTCGCTCTCGAGGAGGCCGAGGCCGCCACCCGGATCGCCCAGGCCCAGAACGACGGCAGGCTCGAGCAGGAGATCACGACCGCACGCGAGGACGCCTGGCGCTACCGCGAGACCGACCTGTGGCGCGACCTCGTGCAGCGTTCGGACGGCGTCCAGGTGGGCCGTCGCCGTCCCGGCTACGGTCCCGGCCGGATGGGGCTCACGGTCCGCGAGGACCCTGCCGCTGCCCAAGGCGCCGCCGCGGCCGCCGACCAGCCTCCGGGCACTGAGCAGCAATGAACCGCGAGGGCTCCTTCGTCGACCGTCTCATCGAGATGGTCACGGTGCTCGTCCTCGGGCTCGCCACGGTCGGGACGGCCTGGTGCGGCTACCAGGCGTCCCAGTGGAGCGGGGCGCAGAGCACGGCGACGAGCACGTCGACCGACCAGCGCGTCGAGGCCAGCCGGCTGTTCGGCGTCGCGACCCAGAAGGTCAGCTACGACAGCAGCATGATCGCGCAGTACGCGCAGGCGGTGCAGGCGAAGAACACCCAGCTCGTCGCCTTCTACCGCGCGACCCTGATCCGCGAGGAGCTGCTCCCCGTCATCGACCGCTGGGAGGCCGAGATCAAGGCGGGAGGCACCCCCACGAGGCTCATCGACGACACGAGCTACATGAGCGCCCAGCTCGGGCCCTACGAGGCGGCCACCGCGAAGGCGGACGCCTCGGGCAAGCAGGCGCTCCAGGCCGGGGAAACGGCGCACGACTACGTCATCAACACGATCCTGCTCGCCGTCGCGCTCTTCTTCTCCGGCGTCCTGTCGAGCTTCCGCTACCGGCCGGCGCGCCTGCTGCTCGTCGTGGCCGCCATCGCGACCGTGGCCGTGGCCGCCGTGAACCTCGCGGACCTGCCCATCGCCTGACGGCGCGGCCGCGCGCGCAACGGGATCAGGAGGAGGACGGCACGCGCGCCGTCGTGGGCGCCGCAGCGTCCACGACCCCGAGTGTCCGGCAGGTGCCGTCACTCCTCCTTCGCTCCCGCGTCCATCGTGAACCGGGTCCGCGCGCCGACGGAAGGGACGTCGTCCCATCGATATCCCTTCGAGACCCGCTCGAGACCCCACAGCGCGCTGACAGCGCGGATTCAGGCGCTCCCGGGCACACGGCATACCCTGTCACCCATGCACGCACTCGCCTCCGTCCTGCCGGCCATCGCGCCGGCCCTCGGCCCCAAGTGGATGGACCCCACCTACCTGCTCCAGCAGTACGGCGAGGCCTTCTTCTGGATCGCCGTCGCCATCGTCTTCATCGAGTGCGGCCTCCTCTTCCCGATCCTGCCCGGCGACTCCCTCCTCTTCGCGGTGGGCCTGTTCATCGCCACCGGCCAGGTGCACGTCAACCTCGGCGTGGCGATCGTGATCCTGTGCGCGTCGGCCTTCCTCGGCAACGTCGTCGGCTACGAGATCGGTCGGGCCCTCGGCACACCGCTCTATGCGCGCGACGGCAAGGTGCTCAAGAAGAAGTACTTCGACCAGACGACCGACTTCTTCGACCGGCACGGCAACAAGGCCCTCGTCATCGGGCGGTTCGTCCCGATCGTTCGCACCTACATCACCGTCGTGGCCGGCGTCAGCCGGATGGAGCGCCGCCGCTTCTTCACGTGGAGCGCCGTCGGCGCCGTCCTGTGGGCGGCCGGCATCACCCTCCTCGGCTACTTCCTCGGGCAGGCCTTCCCGTGGCTCACCGACAAGCTCGAGGTCGCGATCCTGCTCGTCGTCGCCGTGTCGCTGCTGCCGATGGTCTACGAGTTCGTCAAGCACCGCCGCAGGGCCAAGGCGCTCGCTGCCGAGACCGCCGACGCGGCGGGCGACGTCGCGAACCACGCGACGGGCAGCGACCGCGCCTCCTGACCCCGCCTCCTGACCGCGTCTTGACGTGATGTCCTGACGCGCCTCCCGAGCCCGGGGCACACTGGTGCTGCAGGGGCGATGGGAGGACGCCATGGAGGCAACGACCGAGACCCCGCACACCGGGTCCGACCTCGGCGGCGCCTACCGCCGCAGCGTGCAGTGGTGGTCGCAGCAGGTCGCCTCGGTGGCCGACGACCAGTGGGGCCTGCCGACGCCGTGCAGCGAGTGGACGGTGCGGGACCTCGTCAACCACGTGACGGGCGAGGACCTCTGGACCTCGCCGCTGATGCGCGGCCGCACCATCGCCGACGTCGGCAGCCGGCTCGACGGCGACCTCCTCGGTGAGGACGCCCGGGACGCCGCGGCGTCGGCCGCGACCGAGGCCCTCGGCACCGTCGCCGAGACGCTCCCCTCGCACGGCACCGTGCAGCTGTCCTACGGCGAGGAGTCGATGGACGAGTACGTCCGCCAGCTCGTGGCCGACCACCTCGTGCACGGCTGGGACCTCGCCGCGGCGATCGGGCAGGACCGCGCGCTCGATCCGGGGCTCGTGGCCGACGTGGCGACGTGGTTCGACCGCGTGGAGGAGGCCTACCGCTCCGGCGGGGCCGTCGGACCGCGTATGCCGTCCAGCGGCGACGCGCAGACCGACCTCCTAGCGCGCTTCGGACGGGATGCCACGTGGGGCCCGAACCATGCGGGTTTCACCGCCTTCGTCGCGGCGTTCGGACGGGGCGACGTCGACGCGATCATGTCGCTCATGACCGACGACTGCGTCTTCGAGGCCACCGGACCGGCGCCGGACGGCCTACGCCATGAGGGCGCGACCGACGTGCGCTCGGTGTGGGAGTCGCTCTTCACCGAGACGGGCAGCCCGCTCTTCACGGCCGAGGAGTCCTTCGTCGCCGGCGACCGCGGGGTGCTGCGCTGGCGCTTCTCCTGGGTCGCCCCGGACGGCTCGCCCGGCCACGTGCGCGGCATCGACGTCGTACGCCTGCGCGACGGCAAGGTCTGCGAGAAGCTCTCGTACGTCAAGGGCTGAGCCCCGAACACCCTCCGGTCAGGCGCCGGACGTGCCCGGGCCGGCCGAGTCGGACGTCGGGTCGGGCTGGGTGGCACCGGGGGCCTGTGCCTGAGGCAGCGCGCCGGGCGCGCCCCCCGGCTGGGTCGACGAGCCGCCGACGGCACCGGGCTGGGTGGACGCCGAGACGGCCGGGGTGCCGGAGCCCCCGACGGCGCTGTCGCCCCCGAAGGAGACGCTCGGGGCGACGGCCTCGGTCGCGGGGGTCTCGAAGTACTCGGCGCGCTTGACGCCGGCCATGTTGGCAACGATGTTCGAGGGGACGGACTCGACCTTGGTGTTGAGCTCGCGCACGAGGGCGTTGTAGTAGCGGCGCGAGCTCGCGATGCGGTCCTCGGTGCTCGTCAGCTCCTGCTGGAGGGCGAGGAAGTTCTGGTTGGCCTTGAGGTCGGGGTAGGCCTCGGCGACGGCCATGAGGCGACCGAGCGCCTGGCTCAGCTGGCCCTCGGCCTGCGCCGCCGCGGCGGGGGTCGACGCGCCCGACATCGCGGTGGACCGGGCCTGCATGACCTCCTCGAGCGTGCCGCGCTCGTGCGACGCGTAGCCCTTGACCGTCTCGACGAGGTTGGGGATGAGGTCGTGGCGACGCTTCAGCTCGACGTCGATCTGGCGCCAGCCCTCCTCGACCTTGTTGCGCAGGCCGATGAGGCCGTTGTACATGACGACGCCGACGACGGCGAGGAGCACGACGAGGCCGAGCAGGATCCAGACGATGATCATGGGTTCTCCCGATAGAGGGCGGCGAGTCGGTGTGCCGATCGAGCCGATCCTAGTGCTGGGCGCACGCGTGCGGACCGGGTCGCGGGTGCGACGCAGGCGCTGCCCGCCCGGTTCCTGTCGGTGCCGGGCCCTAGCGTGGACGCATGACGACGCTCCGGTTCACGGCCGACCTGTGGCGCTGGGAGGCGCAGACGGGATGGTTCTTCGTGACGGTCGGCGACGACGCGTCGGCGCGCATCCGCGAGGTCCCGCGGCCGCCGCGGGGTTTCGGCTCGGTGCGCGTCCGGGCGACCGTGGGAGCCACGTCGTGGACGACGTCCGTCTTCCCGGACGCGAGCCGGGGCGCCTACGTGCTGCCGGTCAAGAAGGCGGTCCGCCACGCCGAGGGTCTCGGCGAGGGCGACCCCGCCGACGTCGTCCTCGAGGTCCTCGAGTGAGCGGCCTCGACCCACCGGCCCGCAACCGGGTCGATCCCCTCGGCGACGTCGTCGCGGCCCCCGGGCGGGGCGACCTCATGGGCAACCGGGGCCGCCTCCACGACGGCGCCGGCACGCGCGGCGTCCGCCGGCACCACGTCGGACGCGCGTGGATCACGTGCCTGCTCGAGTTCCGCGACCGCCGCGTGCGGCAGTGGGACCCCAGCCACTACACGCCGCTCTTCTTCCTCGACGAGGCGCTCGCCCTCGCGGCCGGGCATCGTCCGTGCGCCGAGTGCCGTCGCGCCGACTTCGGCCGGTTCCGTGACCTCGTCGCGGCGAGCCATCGCACGACCCACCTGCCGGCGCCCGGTCTCGACCGGCTGCTCCACGACGAGCGCTGGGACCCGCGGCGACGCACCCGCCGGCTGCACGCGTACGCCTGGGGTGACGTGCCCGACGGCACCTACGTGCTGCTGGGTTCGGGTCCTGCCGTCGTCACCAACGGCGGCCTGCTGCCGTGGCTGCCCGACAACACGTATGCCGCCACGCCCGTCGAGCGACCCCGCGGCGGCATCGCGACGGTGATCACGCCTCCGTCGTCGGTCGAGGCGCTGCGGACGGGTTTCGAGGTGCGCGTCGGGCGGCGCCCGGGCGGCCCTCAGGCGAGCCCGAGCTCCTCCAGCGAGAAGGCGTAGCGGTACTCCACGCCGGCCTCGGCGGTGATCCGGTCGCCGGCGCCGGTGGCGCGGTCGGCGATGGTGGCGACGGCGACGACCTCGGCGCCGTCCTCACGGGCTGCCTCGACGGCGGCGAGCGGCGACGCACCGGTCGTCGTCGTGTCCTCGACGACGAGCACCTGTCGGCCCGTGATCGACGGCCCCTCGATGCGCTGCTGGAGGCCGTGCGCCTTGCCGGCCTTGCGGACGACGAAGGCGTCGAGGCGCTCACCGGCGGCCGCGGCCGCGTGCAGCATCGAGGTCGCGACGGGGTCGGCGCCGAGCGTCAGGCCACCGACGGCGGCATACGTGAGGTCCTTGGTCAGCTCGCGCATGACGATCCCGACGAGGGGCGCGGCCTCCCCGTCGAGGGAGATGCGGCGCAGGTCGACGTAGTAGTCGGCCTCCTTGCCGGAGCTGAGGGTCACGCGACCGTGGACGATCGCCTTCTCTCGGATGATCTCGAGCAGGCGGGCACGGGCAGCGGCGGTGTCAGTGACGGTCACGAGGCTCCATCGTAGGGCCCCACGTCAGTCGGACCGGAAAAGCGCTGTCGGGCGGGCCCGCCCGGGTGGTAGACATCCGGCGTGACGAGCGAGCTCGAGTTCCCCGACCTGCTGCGCCTCATCGACGAGCGGTCGCGGGCCTTCCGCTCCGCCGTCTGGACGGCGGCCAGCCTCGATGTGCCGGTCCCGACCTGTCCCGAGTGGTCGCTGCTCGACCTGGTCCACCACTTGGGCGAGGGCCGTCGGTCGTGGGCCGCCACGGTCGCGGCCGGCCCGGCCGCCACCTCCCGGGTCCGGCCGCCGTCGGACGGCGACGCGGCGGCGCCGAGCGAGCCCGACGCGCTGGACGGCTGGCTGGCGGCGTCCACCCGGCAGCTCCTCGACGCCCTGCGCGAGGCCGGGCCGGAGCGCGGCTGCTGGACGTGGTGGGGCGACTCGCAGTCGCCCGGGACGTGCGGCGCGGTCGCGCGGCACCAGCTCCAGGAGATCGCGGTGCACACGTACGACGCCCAGCTCACGGTCGGTACGCCTCGGCCGCTCCCCGACGCCGTGGCCCTCGACGGTGTCGAGGAGTTCCTCTCCACGTGCTGCGCGACGACGAGCCCGTGGCCGCACGAGCCCGCCGTCGTCGACTACGCGGCGACCGAAGGACGCTCGTGGCGGCTCTGGGTCTCCGCCGACGGCGCACGCACCGCCCCCTTGCCCGAGACCGCCGGGCCGGTCGATGCCCGCGTCACCGGCACGGCGAGCGAGATCGTCCTCGCCGCGTTCTACGGCCGCCGTCCGCTGGAGGCACTGACGATCGAGGGCGACCGAGAGGTCATCGACCGGCTCATCGCCTGGGAGCCCGAGTAGCCCGATCGGGCGCGCCTCCTGCAATGGGCGTATGCCGTCCTCCCACTTTCGGTGGGGGTGATCGTGCGGGCCGGTGGACAAACTGGAGGATCAGGCAGCCGCAGGATGGGAAGGACGAGTCATGGCCCCCCCGCACACCCCCGCTCGACGAGCCGTCCTCGCCCTCAGCACCCTCGTGGCCGGCCTGAGCCTCGCGGTCAGCTCCGTCGGGGCCGCGGCAGGCGTCGCCGCCTACCTCTACGTGGGCGGCGGCGGCTGCTCGGACACCGGTGCAGGCACGGCCGCGGTGCCGTTCTGCACCATCGCCAAGGCCGCGAAGGTCGCCGTCGCGGGGCAGACGGTGCTCGTCTCCTCGGGGACGTACACCGACGAGGTGTTCCCCTGGCACTCCGGCACCGCCGGCTCCCCCATCACCTTCCAGCCGGCCGCGGGCGCCGTCGTCACCATCGCGGGGGCCAAGCACGGTTTCACGATCTCCAACCAGAGCTGGATCACCGTGTCGGGCTTCACCGTCCGGGACACCACGAGCAACGCGTTCTACGTCTTCAACGCGACCGGCGTCCGGCTGTCGAGCAACACGGCGCGGGGGTCGGGCAGCCCGGTGTCGGGCGCCACGGCATACGGCATGTACCTCAACTCGATGACCGGCTCGGTCGTCACCGGCAACCTCGTCACCGACAACTCGGCGTCCGGCATCTACCTGACGAACGGCTCGACCGGCAACCAGATCACGGGCAACGAGAGCTCGTGGAACGCGTACGGCTACGTGCGCAACGCGGTCGGGATCGACCTGCGGGCGCCCGGCAACCTCGTGAGCGGGAACCGCGTCCACGACAACGAGGACTCCGGCATCCAGTCCTACCCGGGCGGCGACCGCAACACGATCGTCGACAACGTCAGCTACCACAACAAGGGGTTCACGACCGCTGCCCTGACCAACTGCAGCCCCCCGCCGACCGGTAACACGGCCGGGTGCATCACCGGCGACCACGGCATCGACGACTTCGGCGTCACCGGCAGCTCCGTCGTCGGCAACACCGTCTACGACAACGTGGCGGCCGGCATCAACCTCGAAGGCGTGGCGTCGGGCACCCCGAGCGGGTTCACCTTCGCCGACAACATCTCGGTCGACAACGCGGCCTCGTGCCCCAACGGCGCGGGCGGCACGGTGAAGTGTCCCCGGACGAGAGGTGACATCCGCGTCGACGCGACGTCGCAGCTCGGCACGAGACTCGACTACGACCTCGTGAACCTCAGTGTCAGCGGCACGATGATGGTGTGGGGATCGACGTCCTACACGTCCCTGGCGGCGTTCCAGGCGGCGAGCGGACAGGAGTCGCACGCACGGCAGGCCGACCCTCGCTGGAACGGCCCCGCGCAGGCTGACTTCAGCCTCCGCGCCGGGTCGCCGGCGATCGACTCGGCAGACTCGGGCGCGCCCGGCCAGCCGGCGCTCGATGCCGCCGGCCGTCCTCGGGTCGACGACCCGAGCACCACGAACAGCGGGGTCGGCGTGCGCTCCTACGACGACCGCGGCGCCTTCGAGTACCAACCTCCGACAACGAGAGGGGCGACATCATGAGCGCGTCGACGACCTCCACCCACCGCTGGCAGCTCCTGCTCGGCGTCGCTCTGACGATGGTCGTCGCGCTCGGATCAGCCTTCGTCCTCACCGGCGCGGCACGCGGGGGCGCCTCGGCCGTGCAGAGCGCCGCGTCCCAGCCGCTCGGCGGTGACTGCCCCGATATCGGGTCACTCGTCGCGGCCGCCTCGACGACGACCGCGTCGACGACCGCGTCGACGACCGCGACGACGCACGGCGCGTCCGCGGCGGCCCTCCGTGCCGGGCTCGACACCGTTCTCTCCCGGGCCAGGGGCCTCGCGAGGACGACGGCCTCCGACGACGCCCGCGAGTCCGTGCAGAACCTCGCCGACGACCTGGCTGCCTACCGGCTCAGTGTGACCCGACCGGCCACCGACCGCCACGCCGACATCGCCGCGACCGTCCGCGCCGACCTGACCGCCCTGCGTCGGCTCTGCGGACACTGAGGCTCCGTCAAACGACGTAGACGCAGGTCCGGCCCACGCGGGTGTCCGGCGGAGGCGCGGCGGCGGATCGTCGAGTCATGAACGGACCACTCGTCACCTCCCTCGGCCACGCCGGACTGCGCATCGACGCGCCCGGCCTGCGGATGCTGTGCGACCCGTGGATGTCACCACGGGGCGCCTTCCTCGGGTCGTGGTTCCCCTTCCCCGACAACGCCCACGTGCGGACGCCTGCGATGCTCGACGCGGACTGGGTCGCCATCTCACACGAGCACCTGGACCACCTGGACCTGCCACTGCTGCAAGGCCTCTCGCCATCGACACGCCTCGTCATCCCGCGCTACCCCTCGAGGGAGATGCGCAACCGCATCGCCGGCGCGGGCCTGCGCAACGTCGTCATCGAGCTGGACGCGTGGGAGCGGCTGGCGCTGAACGACCGCGGTGACTGGGTGACGGTCATCCCCGAGCTCAGCCCCATGTGCCACGACGCCGCCATCCTCGTCCACGTGGACGGGCACGCCGTGCTGCACACGAACGACGCGCGGCTCAGCGTCAGCCAGCTCCGCCGGGCTGCCGAGGAGTGCGGGCGTCCCCTGGACGTCATGGGAGTGCAGATGTCCGGGGCTTCGTGGCACCCCATCTGCTACGACTACCCGCCCGAGGTCGTCGAGCGGATCAGCTCCGAGAAGCGCTTGGGCAAGTTCCGCGCGGTGACCCGGCTGCTGCGTTCGGCGCCCCCGAAGATCGTCGTGCCGTATGCCGGGCCCCCCGCCTTCCTCGACCCAGCGGTCGCGCACCACAACGCCGCGGTCCGGGCTCCCGGCATCTTCCCCGACCAGGCCCAGGCGCTCGCGTTCCTGCGCGACCGGCTCCCGGGCCAGACCTCGCTCTACCTGCTGCCCGGCGACCGCCTCCACGTCGATTCCGGTGACGTCGAGCGCGATCCGATGTGGGCCGGCTTCTCCTTCGACGACACCTCCGAGTACCTCAGGGCGTATGCCGCCCGGCGCGCCGACGAGATCGCCGCGGTGTACGCAGAGCTGCCGGACCCCCCGCCGGAGAGCCGGCTGGGCGAGCGCTTCCGCGACCACTTCCTCGCGCTCGGAGCCCTGTCCGGCTACTTCCTGCAGAGGATCGGCATGACGGTGCGCTTCGAGGTCGTCGGCCGGGCGGGTGGCACGTGGGACGTCCGGTTGGGGCCCGAGACGACGGAGGTCGACCTGGCCCCCGTCGGTGGGACGCCCGGCTACCACCTGACGGTCGAGGCCCGCTGGCTCGATGCGGTGCTCACGGGTCGCATCCGGTGGGAGGACCTCTTCCTCTCGCTGCGCATCCGCGCCAGCCGGGATCCCGACGTCTACAACGACTACCTCGTCGGCCTGCTCAAGCACGCGGACCGGGACGCCCTCGAGGCCATCGAGGGC
Organism: Terrabacter sp. 2TAF16; assembly: GCF_052115065.1. Taxonomy (NCBI): domain Bacteria; kingdom Bacillati; phylum Actinomycetota; class Actinomycetes; order Micrococcales; family Intrasporangiaceae; genus Terrabacter; species Terrabacter sp. 2TAF16. The sequence goes on from NZ_JBFRFZ010000010.1 coordinate 63,216, forward strand.
TACGAGACGCACCGGGACCCGACGGAGACCGTCATGCTGTCCGACGGCGAGAGCGACTACGTCGTGAGCCGCTACTGCCCGCACGCCGGGGAGGACCTCCAGTACGGCGCCGTCGTCCGCGACGGGAGACTCCGGTGCCTAGGGCACAACTTCGAGTTCGACCTCGAGACCGGGACCTGTCTCAACGCCAGGTGCGACCCGCTCCAGGTGACCCGGGCGCCGGCGCCGCTGCCGTCCGGTCGCTGAGGCAGGGACCGGAGGGCGGGTCGTCGCGTCGTCGGCGGCGGTTCACTGGGGGTGGAGCAGGTAGACCGCGGTCTCGAGCAGCACGGCCACGGTGCGCGACAGCGACGGAGCGCAGAGATAGCCGGCATCGAGGTCCACCCGGCGCGGGACGACGTGCTCCAGGTACCACGTCTCGGGGTCCGGGGCGGGCTCGGAGAAGACCGCGGCGAGCGGGAGCTCGAGCACCCGTGAGTCGCGCATCCTGATCTGCGCGGGTCCGGTCAGTCCCGGGGTGGCCTCGAGCACCCAGCGGCACCCGGACGGGTAGCGGCGCGCCAACGCGACCGTCTCGGGCCTGGGGCCGACGAGGGTCATCTCGCCGCGAAGGACGTTGAGCAGCTGCGGCAGCTCGTCGAGCGACGTGCGCCGGAGCAGGGCCCCGACCCTCGTGACGCGAGGGTCGCGCCCCATCGTGATGTCGAGACCCTCGCCACCCGAGGTCATGGTGCGCAGCTTGAGGATGGTGAAGGGGCGTCCGCCCGCGCCGACCCGCTCCTGGCGGAACAGCACGGGCCCCGGGCTCGTCGTGCGGATCGCGACCGCCGCCGCCACGACGACCGGCGCGCTCAGCACGAGGGCCACCGCGGCGACCACGACGTCAAGTACCCGACGAGCGCGGCTGACCCGAGTGGGTTCCGTCGTGCTCAGCCGGTCCCGGCCGCGACGAAGACGACGTCGAACTGGCTCGTCACCGCGCGGACGTCGTGTCCCCGGTCCACCACGTAGGCCGACGGCGTCATGTGTGTCCACAGCCGCGCTCCCTTCTTCCGCCTATGCTCCAGCGCTCTGGTCAGCGCGTTCGGGACGTCCCCCGGGTCGACGAGGGTGACGAGCTGGCCGCGGTAGTGCTGCGCCCAGGTCCAGATGTCGACCGCTCTCGCCCCCTCGGCGAGGGGGATGTCCACGTAGGTGTGCACGTCGGCCTCGGCGCTCGCGACATCGCCGGGGTACGCCCCGGGGTGAGCCAGTGCCTTGCGCGCCTGGAGGGTCACCCGGGTGCCCCACCGGCGTACGGCCTCGCGCCAGCTCTGCTGCATCGCGTCGTCGCGGGAGCTGCCCTGGGAGGCGTACCAGGCATCGTCCTGCAGACCCGGGCTGAGGTCGATGACGTCCACCCCGGAGGCGGCGTAGCCGTCGACCGCGGCGAGGCTCGCTCCGGGGCTCGTGCTCGTGGAGCCGGCACCGCACATGCGCATGACCGCCGTGGACGAGGAGGTCCACGACAGGCAGCCCAGCTCGGGGACGACCACGTCGATGAGCACCTTCGTGCCCGGCGAGGAGGCGTGGATGTCGGCGACGGTGCGCCTCAGCATGTCCGCCGCCTGTTCCGGGGTCGTGCCGTCGTGGTAGCCGAGCTCGTCGGCGACCTTGATGCCGGCCACCCCTCGGCGGCGCGCGAGAGCGAGGGCGGTGCCGAGAACCTGGCGGTAACGGGTCGGCCCTGCGAGGTAGGCCTTGACGACGTCGGACTCGACCCAGACGCCGGTCCCCGTCGCCCTGAGGTCGTCGACGAGCTCGGCGTACCGTCCGTCCGTGGGCGTCTGGGTGCCGAGGACGCTCGCCGCCCGTGGGGTCGCGCTCGGGGCCGGCGCACCGCAGCCGCAGGCGAGAAGGGCCGACGCCGCGACGACCGAGGCCAGCACGTGCCTGGTCATCGCGGGGTGCCTGCCGTGAGTCGTCGCACGACGAGCACGGTGCTGACATCGGTGACGAGGTAGGCGACGGCGCTGGCCACGGCTGCCCCGGTCACCCCGAACGACGGGATGAGGGCGAGGTCGAGTCCGAGTGTCGCGAGCAGGCCGACGGCCTGCAGCACCGAACCGGTGCCGGGGCGCCGGGTCCCCAGCAGGTAGCCGCCGGCCAGGCCTCCCGCGGGTGAGGCGCAGAGGCCGACGGCGATGATGGCGGCCGGCACGACGGACGCGACGAACTCCTGACCGTAGAGGGCCGGCAGCAGGGGTCCCGCGGCGAGCGCCAGCACGACGGCACCGACGATGCCCACGCCACCGAGCCACGGCAGCTGTCGACGCACGACCGTCGCGGAGGCCTCCGGCCCGAGGCGGGCGATCCGCGGATAGCTGACCCAGGTCACCGCGAGCGACGGCAGCCTGACGAGCTCGGCGAACTTCGAGGCCACGGCATACACGCCCAGCGGTGCCGGACCGGCGATGGAGCCCAGGACGAGGAAGTCCAGGCGCAGGTTGAGCAGGTTGACCAGGCCGCCGACCTGACCGAGCAGGCCGAACGACACGATGCTGCGCGCGAGCGGGCGGTCGGGACGCCCGGTCATCCGCATCCCCCGGCCGTGCACCTGGCGCACGAGACGAGCCCACCCCGCCCCGGCGACGACGACGTCGGCGACGATGAGCACGACGACGAGCAGCAGGGACCCGCGCAGTCCGAGCAGCCAGGCGACGCCGAAGGCGGGGAGGAAGGCTGCCTCCTCGCCGGCAGTGACCGCGTTGGACCCCTTCCGGTCGTCGAGCCCCTGGAGGCTCGACTTGGCGACGGCGAGCGGCAGCTGGGTCGCGACACTGACGCCGGCGAGGAGCATGACCAGCGTGCTCGCCGTCGGGAGCAGGACCGCGTGGATGACGGGAACGAGCAGCAGCCACACGGCGGTGCCGATCCCCATGCCGGTGCCGAGCAGCACGAGGATCGTGGGCCACAGCCGCGGGTGCCCGGCGTGCGGGCCGGCGAGGAAGTAGCCCATCGCACCCGGCAGACCACAGGCGGCGAGGACGCCGACCAGACCCGGCAGGACGCGCAGCAGGGCGAGGACCCCGACGTCCTCGGCGCCTCCGACCCGCGCGACGAGGATCGTGCCGATCCCGAGCGCGACCACGGCGACGAGCCGGGCGCCGAGGTTGTCGAGGACGGCCCGCCCCGGGATGCGGAGGCGACGGGAGGCGTGGCTCGGGTTGAGACGCACCGACACGTCATCGCCTCCCTGGAGCGGGGGCGGCCAGGACCTCCCGAGCCGGTCGCCGCGACTCGGCCACGTCCGCGAGGATCAGGTCGAGACCGGCGACGAGGCCCAGGACCGCCCACAGGTGCCGGAAGTGCAGCACCTCGTAGAAGAGGCCCGCCATGAGGAACGCCGCGCCGAGGGCGGCGAGGAAGTGCGGCGACGGGACGAGCACCGTCACCGGCCCCGGGTCGCCGCTGCGTCCCGGGACCCCCTCGGCCATGCCACGTCCGCGGCGTCCCGCGACGCGCGCCAGCCGTGCCGCCACGGACGCGAGCAGGACGACGAGGCCGACGCCTCCGATGAGGCCGAGCTCGACGAGCGTCGCCACGTAGTCGTTGTGCGCCTCCTTGACGTAGGGGGCAGGGATCGACGCCAGGGCCTCCTTCGTCCGCCCGGGGCCGACACCGACGAGAGTCCCGTCCCAGAAGAGCCGGACGCCTTCGGAGAAGAGGACCTGCCGGTCCTGGCTCGACGAGTCCCCCCGACCGAACGAGTCGTGCAGGACCGGACCACCGGCGGCGGCGCTCGCCTGCACCGACCCCCAGTCGACCGAGGTGACGACCGCCCCGGCGGCCGCCGCCAGGACGCACGCGAGCCCGGTCGCGGCGATGGCACCACGCGACCGCCATGACCCGACGACGACCCCGACGCCGAGGCCGACCACCATGCCGAGCATGGCGCCGTTCGATCCGGTGAGGACGGTCGCGACGACGAGGAGGAGGACGGTCGCGGCGCGCGCGAGGCGGCGGCGCGGGTATCGCGAGGCGAGGACGACGAACAGGCAGGCGACGAAGTAGTTGCCGGCGAGGTTGGGGTCGCCGAAGGTCAGGGCGGACCGCGAGCCGTCCCGGGTGGTCTGGCCGGCGAGCCACGGGATCCCGGCGAGGCGACCGGCCACGAGCAGGCCGGCGCTGACGATCCCGCCCCAGCACCACGTGACGCACACGAGTCGGACGAGGGAGTGGTCGGCACGCACGGCGTTGGCGATGGTGGCGGCCCAGAGCAGGAGGAACAGGTCCTGTCCGAGGACCGTGGTCGAGCGCACGTCCCGGCTGGCGAGCGCGGCGACGGCACCGGCCAGGACCAGGAGCCACATGCCGGCGGCGTACGGCACGTGGAGGCGTACGCCGTTGCTCGACAGCCAGAGGAGCACCCCACCCATCGCCAGGAGGATGGGCAGGTCCGCAGGTGAGGCGTTGCCAGGACCGGTGGGCGTGAGGACCGGCATGCACGCGATGGCTGCCGCGATGAGGAGGCGCACGGACCGTGACGCCGGGACCACGGCCCGGCGCCCCGGCAGCGGTGCGGACGCAGCGGCCCGTCCTGTCGTCGTGGGCGCGGCCGCCGCCGTCGTGGTCACGACCCCACCTCCGCGAGGAGGGACGCGTGCGCGCGGGCGAACGGCGGTGAGTCGCTCGTCGTCGCCACCTCGCCGAGACCCACGAGCACGGCGTCCCGCCAGGCCATGGTGCTCGGGTCGCGCCCGAGCGCGGGCGCGATGAAGTCGGCCACTCCGGCGGCATACCACCCCTCGCCCCTCAGCAGATGCCGCACGGGGTCACCCCACGCCCCCGCGCGGAGGCCCGCGTGCCCGTGGACCCGGGCACCGCTCGGGGTGTGCCGGTCGAGGTAGAGCGTGTAGGCGAGGGCGAAACGCACGCGGTCCCACAGCGGGGACGCACCGAAGCGAGCGTGCTCCCAGTCGACGACGCCGGTGACCCGACGACCCGTCCGCAGGAGGTTGCCGCACCAGAAGTCGCCGTGGGTGACGTGACCCGTGTCGAGGTCACCCACCCGCGCCCTGGCGCTCCGGCACACCTGCGCCGCCGCCATCCCGACCTCGTCCGGCCAGCGGCTCTCGAGCGCAGCGGCGCCGTCGGCCTCCGGCTGCGGCGAGACCGTGAGGCCGTGCAGCCGGGAGAGCCACCCGGCTGCCGCGTCGAAGTCGGCCCGCACGTCACGGCGACGACCCGTGTGGTGCCAGCGGTGGTAGTCGACCGAGAACGGCCGACCCGACGAGACCGTCGTGACGAGGAACGTGCCCGCCGCGGTCTCGTGCAGGGCGAGCAGGCGGGGGACCGTCCCGCCGACGAGACCGGGGTCGAGCTGCCCCAGCTGCTCGAGTGCGGCGGCCTCGGCACGGACCGACCGGGCGGCCCCACCGGTCAGGGCCACCTTGACCGCGAGGACCGGCGTCGTCGCACCGGAGGGCGTCGCCATGACGACCGCCTTGGGATGGTCGTCCCGCGACATGGCCACGACCGCGAGCCGGACCGTCCCGTCGCCCAGGTGCCGCCGCAGGACGTCCTCGACGGCCCCGAGGTCGGGGAACGCCGTCTGCCTCGTCGACGTGGTCATGGTCGGTGGACGATGACCATGCGCCCGGCCACGAGCGGACCGACCCACCGGACGAGGTGGCGGTTCCGGCCGAGGCACGTCGTGGCCGTGATGAGCAGGGATCCGCGCGACCTCCCCGGGGGGACGGTCGCGAAGGCGTTCCAGAACCACGTCAGGCTCTCGACCGAGTCCTCGACGACGAAGGCTGCCGTCCTCAGACCCGGCAGCACGACGAGCTCACGGTCGACGACGAGGCCGGCCTCCCGGGCGAGACGTGTCAGGCGCCTGGCGCTGAGCCGACGCCCGTCGAGGAGGACGAGCCGCTTCGCCGACGACACTCCCGCGATCGCCGCCGCCGAGCCCCGTCGGGAGCCGCGGACCTCGACCACCGGCGTGCCACCCGGCACGAGCAGGGCCAGCGCGGCCTCGATGGCGCTCACGAGGCCCTCCCCCACCCGGGCACCGGCGCCAGCAGCGGCCGGCGGACCTCGGGGTCGCCGGTGTAGACCTCCTGCAAGGTCGCGCCCAGGGTGCTCGCGTCGTAGCGGGTGCCGAGCTGGGCCGTGGCCCGCTCCGCCCAGGCCGCGGCCTGTCTCGGATGGGTGAGGGCGTGGTCGAGCGCCTGGGCCAGCTGGTCCGGGTCCTGGGGCGCCACGAGCAGACCGGTCACTCCGGGGACCACGACGTCGGAGACGGCGTTCACCGACGTCGCGACCACGGGTATGCCGCACGCCTGGGCCTCGACGATGGCGCACGGCAAGCCCTCGTAGCGGCTCGACATGGCGAAGACGTCGAACGCCGGCAGCAGCTCGGCCACGTCCGTGCGGTGACCGAGCAGCAGCACGCGACGCTCGAGGCCCGACGCCTGCGCTCGACGGGCCGTGTCCTCCAGGAGGGGACCGCCACCGACCCAGACGAGCACGGCCGGCGTCGCCATCCGGGCCAACGCCTCGAGCATGACCTCCGGCGCCTTCTGGAAGTCCATCCGTCCGACCGTGCCGACGACCGTCGCGTCCGCGGGCAGCCCGAGCAGCGCCCGCGCGCGCGCGCGTGACGCCGGCGACGCGGTGACCGACGCGGGCTCGACCGCCGGACCGATCGTGACGAGCTGCTCGGGGCGGACCACCTTGCGCCGGAGCGCCTCGACCGCGACGCCGGTGCCGATGGCGAGATAGGCGTCCGTGACGTGCGAGAGCTCGCGCTCGGTGCGGATGTAGGCATGCCGCACGGCAGCGGACTGGAAGTCGTGCCAAGGGAATCCGTGCAACGTGTGCACGATGCGGGGCACGCCTGCTCTCGAGGCCGCGACGCGTCCCAGGACGCCCGCCTTGGCGCTGTGGGTGTGCACGACGTCGAAGTCCTCAGCCCTGAGCAGCCGCGAGATCGACCGGAAGGCCCTGGCGTCCTGGGCCGGGTTGATCGGTGAGACGAGCTCCGGCACGACGACCACGTCGACGCCGCTCGAGCGGGCGACGTCGAGGAGAGCGTCACCCGACCCGACGACGAGAGTGCTCGCGTACAGCTCTCGGGGCAGGCTCACCGCCCCGCGCACGGCGACCCCGCCGGCCCCGGCGACGCACCGGGTGATGATGTGCGCCACACGCTGCGTCATGCCCGCGCCCCTGTCATCCCGGGGTTCGTCGCTCGCTCGGCTCGCGCGGTGTGCTCGGCGCGGTCGACGAGCTCGACGAGGGAGGTCCCGGGACGTGCCGGGAGGACGACCTCGACGCAGTGGAGGGACCGGGCGAGGCGCTCCGACTCGCCCACGATCGACGGATGCGCCGGGCCGAGGCCGGTGCCCAGTGCCAGCGTCGCGGCGAAGGCCCAGTACCGGCGCAGCTCACCCGCGGCATACGTGCCGGTGGCGAGGGCTCTCGCGGCGACTGCCGGCGGGACCGGCATCACGGTGGGTCGCGCACCGGAGCCACGTCGGAGCACGAGCAGCAGGGATGGCGTCATGGCGGGCAGCGTGCCGTCCCACGGCTGCTCCACCCGGCCGTGGGGCATCGACCGACGGCCGACCCGGACCGGGCCCGCGTCGACGCGTCGGGGCTCACGCAGCCCGTGGATCATCGCCCCGTCGTAGGTGCAGAGGTTGTCGCTGACCGACGCGCCCTGGTCCGGCCCGAGGCCGGCGACGAGCGTCGACTTGCCCACGCCCCCCGGCCCGGCGAGGAGCACACCCAGGCCTGCGACCTGCGCCGCCGAGACGTGCAGCGGCACGGCTCCCCCGACACCGGCCCACCACAGGGTCGGGTACTGCAGGAGCGCGGCACGCCAGAGCAGCTCGGTGCGCCCGGGAGCCACGAGGCGCAGGGCGCGGTGGGAGGGCCCCGGGCGGGAGCGTGCCGTCACCGAGAGTGCCCTCGACGACGGCTCGACGAGCAGGTCCAGGCCGCTCGCGCAGGCGTCGGTGAGCACGACGCGACGGTCGTCTGCGAAGGCACCGCGGGTGAGCGGCGTCAGGCCGTGCACCTCGAACGGCTCGCGGGAGGACTCCAGCCGCACGACGACATCGGCGTCCCGGCCCGGCTGCGGCACCTCGGCCCGGTGCGGCGCCTCCGCTCGAGGAGGTTCGCCGAGGGCGCGGTCGATGACCTGCGACCAGCCGCGTGGCACCGACCCGACCTCCAGCGTCAGGCCGCAGGACTCGGCGCGCCGGCTCACGGCATCCTCCACATCTTGTGGCTGCTCAGGGCCCCGTGGTCGACGCGACGCGGGTCGGGGACGCCGTCAGCCGGATCCACCGGGATCTCGGGGGTGACGTCGGTGAGGGGGGTGATGGGGGGACGGTGGACCCGGCCACCCTCCGCGAGCGTCTGCCGGTCGATGAGCCACCGGCGCCGGAAGGTGAGCACGCCGACGACGGGCCAGTCCATCACCGCAGCGGTGCGCGCCAGCTCCTCGAGGTGGCGCTGCGACTCGACGGTCGGGCTGAGCACGATCACGACGGGGTCGGCGGGGCGACCGACGTCCTCCGCCGGCCGCGCGACCGTCGCGTCGGGGGCGTGGTCGACGTGCAGGCCGGTGAGCGCCTCGAGCTCGGTGCAGATGCGCGCAGCCCACCGGTCGTGCTTCCGCTCGACCGGGAGCAGCAGCAACGGCCGCCCGGTGAACCGGGCGCCGAGCACGGCTGCTGCACCTCCGAACTCACGCAGGGCGCGGGCACCCCGTGGCCCCCCGAGGTCGAGCGTGGGCAGGTGCCCGAGGAGCGGGGCGCGCAGCTCGGCCGCCACCCACCGACGGCCCCGGACCCGGGGGTGGAGCGCCTCGAGGATCGCCACGAGGCCCAGAGCGAGGATCAGCGCGGCCAGACCCGCCAGAGCCACGAGCTGGCCGACCTTTGGGCCGACCGGATCAGAGGACGCCGTCGCGGGATCGAGCAAGCCGATGCTCGATCGCTCCGACGCCGCCAGGACGAGGTCGGAGCGCTGCCGCAGCAGGTCCGTGAGGCTCGGTGCCTCCGCCGCGATCCGCGCCTGCAGCTCGAGTACCGCGCCCGGGGCAGCCGTCGCCAGCTGGTGGATCAGGCCGTCTCGCTCCTTCGTGAAGCGGCTGATCTGGTGGTCGAGGGCGGTCATCTTCACGGCGTCGCTCTGGTGAGCGGTGTTGGCGTACTTGAGAGCCTGCTGGACGAGCGAGTTCGCGACGATGACCGAACGGTCCGCGTTGCCCGTGGTGACGAGGACGTCGTTGACCGTGGAGACGCCCACTCGGTTCACGACGATCGAGTGGGTGGCGAAGGGAGTCGGGTCGCCCTTGAGCCCAGCTGCGGCCATGGCGTGACGCACCATGTTGGGGGTCGTGATCACACCCTGGAGCCACTGTGTCGCAGCGTCCGCCTGGACATTGGTGCTGGCGAGACCACCGGACATCTGGACCCGCGCCGAGGCCTGGTACTGCAGGTCCTGGTTGGTGGCGTAGACGCCCGCCGCCAATGACGCCACCAGGACCAGCAACCCGATCAGCCACCAGTAACCACCGATCATGCGGCGGAAGGCTTCATCGATGCGCATGTCTTCTCTCTCTCAAGACGTCCGGGAATCAGTGCAGGACGGCGAACGGCCGCATCCGCGCCACCGGGCGGATGATCTGGTGCGAGGACAGGACCGACATCGCCGCGTTGACGCCGGCGTCGTCGAGGTGCGCCGTCTCGCTCGGGGCGGTGTCGTCGTAGCGGAACCGGAGCGTGGAGCGCCCCGCGGGATCGGGCTGGGAGGCCCCGCTCGTCGCGAACTGGTCGATGACGGTGCCCGCCCCGTGGCAGGCGGAGTGGAGGCTCTGGCCGCTGGACGGGCCGGCGACCGCGAGGTACGACGACGTCCGGTGCGTCCCGGGCAGCAGGACCGCCTGACCCGTCTGCGCGAAGGTGGTCCCGGGCACCATGAGGTGCGCCGGGTAGGCGCGGCACGAGTTGTGGCGGTGCACGACGGCACGTTCCCCGGCGACGTCCTCCTCGTAGATCGAGTTGTGGGGCGAGTCGACGACGAGCCTGCCCGGGGCGCCGCCGAAGGCGTCCGCCGCCAGCTGCCGGAGTGCCTGGTAGGTCGCCATGCGGAAGGCGAAGCCGTAGTTCATCGCCGCCGCGTTGGCGAGCATGAGCCGCTTCCCCTCGTCCGAGTCGAGACCGACCGGTGGGCACGCCGAGCTGAAGAAGAGGCGCATCCGCTCGCGGACCTGCTGGGTGGATCGCGCCGTGGCGAGGTGGAACAACGGCTTCTGGACCGCCATCGCCGCCCTCATGACGCGGGCGGTGTCACGCCGGCGGGCGAACAGGTGACCGATCTCGCCCGTCAGCACGCCGCCGCCGGCGTGGTACTGCAGCGTCACCTGGCCCTCGTGGACGCCGAGCTGCCGGGCGGCGACCGGGTCGAGGATCTCCTCGACCACCTGCAGTTCGACGAAGTGGTTCGTCGGACCCACAGTGCCGAAGCGGAGCCGGGCCAGCTGCCACGTGAGCGCGGGGACCTCGGCGACGAGACGCTCGCTGCCGCCCCACGCCGCGAGGTCGATCCGGCCGCTCTCCTCCACCCGCTCGAGCTCGGCGGGGTCGACCCCGTTCCGCTCGACGGCGAAGCCGGCGCCCTCGGTGGCGGCGGCGACCACGTCCCCATACGACAGGTCGCGCCGGTTGGTCGTGGGATAGGGGTAGCGCTCGCGCACCCGGCGGTAGAAGTCGCTGACGGCGGCATCGCTCGGTCGGTCGCAGCCCAGGGCGATGAGCGCCATGCCGCAGTTGACCGACGAGCTCGTGAGCGTCGGTCGGATCGTCCCTGCCGTCGCCACGGCGATGCTCGAGGGCATCTCCATGGCCGACTTGTGGTGGAAGTCGGGAAGCACGACCGGTGGGGCCACGAGGTCCATCCCGAGCGTGGCGGAGTTCAGCGACGCGACGAGGTCTCGGTCCGCCGGGACGCGGTCGCTGTCGAACACGCGTGCCTCGTGATGGCCTGCCGGCCGGTCCGACGTCGGCTCCGCGGCGCGACCGGCGATGACGGTGATCTTCATGGGGCGAACCTGTCCTCGTGGGGTGCGGGCTGCATCAGTAGTCGTCCGGGTACGGGGCGGACGTCTGGAGGGCGAACACGTCGCCGGGTTCGGGGCGGTAGACCGGCAGCACCGCACCGAGGGCGCGGCGCACGTCGTCCGCTGCGTTCCGCCGGGCGGCGTCGTAGAGCGCGAGCATCAGGGCGTCGAAGTGCTCGTGCACCGGGACGGCCTGCGCGCCGAAGATGCGTGGATGACTCGTGGGGAGGCATTCCTCGTCGTCGCTGAACAGCGACTCGTGGAGCTTCTCCCCGGGACGGAGCCCGGTGAACCGGATGTGGACGTCGCGGACGCCGAGCTGCCGTGCGAAGTTGGCCACGAGGTCGACGATCCGGACGGGTGAGCCCATGTCGAGCACGAACGTCTCCGAGCCGGTGGTCAGGTGCGCCGCCTCGAGCACGAGGCCGACCGCCTCCTCGATCGTCATGAAGTACCTCGTGACGTCCGGATGCGTCACGGTCACATCCCGTCCCGCCGCCATCTGGGCCACGAGCACGGGGAGGAGCGAGCCCCGGCTGCCGAGCACGTTGCCGAAGCGCACGGCCGAGACCACGGTGCGGCCTCCCGCGTGCTTCTTGACCACCTGCTCGGCCAGGGCCTTGGTCGCTCCCAGGACGGAGGTCGGGTCAGCGGCCTTGTCGGTGGAGATGGCGACGAAGCGCTCGACTCCCGCCTCGACCGCGGCGACCAGCACGTTCTCGGTGCCCTGGACGTTCGACTTCACGCCCTCGCAGGGATGCTCCTCCAGCATCGGCAGGTGCTTGAGGGCTGCCGCGTGGAAGACGACCTGCGGCTTGTACTGCCCCATGACCTGCCGCATGCGTTCGGCGTCGCGGATGTCGGCCACGACGGTGTCGTGCGACTCGAGGAACGCCTCTCCGCGCAGCTCGAGCTGGAGGCGGTGGAGGTTGGACTCGTCGTGGTCGAGCATGACGAGGCGGTGGGGCACGAAGCCGTTGACCTGACGGCACAGCTCGCTGCCGATCGAGCCACCGGCCCCGGTCACGAGCACCGTTCTGCCCGTGATGATCTCGGCAACCTCCGGTGACGCGACGTGGAGCTCGCAGCGGCCGATCAGGTTGGCGACGTCGAGCGAGCACATGTCCGTGCCCACGACGTCTCGTCGCAGCAGGGCCACGAAGGACGGCAGCCTGCGGACACTCGCCCCGACGCGGGCCGCGGCTGTGGCCAGCCTGGTCACCTCGGCCTCGGGAAGCCCCGGGATCGCGAGGACGACGACGTCGATCCGCTCGGCCGTCGCGACCTGCAGGACGTCGGCCAGCCGGCCGAGCACGGGGAGGTGGCGAACCCGGCGCTTGCTGGGGTCGTCGTCGAGGAAGCCCACGGGACACAGCCCGAAGTCGTCGACTCGCTGCAGGTCCCGCGCGAGAGCCTTGCCTGCTGCCCCGGCTCCGACGATGAGGGTCCGGAGGCTGAGTCCGGGCCCGGCGCTGCCGATCCCGGGCAGACTGACCAGCTGTGACGTCATCGCGTGCCCCCGATCCGCCAGAGCGCCGCACAGACCTCGTCGACGTCGTCATCGCTGAGGTTCTGGTCGAAGGGCAGCGACAGGGTGGTGGCGAAGACGGCGTCGGCGCCGGGAAGGCCGCCGGCAGGCACGACGCAGTGCTCGACGTGCCACGTCAGCCGGTGCAGGGGGATGAAGTGCACCGAGGTCCCGATGCCCAGGTCGTTGAGCCGGTCGATGAGCTCGTCGCGGGCGACCGGGAAGCCTGGGTGGACCCGCACCGCGTAGAGGTGCCAGGCGTGTCGACCCTCGACCGGGCGCGGCGGCAGGCTGACCCAGGGGAGGCTGCTGAGCTGCGCGTCGTAGCGCGCCGCCACCTCGCGACGGCGTGCCTGGTCGGTGTCGAACCGGCGCAGCTGCGCACGGCCGATCGCTGCCTGGACGTCCGTGAGGTTCGCCTTGAGGCCGTCGTCGGCCACGTCGTAGCGCCAGCTCGCCCCGGGCGAGTAGCGGCGCCAGGCGTCGCGGGACATCCCGTGCAACCGGGTGCGGGCCATGACCTCGGCGAAGTCCTCGTCGAGGGTCGTCACCATGCCGCCCTCCCCTATCGCCAGGTTCTTCGTGGCGTAGAAGCTGAAGCAGGTCGCGCGGGAGATCGACCCGACCGGTCGCGTCCCGACCCACGTGCCGAGCGCGTGCGCGGCGTCCTCGATGACGTGGTCGAGTCCGATCCCGGCTGCCGCGGCGGCGGCCTCCACGTCGACCGGGTTGCCGCCGAGGTGCATGACGACCATGGCCGACACACCACCGACGTCGCGCACGGCAGCGCGAATGTGCTCCTCGGTCGGGACGGCCGTCCAGGGGTCGACGTCGGCGAGGACCGGCACGAGGCCGGCATGAGTGATGGCTCCGGCCGCGCCGCAGAACGTGTTCGTCGACATCAGCACGCGCGACCCACGGGCCAGACACAGGCCCCGCAGAGCGAGCTCCAGTCCCGCCGTGCAGGAGCTGACCGCGACGCCCCGGGCGGCACCGACGTGGTCGGCGAACTCTCGCTCGAAGTCGGCGACCTGCTGCCCTGTCGTCACCCACCCCGACTCGAGGACCTGGGCGACGGCGGAGCGGGCATCGGGACCGATCACCGTGCGCGCGAAGGGAATCGAGCGAGCCGCGGCCACTCGTGGTGCGGATGTGTGGACCGTCATGGCTACCCCTGGACGTGAAGAGACTGCGAACGTGGGCGCGGGTGGTGCCCGCTCCCTCGACGGTAGGAACAGGGCGGCAGCCCCACACCCGCTCAGCGCCCGAGTCCACCTACGCCATTCGCGGTAGACGCTCCCTCGGCACTCCGGCCGAGGAGGCCGCCGCGGCGGGCCTCCGCCACGGCCGCGAGCGTCGAGTGGACCTGGAGCCGCCGCAGGATGGCTCCCACGTGCGTGCGGACGGTGTTGGGCGACATGTCGAGCAGCCGTCCCGTCTCGTCCCGCGAGCACCCGTCCATGAGGCAGCGCAGGACGTCCTGCTGACGCGGAGTCAGGCGCAGGGGAAGGCGCTTCGACGCGTCCGACGTCGTCGGGGCGCTCTGTGGGGCCAGCACGGCGGTCATCCGGGACACCGGCATGAACACCTCGTGCGCCCCGACCTCGCGAACGGCGGCCACGAGTCGGTCGAGCGACTCGTCGCTGCACACCCATCCACGGATGCCGGACTCGAGGGCATCACGCACGAGGTCGGACGCGCCCGCCTCGGTCAGGAGCACGATGCCCAGGTCGTGATCGCGTGCGAGTGCAGTGCGCACGAGGTCGGACGACAGCTCCTGGCGCGTGACCGCGTGCAGGACGAGCACGTCCACCCGGCCCGAGCCGAGGAGCTGGGGCAGACCCGCCGACGTGCTCGTGCGGCCCACCACCCGCATGCCGGGTCGCGTCTCGAGGGCCTCCGCCAACGCCTCCAGAACCAGCTGCTGTCGGGCGAAGACCGCAACCCGAACAGGTTGGGGCGCCATCGACACAGCATCGTTCGGGACGGCGCCTCCCGCACCCGCCGTCTGGACGACCTCCGGCTACGTCACATGGCCGACCGTGTCGTCCTCAGGCGCGCAGTCGCGCCGGCCAGATCGCCGCACTCCCGTGGTCGGCGAGCAGCGCTGCCGCCTCGAGCCGGGAGTGGACACCGAGCTTGGTGAGCAGGTTCTGCACGTGCGTGCGCGCCGTGCTGTTCTGTACGCCGAGCCGTTGAGCGATCTGCTGCGTCGCCAGTCCCCTCGTGATGCACCACAGCACGTCCCACTCCCGGTCGGTCAGGAAGCGGAGGGCCCAGAGCGGGTCGTGGGCGGACGGAGGCAGGAAGGCACGCTGCAGCAGCGTCGCCTCCACGGCGACCTGCCCCTCGACGGCCCGGTCGAGCATGAGGCAGATCGCATCGAGGGACATCGCCTTGCAGAGGAAGCCGGCGGCACCGACGGAGAGGGCCCCGACGACCGCCTGGGGGTCGGCCGTCGCCGAGAGGACGACGACCTTGGTGCCCGGATGGCGTGCCGTCAGGGCGCGCACCGCCTCGAGGCTCGTCCCGTCCGGGAAGTGCAGGTCGATGAGGCACACGTCAGGAGCGTGCTCGGCGACCGCGGCGACGGCGGCGTCGGGGGCCAGGGTCAGCGCCACGACGTCGTGGCCACGGGCCTCGAGGGAGGCGCCGAGAGCCTCGAGCAGGAGGCGATGGTCGTCGCAGACCACGATCCTCATCGCGCCTCGGCCCACGGCAGGAGTGGCAGCTCGACCGTCGCGACAGCGCCCCCGTGGACACCGTTCTCGAGCCGGAGCCGTCCACGACACTCCTCGAGGACCGCTGCCACCGTCACGAGACCGATGGAGTGCTGGGGCACGAGACGCCCCAGCCCCGGCCCGTCGTCGACGACCCTCAGCACGGCCCACGGTGCGTCCGTACGGACGACGACCGCCACGTGCCCGTCCGTTCCTGCGGCCCGAGCAGCGTTGTCCAGCAAGCAGATCAAGGCACGGACGAGCGAGACGCGCGACGCGAGCACGGGCACGGGCTCCTCCGCTTCGATCGTGACGGTGGACGACGTGACGAGGGCACAGCACGACACCGCGTACGTCGCGACGTCCCTCAGGTCGAGCAGTCCCGGGTCGTCTTCGGGCGCGTCCCCCAGGACGGATCCCACGAGCTCGGTGAGCCAGGCGACCTCGTGCTGGATGCGGCTCAGGCGCTCCTTGCTGTCGAGGACCTGCGGGTCGGCGAGGAGGCTGATCGTGGCCAAGGGCTGGATGAGGTCGTGGCACAGCGCGCGCATCGCGTCATCGCCACCCGGACGCCGTGGCGCCTGGTGCCCACCCTCGATGCGTACGTCGCGACGACGCTGCGCGCCACGACGGATGTAGTCCGACTTTCGGTTCGACATGTGGTCCCCCCGGACTTGTCTTGTGTACTCAGGCCGAGAACCCCGCTCGGCCCGGGTCAGGCGGTGACACGGCAGAGCACCGTCGCGTCCGGCGACGGATCATCACCCATCCCAACGGGTGACGTGACGGGATCTGACCGACGCGGCGGCAGCCGCCGGGCACCCCAGCACCCGACGCACATCCGACCCCCCAGGTCGGAAGGCTGCCGTCTCACTGTCATCACTCAGGTCCAGAACTGTAGGAGCTGAGGCCCACCCCCGACCCTCCGGCGGTCGTGGACCTAGTGGTGAGGAGTCGGCGACCTCCTGCCGTTTCACGGTAACACCGGGTTAGGGCGACTGAGCGGGATAGAGCGAGGATCGCCGAGTTCCCTTGTACGAACTGGACATCCGAGACAACTCTCCCTTGGCGGGGCGCTGAACACCGACGCCGGGGCGCCTCGACTCAGCGGCGGACGAGGCGCGCCCGGCGGCGCACGACCGATCGTGGCACCACACGGAGCAGCCCGACGATCGTCTTGTACTGCAGGCCCGGGACCGAGACGACCCGGCCCTTGTCGACGTCGTCGAGGCAGTCGGAGACGAGGCGCGACGGGTCGAGCCACATGAAGTCGGGGCCCGGCTTGCTGATCCCCGCGCGCTGCTGGAACTCGGTGTTGGTGAAGCCGGGGCACAGGGCCGTCACCGTGACCCCCGACCCGGCGAGCTCGCTCGCGAGGCCCTCGCTGAAGGTCGTGACCCACGCCTTGGCGGCGGAGTAGGACCCGGAGGCGATGAAGCCGGCCACCGACGAGACGTTGACGATGCGGCCCCGGCCGCGCTCGCGCATCGCGACACCGGCCGCGTGCGAGAGGACGAGCACCGCCCGCGTCAGCACGTCGAAGGCGGCCTCCTCGACGGCGACGTCGTTGCGCAGGAAGCTGCGGCGCTGACCGTAGCCGGCATTGTTCACGAGCACGTCGACGGGACGCTCGGGGTCGGCGACGCGGTCGGCGACCGTCTGCAGGGCCGACCGGTCCGAGAGGTCGGCGACGAGCACCTCGGCCGTGACGGCATACCTGCTCGTCAGCTCGGCGGCGACGGCGTCGAGGCGCTCACGGTCGCGCGCGACGAGGACCAGGTCGTGCTGGCGGGCGGCGAGCTGCCGCGCGAACTCGTGTCCGATGCCGGCGCTCGCGCCGGTGACGAGGGCCGTGGGTCGCGTCGTGCGCGGTGCAGTCATGTGACTCACCCTAGGGATCGGCCGTCGGCGCGGCGGTCTAGGGTGGCCGACTGTGCGCATCGCCACCTGGAACGTCAACTCCATCCGATCCCGCGTCGACCGCGTCGCCGCCTGGCTCGAGCGCAGCGAGGTCGACGTGCTCGCGATCCAGGAGACCAAGGCGCGCGCCGACCAGTTCCCGCTCGAGCGGTTCGAGGCTCTCGGCTACGAGGTCGCCCACCACGGGCTGAGCCAGTGGAACGGCGTCGCCGTCGTCTCGCGCGTCGGTCTCGAGGACGTGCAGGTCGGGTTCGACGGGATGCCGGGCTGGGGCGAGCCGGTCGCGCCCGAGGCGCGCGCCATCAGCGCGCTGTGCGACAGCGTACGCGTGTGGTCCCTCTACGTCCCGAACGGCCGCTCGCTCGACGACCCGCACCTCGCGTACAAGCTGGGCTGGCTCGAGGCGCTGGCGGCCGCCGGTCGCGGATGGCTGGCCGACGACCCCGGGGCGCAGATCGCCCTGCTCGGCGACTGGAACATCGCGCCGACCGACGCCGACGTGTGGAGCGTCCCGTACTACGAGGACAAGACCCACACCTCGCCCGGTGAGCGCGCCGCCTTCCAGGGCGTCGTCGACGCCGGCTTCAGCGACGTCGTGCGGCCGCACACGAGCGAGCCCGGCACCTTCACCTACTGGGACTACACGCAGCTGCGCTTCCAGAAGCGGCAGGGCATGCGCATCGACTTCGCGCTGTGCTCCCCCGCCCTCGCCGACCGCGTCGTCGGGGCCGCCATCGACCGCGAGGAGCGCAAGGGCAAGGGTGCCTCCGACCACGCGCCCGTCGTCTTCCAGGTCGCCGACGCCGAGCCCGTCGGGACGACGGGGTCCGAGGCGTGAGGCGCCACGACCGCCGCGGCATCGTCAACGCCCGACGGCGCCAGCCTGTCGGTGCACACCCACGTCGACCCGGAGCTGCCGGCGGACGCGCCGACCCTCGTGCTCGCACACGGCTGGGCCGTCGACCACGAGAGCTGGATGCCGGTCGTCGAGCAGCTCGCCGACGAGCCGATCCGGGTCGTGCTGTGGGACCAGCGGGGGCACGGACGCTCGACGCTCGGGCTGCGTCGGGCCGAGATCGCGTCGACGTCGGTCGGGCACACGGGACGCGACCTCGACGTCGTGCTGCGCAGTGTCGTGCCGCCCGCCTCCCCGGTGCTGCTCGCCGGACACTCGATGGGCGGCATGACCGTCATGGCGCTCGCCGAGCAGCGGCCCGACCTCTTCGGCACACGGGTACGGGCGGCACTCCTCGTCGCGACCGCGGCCTCCCACGTCGCCCTCGGCGAACGCACCGGTGAGGCGGCCGTCATGCGGCTGGCCGCCCGCGGCCTGCCGCTTCCCCCCGGCGGCAACGCCAGGATCCGCGCCCTCGTGCGCGGCCTCTTCGGCGAGGACGCCGACCCGGCGGACGTGGAGACCGCCTGCGAGCAGGTGGCCGCCACGAAGCTGACGACGTTCGCCGCCTTCTACGGCGCGCTGCTCACCGTCGACCAGCGGGCCGGCTTCCCCGCCCTCGAACGCGTGCGTGTCGCCATCGTCGCCGGTCGCCTGGACCCGCTCATGCCGGTGACGCGGGCTCGCGCGCTGCGCGTCGCCCTGCCGCACGCGACGTTCGTCGACATCCCCCGTGCCGGCCACATGCTGCCGTGGGAGGCGACCGACGTCGTCGCCGACGAGGTACGCGGCCTGCTCGCCGAGCTGCGCGCCCGGCCCGCCACCGTCTGAGTCCCGGGCAGGACGCCCGAGCGGCGTCGCCTCAGAGGGCGACGAAGCGGGGTGCGTCGGCGTCTGCAGGCTCGGCGGCGCTCGTCCGGCGGCCCACCCCGAGGGTGAACGCCACGCCCGCCCCGAGCAGGGCGGCGATCGCGCCTCCGAGGAAGACCGTCTGCACCTGCACGACGCCGGCCCCGATGAGCGCGTCCGTGTCGAGCTGGTCGGGCAGCCGGCGCACCGCGTCGAAGTAGCGGTTGAGCCCGATCGACGTGAGCAGCGCGAGCCCGACGACCATGCCGACCATCCGGGCCACGACGACGAGCGAGCTCGCGACCCCGTGCGCGTCGGCCGGTGAGTCGGCGAGCGCCGCGTTGTTGACCGGTGCGAGCGCGAGGCCCATGCCCAGGCCGACGACGACGAGGACGACGGTCGCCGGGACGGTGTCGCCGACCGACGGGAGCGTCCAGCGCGACATGACGACGAGGCCGACCCCGGCGAGGAGCAGGCCGGCGCCGGCGACGGCACCGTCCCCGAGGCGGCGCAGCGACCAGCCGCCGACGAGGGCCCCGACGGGCACGGCGAGGAGGAAACGGACGAGGACGAGCGCCGCACCGGTCTCGTCGTAGGTGTCGGTGAGCCGCGCGAGGAGCGGCACGTCGACGACGACCGAGACGAGGGCCGCCCCGACGAGGAGGCTGACGACGAGCGAGCGGCCGCCACGCGCCCCGACGACGCCACGAGGGATGAGCGGGTCGGCCGCGTGACGGTGCCACCACACGAGGGCGACGAGGGCGACGGCGCCGACGGGCAGCAGGCTGTAACCGAGCGGGCCGACGACCTCCTTCTCCGGGTCGGAGGACGCGAAGGTCAGCACCAGGCTGCCGAGCGCGACGGCCACGAGCAGCGCGCCCACGAGGTCGGCCCGCCGCAGGACGGCCCACCACCGGGGGGCCGTCAGCACCGCGACGACGACGAGCAGCGCGAGACCGACGACACCGACCGGGGTCAGCACGCGCGAGCTGCCGGCGAAGGGCACGAAGGGCGCGCCGAGGGTCACGTCGGTGACGAGCGTCTCAGGAGCAGCGAGCGCGAGCCCGGTCACGGCGAGACCGACGACGAGCAGCACGGCCGTGATCGCCGACAGGACGCGGCGGCTACCGGTGGACCTGGGGCGCGGCACGTCAGCCGACCCCTGGGTGCCCGCGCGGGGACCGAGGAGGTGGATGACGGCATACAGCACGAGGGCGGCAGCGACGTTGAGCCAGAAGATCGCCCGCCATCCGGACCACGCCAGCACGACCGCGCCGAGGACCGGTCCGAGCACCGAGCCGAGCTCCTGCACGGCGCCGACGACCCCGAGCGGCGTCCCACGACGGTGCGGCGGCCAGAGGTCCGCGACGAGGGCGAGGGTGGCCGGCACGAGACCGCCGCCACCGATGCCCTGGAGCACCCGACCGGTCACGAGCACCGGCATCTCGACGGCGAGCGCCGTGACGGCCGAGCCGGCGACGAAGACGAGGAGGCACCCGAGCAGGATGCGACGACGGTCGAGCAGGTCGGAGAGCCGGCCGATGAGGGGCAGCACCGCGATGTAGCCGAGGAGGAAGCCGGAGATGATCGGTGTCGCCCGTTGGAGGGCGTCGATGCCGATGCCGACGCCGGCCATCATGTCGGTGAGCGCGAGGACGACGACGTACGTGTCGGCGGCGGCCAGCGCGACCGCAGCGGACGCGGCCGAGAGCAGCGCGAGCCGATGGGTGCCGGGAGCGGCCCCGGACGGGTGTGGTGTCGTCACCGGCGCGTCAGGGCTTGGTGATGGTGACGGGCTGGCCGTACTGGTCGAGCGTCAGGGTGTAGGTCGACGTCGTGCCGGCGCCGAAGAACGGACCCGTGATGACGACCTGGCGCAGCTCCTGCGAGTCCGTGAGGCCGTAGGTCACCTGGAACGTGCCGTTGGGGTCGCCGATGAGGAAGAGGTCGGTGACGGCCTTGCCGGGCACGGTGCCCTTGATCGTCGTCAGCACCTCGGAGCCCTGGCGCACCTTCTCGCCCGCGACCGGGGAGGTCGTCGCGGTGAGGAGCGTCGTCAGCCCCTTGTCGGGTGAGAAGAGGACGGCCGGGTCGGGAAGGCCGAAGGTCTTGGGGTCGATCTTGTTGGTGCCCGGGACGAGCGGCAGCTTGGCGTAGACGTCGCCGTCGAGCGAGGTGATCTCGGCATCGGCCTGGATGCCCTTGAGCGTCACCTTGAAGGTGCCCTTGAAGGCCGGTGGGTGCTTGCCCCAGCCGTCGGCCGACACGACACCGCTCGCACCCTGCGGGACGTTGCTGCTCGCGAGCTTGAGGTGCACGGACGGTGCGGCGTCGACCTTCGCCTTGGCGGCCGAGAGCTCCTGGGCCGGCGAGAGCTGCGACGCGCTGGGCGTCGACCCGTCCGGGCTGCTCGAGCAGGAGGCCACCCCGACGACGCAGAGCGCCGAGAGGGCAGCGGCGGCGAGCGTTCCCGTGATGCGCATGGGGGTCAGGCTAACCGAGGGCGCCCCTCCCCTCGGTCCGCCACGGCAATGTGGGTATGGCTAGGGTCGGGGACGATCACGGCGGGACAACCCTGCCACCAGACGAAGGAGCACGAACCCATGGCCCTGCTCGGAGTGATCCTGCTGCTCGTCGGCGCCGGAGTCGGCGTCGTCTCCTACCTGGCGACCCACGCCGCTGCCGGGACGGTCGCCGTCACGGCCTTCGGCTTCACGCGCAACGCGACGCCGCTCGAGCTCGTCGTCTACGGCGCCGCCGCGGTCCTGCTCTTCGCGCTCGGCTGGGCCATGGTCTCGGCCGCCGCCCGTCGCCGTGCCCGCCTGCGCCGCGAGGACAAGGAGGCGACCCGCGTCACCGAGCTCGAGGAGAACGCCGAGGCCGCGCGCCTCGACCACGAGCGCCGCTTCCAGGAGGCCGGCCTGCGGGACGAGGACCTGCGCCGCCGCGAGAGCGAGCTGTCGGCCCGGCACGAGGGCCTCGACACCCGTGAGGCCGAGCTGTCGCGCCGCGAGGCGGAGTGGCGCGAGCGCGAGGGCCCGTCGGTCGCCGACGTCGTGACCGGCCGCGCCGACGGGAGCGTCAACGAGGGCACCGCGTCGTGGGCGGACGAGCCGCGTTCGACCGGCAGCGTCGAGCGCCCCGCCGAGACGCGGGGCAGCCGTCGCGCCGACCGCACCGACGCGCTCGACCCGGCTGACACGGCTGACACGGCTGACACCAGCTCCTCCGACGAGCGCGAGCAGCGCGACTCGACGGTGTGAGGGACCACACCGCCTACGTCTTCGACCTTGACGGCGTAGTCCGGGACTTCGCCCCGGGCGACGCCGACCCCGCGATCGAGGCAGCGCTCGGGCTGCCCGCGGGGCACGTCTCGGCGACGGCGTTCCGCAGCGAGCTGCTCCTGCCGACCATCACAGGTCGGCGCACCTTCGACGAGTGGTATGCCGCCATCTGCGCCGCCCTCGAGGAGGTCGTCCCCGAGCCGGCGCGGGTGCGCGAGCACATGGCGCAGTGGCACGCGAACCGCGGCACGGTCATCGACGAGACCGTCGAGCGCCTCGAGCAGCTGCGTGCGGGCGGCCACCGCACGTACGTCTTCACCAACGGCACCGACCAGGTGCCGCAGGAGATGGAGCTGCTCGGGATCACCCGGCTCTTCGACGGCCTGCTCAACACCGCCGACTTCGGCGTGGCCAAGCCCGACCCGATGGCGTATGCCGCCGCCCACCGCGCCATCGAGGCCGACCTCGGGCGCGTGGTGGCCCGAGCCGAGGTCTGGTTCACCGACGACCGCGAGGACAACGTCGCGGCCGCCCGTGAGTTCGGTTGGGACGCAGAGCTCTTCACGCGCTGAGTGCCGTGTGTCAGACCAGGTCGAGCGCCTCGCCGTCGGCGTCGACACCCACGGTGACCGTCGACCCGTCGCGCACGTCGCCCGAGAGCAGGCCCCGGGCCAGTCGGTCGCCGATCTCCCGCTGCACGAGCCGGCGCAGCGGCCGGGCGCCGTAGGCCGGGTCGTAGCCGCGGGCCGCCAGCCACTGGCGTGCGTCGTCGGTGACCTCGAGGGTGATGCGCCGGTCGGAGAGCCGCTCGGCGAACGCCCGCACCTGCAGGTCGACGATGTGGGCGAGGTCGTCGCGGCTCAGGGCGTCGAAGACGACGACCTCGTCGAGGCGGTTGAGGAACTCGGGCTTGAACGACGAGCGCACCACACCCATGACCGACTCCCGGCGCGCGTCGGGGCTCAGCGTCGGGTCGGTGAGGAACTGCGAGCCGAGGTTGGAGGTCAGCACGAGGATGACGTTGCGGAAGTCGACGGTGCGGCCCTGGCCGTCGGTGAGGCGCCCGTCGTCGAGGACCTGGAGCAGGATGTCGAACGTCTCGGGGTGGGCCTTCTCGACCTCGTCGAGGAGGATCACGGAGTAGGGACGACGGCGGACGGCCTCGGTGAGCTGGCCACCCTCTTCGTAGCCGACGTAGCCGGGGGGCGCCCCGATGAGGCGCGCGACGGAGTGCCGTTCGGAGTACTCCGACATGTCGATGCGGACCATGGCCCGCTCGTCGTCGAAGAGGAAGTCGGCAAGGCTCTTGGCCAGCTCGGTCTTGCCGACACCGGTGGGTCCGAGGAAGAGGAAGCTGCCCGTCGGCCGGTCGGGGTCGGAGACCCCGGCGCGCGTGCGGCGCACCGCGTCGGAGACCGCACGCACCGCCTCGGCCTGGCCGATGAGCCGGGCGCCGATGTGCTGCTCCATGTGCAGCAGCTTCTCGGACTCGCCCTCCATGAGCCGGCCGGCGGGGATGCCGGTCCAGGCGGAGATGACGTCGGCGATGTCGTCGGCGCCGACCTCCTCCTTGACCATCGGCTCCTCGTCGCCGGTCGTGGCCGCGGCCTCGCGCTCCTGGGCGGTCGCGAGCTCCTTCTCGAGGGTCGGGATGTCGCCGTAGAGGATCTTGGAGGCGGCGCCGAGGTCGCCCTCGCGCTGGAGCCGGTCGGCCTGGGTGCGCAGGTCGTCGACGCGGGCCTTGAGGTCACCGACGGCGTTGAGACCGGACTTCTCGGCCTCCCACCGGGCATTGAGGGCGGCGAGCTCCTCGGAGCGGTCGGCGAGGTCCTTGCGCAGACGCTCGAGGCGGTCCTTGCTCGCCGCGTCGCTCTCCTGCTCGAGGGCGAACTCCTCCATCTTGAGCCGGTCGACGGCACGCCGGAGCTCGTCGATCTCGACGGGGCTCGAGTCGATCTCCATGCGCAACCGGGAGGCGGCCTCGTCGATGAGGTCGATGGCCTTGTCAGGCAGCTGGCGACCGCTGATGTAGCGGTCGGACAGGCTGGCCGCGGCGACGAGCGCCGAGTCGGCGATCGTCACCTTGTGGTGGCCCTCGTAGCGCTCCTTGAGCCCACGGAGGATGGCGATGGTGTCCTCGACGGAGGGCTCGCCGACGAAGACCTGCTGGAAGCGGCGCTCGAGGGCGGCGTCCTTCTCGATGTGCTTGCGGTACTCGTCGAGGGTCGTCGCGCCGACGAGACGCAGCTCGCCGCGGGCGAGCATCGGCTTGAGCATGTTGCCGGCGTCCATCGCGCCCTCGCCTCCGGCGCCCGCGCCGACGACGGTGTGGATCTCGTCGATGAAGGTGACGATCTGGCCGTCACTGCCCTTGATCTCCTCGAGGACGGCCTTGAGCCGCTCCTCGAACTCGCCGCGGTACTTCGCCCCGGCGATCATCGAGCCGAGGTCGAGGCTGTAGAGAGTCTTGTCGCGCAGGCTCTCGGGCACGTCGCCCTCGACGATGCGCTGGGCGAGGCCCTCGACGACGGCGGTCTTGCCGACGCCCGGCTCGCCGATGAGGACGGGGTTGTTCTTCGTCCGGCGCGAGAGGACCTGGACGACGCGGCGGATCTCGGCGTCCCGGCCGATGACGGGGTCGAGCTTGCCCTCTCGCGCGCGGGCGGTGAGGTCGGTGCCGTACTTCGACAGCGCCTCGAAGGTGCCCTCGGGGTTGTCGGACGTCACGGGACGCCCCCCGCGCAGCTCGGGGACGGCCGCCTCGATGGCGTCGGCGTCGAGGCCGAACTGCCCCGTGCGCGCGAGCGCGAGCAGCAGGTGGTCGGTGGAGACGTAGGAGTCGCCCATCGCCGTCATGTACTGCTGGGCCTGCTGGACGACGCGTCCCGCCGTGGCC
This sequence comes from Terrabacter sp. 2TAF16, assembly GCF_052115065.1. Classification (NCBI taxonomy): domain Bacteria; kingdom Bacillati; phylum Actinomycetota; class Actinomycetes; order Micrococcales; family Intrasporangiaceae; genus Terrabacter; species Terrabacter sp. 2TAF16. The sequence continues at coordinate 88,427 of NZ_JBFRFZ010000010.1, forward strand.
GAGAGCTGCGGCTGCTGGGCGCCGCCGGTGACCTGCGGCATCGCGGCCATGGCCCGCTCGGCGACGGCGGTCGCGGCAGCGACGCTCGAGCCACCAGCGGTGAGCAGGGCCGGGGTGGTCGTGCCGCTCTGGGCTGCCAACGCCAGCAACAGGTGTGCCGGCTCGATGTTCGGGTGGTGCTTGCCCGTCGCGGTCGTCGCGGCCTGGGCGAAGGCCTCCTGAGCCTTGTTGGTCAGCTGTAGGTCCATACGTACTCCTGGTGAGGGGATCGGTTCACTGGGGTCAACTGGCGCTGACTTGAGTCTATTCCACTCAACTTCGTGCCTGACCTGACGGTGGCCGGCCTTCAGGTCAGGCAGAACTCGTTGCCCTCGGGGTCCTGCATGACGAGGTAGTGGTCCACCTCCGTGAGCGTCTCGCGCACCACCGTGGCGCCGAGGGCGACGAGTCGGTCGGCCTCTGACTGCAGCTGCTCGCCCTTGCCCTCGGCAGGACCCGGCACCCCGCTGACCCGGACGTCGAGGTGCAGGCGGTTCTTCGCCGTCTTGCCCTCCGGCACCTTCTGGAGGAAGACCCGCGGCCCGGCCCCGTCAGGGTCCACGACGGCATACGCGTCGTTGTGGCGCTCGGGCGGCAGCCCCCAGGCGGTGAGCGCTTCGGTCCACGTCGCGAAGCCGGGCGGCGGCGCGTCCTCGACGTAGCCGAGCACCTCGGCCCAGAAGCCGCCGAGGGCGCGGGGGTCGCTGCTGTCGATGGTCACCTGGAACGCGCGGGACATCGCCACTCCTCAGTCGTGCGGATCGGGGTCGTACCAGCCGTCGTGGGCGGCGGCCAGCGCCTGGAAGCGGACGGCATACGCCGGGTCGGCCGGGGTGCGGACGTAGACGGCCCACTCGTGGGCCTCGGAGTCGTCCTCGCCCGCGAGCGCCTCACGCACGACGCGGACGTCGGCCAGCCCCTCGGCCTCGAGCTCCTCGGCGAGATCCTCGGCGCCGTCACGCTCCGGCAGCACGATGAGGTGCTGGGTCTCGTCCGTCGGGCTCACACGTCCAGCCTAGGACCGACCGACGACCTCGTCCGGCTCGGCGCCGGTCTCGATGACGCGCTGGGCGACCTCGCGCAGCTTGACGTTGTGGTCCTGGGAGGCGCGGCGGAGCACGTCGAAGGCCTCCTCCGACACGATCCGGTGTCGCTCGATGAGGATGCCCATGGCCTGGCCCACGAGCCGGTGGCTCTCGACGGCGCGCTCGAGGTTGGCCTCGTTCTGCCGGAAACGGTCGACCGTGACGATCCGGTCCACCGCCTGCGCCAACGAGTGCAGGAGCAGCTCCGCGACGGTCCGCTCGACCCCCTCGGCAGACGGCGTCCGGCCGACGCCGGCCCACACCCGGCACGTGGCGTGGATCCCCGACGACTCCATGAGGATGCCGCGGGTCCCGGCGTCAGCCGGGTCCATCGTCGCCCCGTCGAGGTCGACGGGTCCGGCGAGCACCTCGCGGACGGCCGGGGGCAGCGCGGACGGCGGCACGACACCGGAGGCGCCGGCGAGCAGGTCGTGCTGGGTCGCGGTCACCCGGATCACGGCCTCGCCGACGAGCGCCTCACCGATGGCGGACGCGGCGAGGGAGAGCGCCTCCTCGAGGTCCTCGGAGCGGACCATCAGCCGCGCTGCGGCGGTGATCCGCGCCGCGGCGTCGAGCCCGCGGTCGTCGTTCGCTGCGGTCGCCGGACGCAGGTCGGTCACCGGGCCTCCAGGGTATGCGTGGGAAGGCCCGCGAACTTGGAGGCAGGACAGTGTTGCATCTCGTGACGCCGCCGGACAAAGCACGACACGAGGCAATTGCCGTTCTCGACCGATTCCCCCGGGGCCCAAGGCCGCACGCGCTCGACCTCCGGAGCCCGCGGCTTCGGAGGTCGAGTCTCGGGTCTTGACGTCGATGGTCAGGCCTGGTCGGGGTCCTGTCCGCTCTCGACGACGCGCGCCGCGATCTCGCGCAGCTTGACGTTGCGGTTGAGCGAGGCCTGCCGCAGCATCTCGAAGCTCTGCGTCGCCGTGATGCGGTGGCGCTCGATGAGGACGCCGACGGCGTGACCGATGAGCCGGTGGCTCTCGATGGCCTGCTCGAGCTGGAGCTCCTTCTGCGCGCGCGCCTGCCGCGCGACGACGCGGTCGACGGCCTGGCCGAGCGACTGCGCGAGCAGGTCGCCGACGATGAGCTCGTCGCTCGAGACGAGACGCGGCTCGTCGAACTGCACCCAGGTCCGGCAGTCCGACTCGTGCGCCGTCGGGAGGAGCAGCAGGCCCTCCCGCTTGTCGTCGACCAGGACGTCGTGGCGGTGCGGCGAGGAGTCGAGCCCCTGCCGGATGCCCGGTTCGAGGTCGTCGACGGCCACCCGTCCGCGCGGGGACAGCACGACCGGCTGCCCCTTCGTCGGTGAGACGCGCAGGGTCACCGCACCGTCGAAGAGCACGGTGAAGCCGGTGACGGCCGTGGCGAGCACCTGGTCGAGCTCCTCCGCGGTGGCGAGGTCGACGGCGATCCGGGCGGCGAGCTCGCGCCGCAGACGGGACTCGCGCTCGCGCGTCTCGTCCCGGACGACGACGATGACGAAGCCGTCGTGCTCCGCCGTGCCCGGCACGCTCGCCGACCGGACGTGGACCCAGGCCTCACCGCCACCGCGCCGGAGGATGCGGTAGCGGTCGTCCTCGACGGGTCGGCCGGACCGGAGCATCTCCATGCGTCGCTGGTGCTGGTGGTGCTCGTCGGAGGACTCCGACTCCCGGATCCACCACGGGTACGGCGGCACGAGCGGGCCGTCCGCGAGCGACCAGCCGAAGGTCCGGGTGAACACGTCGTTGACCTGGACGACGAGGCCCTCGGCGTCGACGACGACGAACGGCTCCTGGATGGCTCCGAGGATCGCCCGCAGCCACGCGGCGTCGCGCGACCGCGATCGGGCCCGCACGAGGTTGGCGGCGAGGCGCGCGCGGAGCTCCTGGGGCTGGAACGGCTTGATGACGTAGTCGTCGGCACCCTCGAGCAGCCCCGTGGTGCTGGCCTCGACGCCGGCCCGCGCGGAGAGCAGGACGACGGGCAGGTCGCGCAGGCTCGCGTCGGCCCGGATCTCGCGCACGAGGGTCAGGCCGTCCATGCGGGGCATCATGACGTCGGCGAGGACGATCGACGGACGTCGGGCGCGCAGGTGCTCGAGGGCCTCGACCCCGTCGCGCACCGACACGACGTCGTAGTCCACGACGCAGTGGCGCGCGATGTAGTCGCGCATGTCGTGGTTGTCCTCGACGACGAGCAGGGTCGGACGCACGCCGTCCGGCTGCGTGGCCGGCGACATCGGCCCGCGGAGCGGCTCGGGGTCCGCGGACGACGCCTGCATCTCGGCCGCGACCGCGTCGCGCACGACCCAGCTGCTCGCCTCGTGGATGAAGGACTCGGCCGAGCGCGGCGTGATCGAGGGGCGCAGCGCGGCCCGCTCCGCGGGCCGGCCCCACGGGAAGGACACGGTGAAGATGCTGCCCCTCCCCTGCCGTGACTGCACGGCGACGCGGCCGCCGAGCAGGTCGACGAGCTGGCGCACGAGCGACAGGCCGATGCCGGCGCCCTCGCGCGATCGTCGGTCGTCGCCGCGGTCGAGCTGCCGGAAGCGGTCGAAGACGAGGTCGAGGTCCTTCTCGGCGATGCCGATGCCGGTGTCGGTGACCGAGACGGCGAACCCGGTGTCGGTCCCGCCCAGGTGGAGCGAGATGCGTCCGCGCGTCGTGAACTTCAGGGCGTTCGACAGCAGGTTGAGCACGATGCGCTCGAACATGTCGACGTCGACGTAGGCCTCGTGGTCGAGGTCGTCGCATACCACCTCGAACTCGAGTCCCGTGCGCTCGATGGCCGGGCGGAAGTTCGCTCCGATGCCGGCGACGAGCTCCTCGACGTCGGCCCGGACCCAGTGCGGCTCGACGGCCCCGGCCTCGAGCCTCGTGAGGTCGAGGATGCGGTCGACGAGGCCCGCGAGTCGGTCGGTGTTGCGGAGGATCAGCTCGAAGCGCTGGCGCTGCTCGGGGTCGAGGCCGTCGGCGGCGAGGGCGTCCTGCACCGGTCCGGCGATGAGGGTCAGCGGCGTGCGCAGCTCGTGGCTGACGTTGGCGAAGAAGTCGGACTTGGCGACGTCGAGCTCGGCCAGAGCCTCGGACCGGTGACGCTCCTCCTGGAGGCGGCGGATGCCGCTCAGCGCCATCGCGACGTGCGCGGCGCACAGCTCGGCGTAGACCTGGAGCTGGGCGTCCCACGGGCGGCGGGGGTTCTCGGTCAGCAGCAGGTGCGCGGTGGGCTCGAGCAGCCCGGGCTCGACGACGGGGACGACGTGCACGACCTCTCCGTCGACGGCTCCGCTCGGCGGCTCGTCCCCCTCGACGTGCCACCGGATGTCGCTCGCGAGGTGGTCGTTGACCTGGGAGCCGAGCACCTCCAGCGCGCGGATGCGCACGTCCTCGGGCGTGTCGGCGTCGGCCAACGCCGCCACGAGCCGGGCCGACATCTCGTCGCGCCGCTCGGCGAGCACCTTGGCGGTGGTCTCGGTGGCGATGTCGACGACGCCGACAACCTGGCCGTCGTCATCGTGGATCGCGCCGAAGGACCACGTGAAGTACGCCTCCTCCAGGAAGCCGTACCGGTCGACGACCAGCAGCTCGTCCTCGACCCAGGTCGCGGGACCGCCACTGACGACGCCATGGAGCATCGGTCCGATGACGTCCCAGATCTCGGGCCACACCTCACGGATGGGGCGACCCCACGCGCCGGGGTGCTTGCTCTCGCCGAGGAGGCCGCGGTAGCCGTCGTTGTAGAGCATGGAGAGCTCCGGACCCCAGCAGACCAGCATGGGGAAGCGCGACGACAGGCAGACGTCGACGAGGACGCGCAGGTTGGCCGGCCAGGACTCGACGGGCCCCAGCGAGGTGGCCGACCAGTCGGTGCGCAGGAAGAGGTCACGCATCCCCGTCGGGGACGAGGGCACGCCGCCGCTCGAGGCGTTCGTCGTGGGGGCGCCGGGCAGGCCGCCCTCAGGGTGGTGCGGGGTCACACGACCTCCGGGACTGGGGTCAAGAAACTGCCTCCGGCGGCATTCCACAGCGGCGCGCCCCGTCTGCTTGAGGCGAGCACAGTCTGACACACACAGACGGCTCGGTGAGGCGCGAACCTAGCGCTCGGGCCGCCACACGACGAGCGCCTGCGACGACGGGGCGCGGGGCGGGCGCTGGCCGGGTCGGACCGCCACGACCTCGCCACGTGGACCGACCGCGAAGACCCGGGCGCCGGCCGACAGAGCCGCCTGGGCCGCCGCCAGGTCGGCGGCGAGCTCCTCGACCCGTGACCGGAGGGCGGTCACGTGGTTCTCGAGGTCGAGGATGCGCTGGATGCCGGCCAGCGAGACACCCTCCTGTGACAGGCGCTGCACCTCGCGGAGCAGCTCGACGTCGCGCGTGCTGTAGCGCCGTCCGCCCCCGCGCGTGCGCGACGGTGAGACGAGGCCGAGCCGGTCGTACTGCCGCAGCGTCTGGGCGTGCATGCCGGCCAGCTCGGCCGCGACGGAGATGACGAAGACGGGTGCGTCGTCGTCGTGCCCACCGGGGCGGGCGCTCTTGCGGGCCATCGTCGTCACCTCGCTCGTCAGGCTCGGGCGCGCTGGAAGAGGTCGGCCCGGGGGTCGTGGCCGTTCTCGGCCGCAGCCATCCGCTCGATGGCCTCGCGGGCCTCGTCGGTCAGCCGTTGCGGCACGACCACCTGCACGCGGGCCAGCAGGTCGCCGGCGTGGTCGCCCCGTTTGACGCCGCGCCCCTTGACCCGCAGGACGCGGCCGCTCGGGGTGCCCGGCGCCACCTTGACCTTGACCGACCCGCCGTCGAGCGTCGGGACCGCGACGGTCGCGCCGAGCGCGGCCTCCGCGAAGGTGACGGGCAGGTCGAGGGTGAGGTTGTCGCCGTCACGTCCGTAGACCGGGTGCTTGTCGACCCCCACCGTGAGGATGAGGTCACCGGCCGGTGCGCCGGCGTCGCCCTGGCGACCCTTGCCGCGCAGGCGGATCCGCTGCCCGTCCTTGACGCCCGCAGGGATGCGGGCATTGATGCGACCGAGATCGGGGGAGCTGAGCGAGACCGTCGAGCCCTCGACGGCGTCGCGGAAGCCGATGCGCGTGTTGGCCTGAACGTCGGCTCCGGGGCGTGGACCGGCCGTCGCGCCGTAGCCGCCGTAGCCGGCGCCGGGTGCACCACCGCCGAACATCTGCCCGAGGATGTCCTCGAGGTTGGGCTGGCCGCCTGCGCCACCGGTGTCGAAGCGCACGCGCTGCCCACCGGGACCACCCGCCCCGCCGAAGGCGGAGAAGATGTCCTCGAAACCCGCGCCCTGGCCGCCCGCGCCGCCCGCGGTGAAGCGGGCACCGCCGTGCGACATGGCGCGGATCGCGTCGTACTCGCGCCGCTTCTCGGGGTCGGACAGGACGGCATACGCCTCCCCGACCTCCTTGAAGCGCTCCTCGGCCTTGGGGTCGCCGACGTTGTGGTCGGGGTGCATGGTGCGCGCGACCTTGCGGTACGTCTTCTTGATCGTCGCGGCGTCGGCGTCCTGGGGCACGCCGAGGATCGCGTAGAAGTCCTTCTCGAACCAGTCCTGACTAGCCATGGCGCACCTCCTCGTTCACGGTGACTCTCACGCTGCTCCCATCATCGGGTATGCCGCCGGGCTGCGTGCGCAGCCCGGCGGCGGACGTCTCAGGCGGGGTCGGCAACCGAGACCCGGGCGGCGCGGACGAGCCGGTCGCCGATGCGGTAGCCCGGCTGGAGCACCTGGACGACGGTCGTGCCAGTCGCCCCCTCGGGCAGCTCGGCCTCGACGTGCATGAGGGCCTCGTGCACGTTGGGGTCGAACTCCTGGCCGGCCTCGCCGACGCGTTCGACGCCGAAGCGACCGAGGGTCGCCTCGAGCTTGTCGGCGATCGCGGCGAAGGGGCCACCGGCGAGGTCGCCGGCCTGGCGGGCCATGTGGATGTCGTCGAGGACCGGGAGCAGCGACTCGACGACGCTGCCGACCGCGGTGTGGCGGATGACCTCACGGTCGCGGTCGACGCGCTTCTTGTAGTTGACGTACTCGGCCTGCAGCCGCTGCAGGTCGGCGAGCAGCGTCGCGGCCATGGTGTCCTCCTCGGCGAGGGCCACGCCCTCGGTCTCCGAGGACTCGCCGGCGTCGCCGGTCTCGTTGGAATCGGTTGCGGTGTGGTCGAACTCGTCCTCACCACCGGGCTCGGACGACGCGCCCGCGCCGCCCTCGTAGTACGTGTGATGGCGCTCGCCGTGGGCGGAGCCTGCCCGCGGCGGGGTGCCGGCGGCGTCGCCGCCGGCACCCGTCGCGCCCGTCGCGGTCACGTCAGGCTGTTCGCCGGGCGTGCCGTGCTTCGGGGACTCGGTCACTTGGCGTCCTTGACCTCGTCGTCGTCGACGACCTCGGCGTCGACGACGTCGTCGTCGTCCGTGCCGGACCCACCGGGCGTGGTGTCGTCGGCGGGGGCGCCGTCCTGCGCCCCGGCGGCGCCCGCGGCGTTCGCGGTGGCCTGCTCGGTGGCGTACACGGCCTGGCCCATGGCCTGCGACTTCGTGTTGAGGTCCTCGACCTTGGCCTTGATGTCGTCGGCGCTGGCCTCGGACCCCTCGGCGATGGCGGCCTTGAGGTCGGCGAGCGACTCCTCGACCGGCGTCTTGACGTCGGCCGGGACCTTGTCGCCCGACTCCTTGAGGAAGGACTCGGTCGAGAAGACGAGCTGCTCGGCCTGGTTCCTGACCTCGGCCTCCTCGCGACGCTTCTTGTCCTCGTCGGCGTGCGCCTCGGCGTCCTTGACCATCTTGTCGATCTCCTCCTTCGACAGGGCCGAGCCGCCGGTGATCGTCATCTTCTGCTCCTTGCCGGTGCCCTGGTCCTTGGCGGAGACGTTGACGATGCCGTTGGCGTCGATGTCGAAGGTGACCTCGATCTTCGGCACACCGCGCGGCGCCGGCGCGATGCCGGTCAGCTCGAAGGTGCCGAGCGACTTGTTGTGCTGCGCGATCTCACGCTCACCCTGGAAGACCTGGATGAGGACGGACGGCTGGTTGTCGTCGGCGGTGCTGAAGATCTCGGAGCGCTTCGTCGGGATCGCGGTGTTGCGCTCGATGAGCTTGGTGAACAGGCCACCCTTGGTCTCGATGCCGAGCGAGAGCGGCGTGACGTCGATGAGCAGGACGTCCTTGCGCTCACCCTTGAGGACACCGGCCTGCAGGCTCGCGCCCATGGCGACGACCTCGTCGGGGTTGACGCCCTTGTTGGGGGCCTTGCCGCCGGTCAGCTCGGTGACGAGGGCGGTGACGGCCGGCATGCGGGTGGAGCCACCGACGAGCACGACGTGGTCGATGTCGGCGACCTTGATGCCGGCATCCTCGATGACCTTGTGGAACGGCGCCTTGGTGCGGTCGAGGAGCGACTTGGTCATCTGCTCGAACTGTGCGCGGGTGAGGTTCTCGTCGAGGTGGATCGGGCCCTCGGGCGTCATCGAGATGTACTGCGCCGAGATGTTGGTGCTCGTCGCGGTGGAGAGCTCCTTCTTGGCGCGCTCGGCCTCGTCGCGGAGGCGCTGCATCGCGATCTTGTCCTTGGACAGGTCCTGGCCGGTCTTGTTCTTCACCTGCGTGATGAGGTGCTGGACGACCACGTCGTCCCAGTCGTCACCACCGAGGTGGTTGTCACCGTTGGTGGCGCGCACCTGGATCGTGGCGAAGCCGTCCTCGGCGTCCTTGCCGACCTCGAGGAGGGACACGTCGAACGTGCCGCCACCGAGGTCGAAGACGAGGATGAGCTCGTCCTCCTTGCCCTTGTCGAGGCCGTAGGCGAGCGCGGCCGCGGTGGGCTCGTTGACGATGCGCAGGACGTTGAGGCCCGCGATCTCACCGGCCTCCTTCGTGGCCTGGCGCTCGGCGTCGTCGAAGTACGCGGGGACGGTGATCACGGCGTCCGTGACGGTCTCACCGAGGTAGGACTCGGCGTCGCGCTTCAGCTTCTGCAGGATGCGCGCGCTGATCTCCTGGGCGGTGTAGGTCTTGCCGTCGATCTCGGGCGACTTCCAGTCGGTGCCCATGTGGCGCTTGACCGAGCGGATCGTGCGGTCGACGTTCGTGACGGCCTGGCGCTTGGCGACCTCGCCGACGAGAACCTCGCCGTTCTTGGAGAACGCGACGACGGAGGGGGTGGTGCGCCCGCCCTCGGCGTTCGCGATGATGCTCGGCTCGCCGCCCTCGAGGACGGAGACGGCCGAGTTGGTGGTACCGAGGTCGATTCCGACGGCACGTGCCATGGGTGACTCCTTGATGATCTAGGTGGAGACCGTGGTGCTGGTGGTCCGGGTGAAACAGGTCCTCGCTCAATCTGCTCCCGCTCCGACGTGATTGTCAAAACCGGACTCGCAAATCTTGCGTTCACCCGACTCAACTCTGGGCTCTCGCGGATTGTTCCCGTCCGGGACACAGTCTTGGTGGCTAGCGTCGTGACCGGAGGTGCCTCATGCCGACGCACACGACTCGCACCGCGCTCGCATCGACCATCGCCGTCGGCCTGAGCACGCTCTCGCTGGCCGCCTGCTCCGCCGGCGCGCCGAGCTCTGCATTCGCCACCTCCGCGGGCACGTCCTCGACGTCGTCTCCGGCCGCCTCGACGGTGGCGACGACCAGCGCGACGACCGGCGCCGCGACCACCTCCCCGACCACCTCACCGACCACGGGGACGACGCGTACGCCCTCGGCGACCTCGAGCAGGCCGGCCACCCCGACGGGTGCGCCACCCACCTCGACGCCGGGGCGGGCGACCGTGACGGCGACGGTGGTGCGCACCCTGGCCACCGGGATCGACGTGCCGTGGGGCCTGGCGCGGCTGCCCGACGGGACCGTCCTCGTCTCGGCGCGCGACAGCTTCCGGGTCTACCGCCTCGACGTCGCCGCGGCCCGGCTGGGCCGGGTCGGCACGGTGCCGGGCGTCGTCTCGAACGTCGCACAGCAGGGTGAGGCAGGCCTGCTCGGCATCGCCGTCTCGCCCACCTTCCCCCGCGACCACCTCGTCTACGCCTACTACTCCACGGCGGGCGACAACCGCATCGCGGCGATCCCGTGGGACCCGTCCGCGCCGGCAGGTCGCCAGCTCCGGACGCCACGGGTGCTCGTCAGGGGCATCCCCCACAACGTGCACCACAACGGCGGCCGGATCGCGTTCGGGCCGGACGGCTACCTCTACGCGACGACCGGGGAGGCGCAGCAGCCGGCGCTCGCCCAGGACAAGGGCTCGCTCGGCGGCAAGATCCTGCGGATGACGACCGCCGGGCGCCCGGCCCCGGGCAACCCGTTCGGGACGCTCGTGTGGTCCTACGGCCACCGCAACGTCCAGGGCATCGCCTGGGACGCCGCCGGTCGCCTCTGGGCGTCCGAGTTCGGTGACCACAGCGAGGACGAGCTCAACCTCATCCGCCCCGGCCGCAACTACGGCTGGCCGCAGACGGAGGGGCGCACGAGCCGGGCGGGCATCACGGGCCCGGTCGCCCAGTGGGGCCCACCGGAGGACTCGCCGAGCGGCATCGCGATCGCGCAGGGATCGGTGTGGATGGCGGCCCTGCGCGGGCAGCGGCTGTGGCGCATCCCGCTCGACGGCTCGGCGACCGCGGCGACGCCCCAGGACTTCCTCGTCGGTCGCTACGGGCGGCTGCGCAGCGTGCTCGCCGTCGGACCGGACACCCTGCTCGTGACGACGAGCAACCGCGACGGGCGGCAGAGCCCGGGGGCGGGGGACGACCGCATCCTGCTCGTCCGGGTGACCTGAGCCTCCTCAGATCGACAGTCGAGACTGGACAGTCTGGACTGATGAGTTCTACGGTCGGGTCATGGCACCACGCACCGGCTCGCACGCGATCGCGCCGACGGCCGCGCGCGCGGCCCACGACATCCGGGTCACCTTCAGCCGGCTGCGGCGCCGCCTGCGCGACGTCGCCGAGCTCGATGGCCTCACCCCCTCCCAGACCGCCGTCCTGAGCCGGCTCCTGGGCGACGGCGACGCCACGGCCAGCGCCCTCGCCGCGGGCGAGCAGGTGCGACCGCAGTCGATGGCGGCGACCCTGGGGGTGCTCGAGGAGCGTGGACTCGTCGAGCGCCGCCCCGACCCCACCGACGGCCGCCGCCAGCTCGTCGCCCTCACGCGGGAGGGTCGCAGCCGCATCGACGTCAGCCGGGCGGCTCGGGAGGAGTGGCTCTCCCGAGCCCTCACCGACCACTTCACCGAGGCCGAGCGACACACCGTCCTCGAGGCGATGGTGCTGCTCGACCGCCTCTCGCGCCGATGACGCGTCCACCCTCCTCCGGCCGCTTCGACCGGCGTCTCGTCGCGCCGATGGTCCTCGGGTCGGTCCTCAACCCGGTCAACTCCTCGATGCTCGCCGTCGCGCTCGTCCCGATCGGCCTCGCGCTCGACGCTCCCCCGTCGGAGACCATCTGGCTCGTCTCGGCGCTCTACCTCGCCACCGCCGTCGGGCAGCCGGTCGTCGGGCGGCTCGTCGACCTCCACGGCCCCCGACGCCTCTACCTCGCGGGCACCGCGCTCGTCGGCCTGGCCGGCATCCTCGGCGCGCTCGCGCCGTCACTCGGGGTCCTCGTGCTCGCCCGGGTGCTCCTCGGCATCGGCACCTGCGCGGCCTATCCCGCCTCGATGGTGCTCATCCGCAGCGAGTCGGTGCGCACCGGCACCGACTCGCCGGCCGGGGTCCTCGCCGCGCTCTCGGTCGCCAACCAGACGGTGGCCGTCATCGGCCCGACGCTCGGCGGACTGCTCATCGGGCTCGGTGGCTGGCGCACGATCTTCATAGTCAACGTGCCGCTCGCGATCGCCTGCCTCGTCCTCGGCTCGCTGCGCCTCCCCCGCGACGAGCAGCTGCACCGCGACGCCGATGCGACCCGACCCCGCGGGCTGGACGTCGCAGGCATGGTCCTGTTCGCCGTCACGCTGACCGCGCTGCTGCTCTTCCTCATGGAGCCCGCGGTGACGCACTGGCCGCTGCTGCTCGTCATCGCCGTCGCCGGTGCGGGACTGGTGGTGCGCGAGCGGCGCGCCGACGACCCCTTCATCGACGTGCGCGTCCTCGCCGGCAACGGCCCCCTGCTCGCGACGTACGTCCGGCAGCTGCTCGCCTTCACCGTGAGCTACGCCTTCCTCTACGGCTTCACGCAGTGGCTCGAGCAGGGTCGTGGTCTCTCCGCCACCGGCGCCGGGCTCGCGCTGCTGCCGATGTTCGTCGTCGCCATCACCGTCACGTCGGTCTTCGGCCGACGCGAGCAGGTCCGCGGCAAGCTCCTCGTCGGCGGGGCGCTCCAGGTCCTCGCCTGCCTGGGGCTTCTCCTGCTCCACGACGACTCCCCCCTCTGGCTCGTCGTCGCCGTCGTCGTCGTGGTCGGGGTGCCGCAGGGACTCATCGGCCTGGCGAACCAGACCGCCCTCTACCGTCAGGCCGACCCCGACCGCCTGGGCTCGTCCGCCGGCCTGCTGCGCACGTTCATGTACCTCGGCGCCATGCTCGCCGCCGCCGCCAACGCGGCGGCCTTCCCCGACCGCGCCGACACCGCGGGCCTGCACGGACTCGCCGTCGTGCTCACCGTCGTCGCCGTCCTGCTCCTGCTCATGTCGGCCCTCGACCGCTCCCTGGGTCGCCGTCGACCCACCGGCTCGTCCGTCCCCAGCACCCACGCGACGTCCCCGACCCGAGAGGCAAGCCACCCCTGACCTCGGCGCCCCCAGCCCGGCTAGCTCCCGACGACGCGCCGCCGCTCGAACGCCGCTCGCAACGGGCCGACGTCGGCCTCGGGCACCCGCTCGTGCGCGAGGTCGTACGTCTCCTCGACGAGGGCGACCAGGGTCGCGACCGCGTCGTGCGGGGACGCGACGAGGAGAGACCGGATGCGCTCGACGAGACGGTCGGGCCGGTGGGCGAGCAGGGTGGCCTCGCGGTCCAGCCACTTGTGGAAGGGATGGGGCATCCACACCCGGTTGACGGCGAAGAGCGCGTCGAGCACCCCCTGCACGCCGTCGAGCAGGTCGCGGTGGAGCAGCACGACGTCGTCCCGGGCCGCGAGCATCTCGAGCCGCTCGCGGGGCCTCAGGTCGAGGGCCTCGAGCACCTGGGCGACGGCCAGCGCCTCCGGGTAGACGTCGCACCGCGTCCGCCACGCCTCGATGACCGCGTGGCCCTGCAGGGGTATGCCGTCGCGCAGGGCCGTGACGCGCACCTGCAGCTCCGCGTCGGTGTCGCCCGCGAGCACGCGGTCGAGATAGGTGTCGATGGTCGACGTGACGAAGCCGCTGACGTCGGTCTTGACGCCGCCGACGAGCAGGCCGTCGGCCCACTCGTGGTCGTCCTCCTCCGCATAGACGCGGGTGAGCCCGGCGCCCTCGATCGCCGCCTCGCGGTCGGCGACGGTCGGCGGGGAGGACCAGTAGACGTCGAGCTCGATGTCGGACGACGCGTCGGCGAGCCCGCGCGCCACGGACCCGCCGATGAGCGCCGCTGCGACCTTGGGGTTCGCGGCATACGCCCGGACAGCCTTGCGCGCCAACGCGATCCGTCGTTCGATAGCGTCCACGGACATCCCGTCAGCCTGCTGCAGGGATGCGCACGCTCGACACCGTGGTCAGCACCGGGTGGGCGTCGTCGCCGTCGCGGACCTCGCCGCCACGCCAGACGATCGAGAGGTCCCGACCCTGGACGGTGAGCTCGGCGAGACAGTTGTCGAACCACGGACCGTCGGTGACGACCCACGGGTAGGCCGGGTCGGGCACGTGCTTCGAGCGCTCGGCGACGAACCGCATGGGGCGCACCAGCCCACGGGCGAAGGCGGACATCATGACGCGCACCATCCGCGGCATGGGGTTGCGGATCGGCGAGCAGACGGCCTGGATGACGCGGGACGTCGCACCGTGGCGGGTCCTCGCGTCGACGACCTCGGCGACGTAGGAGTTGTGGACGTCGCCCGAGAGGAAGACGACGCTGGCCGGAGCCGCACCGCGCTCGCCCCGCGCCACCTGCATCACCATGTCGAAGACCTCGACGAAGCCGTCGTTGAAGGCGGCCCAGTGCTCGAGGTCGATGGACTGCCGGACCTTCTCGGCCCGGTCGGCGACGACACGTCCGTGCGTGCCCATGGCGAGCACCTCGTCGATCGCCTCGAGGTCGTGCAGCCCGGGAGGGAGCATGAACGGCAGGGACGTCCCGATGAGCAGGTGCTCGACGTCGCCGGTCAGCTGCTCGTCGAGCCAGCTCATCTCGTCGGGGTCGAGCATCGAGCGGTGCTTCGGCTCGAGGACCCGGGCGGCGCGCGAGTCGACGACGACGAGCCGGACGTCACCGAGATCGCGCCGGAAGCTCCAGCGGTAGACCTCGGGGTGGCGGTCGGAACGGCGGGCGAGGTCGAAGACGGCCTCGGTCAGGTCGAGCTCCTCACCGCCGGGGTCGGCGCCGGCGAGGACCTGCGCGTAGATCTCGTCGTCGGCGAGCTGCGACGGGGAGAGGTTGCCGATGTGCTGGTAGACCCAGTACGAGGAGAGGCCGCCCATGAGCCGCTCGTGCCACCACGGGGTGCGGTTGATCTCCTCGTGCCAGGTCCACGACGTGTTCCAGTCGTCGCGGATGTCGTGGTCGTCGAAGATCATGCAGCTCGGCACCGTCGAGAGGAGCCAGCGGTTCGCCGCGTCGCCCCACGCGAGCCCGTAGAGGTGGGCGTACTCCTCGTAGTCCTTGATCTCCTCACCCGGTGGCTCGGTGATGTCGCGGCGGGAGGCGATGAACTCGCGCATCGCCTCGGACGTCTCGTCGGCGTAGACCTGGTCACCGAGGAAGGCCACGAGGTCGGGCCACACCTCCTCGCCCCGGGCCAGGGCGAGCGCGAGCGTGCGCAGCGCGTCGACGCCGTTCGTGCGGTGCCCCTCACGGTCGTGCGGCACGGTGGTGCGGCAGGAGCCGAAGAGCAGCCGCGTGGGTCGGCCGCGGTCGATGGTGCGGATGCGTGGGGGTGGGAAGGCGCTGTCGGGCTGGGGCCAGACCAGTGTGTCGTCGATGCTGACGGTGTAGTCCCACGACCCGCCCGGCTCGAGGCCGTCGACGACGACGAGCGCGTAGTGGTGGCCCTTGACGGCGAAGGTCGGGGCCGTCCAGTCGCGACCGTCGGCGTGCACCGCGACGACTCCCGGACCGGAGGTCTCGACCCACACCGTCGCATCGGTCTCACCGATGTAGCGCAGCATCGGGCCGAGGACGAGCGGCGCGATCTCGTGGCCGGTCACGACGGCAGGTTCTCGTCGAAGAAGGCGAGCGTCCGGTCCCACGCGTCGGCCGCCACCTCGGCGTTGTACTTCGACGGCGAGGTGTCGTTGAAGAAGGCGTGCCCGACGCCGTGGTAGACGCGCGCCGTGAAGTCGACGCCCGCCTGCTCCATCCGTGACTCGAGCTCGGGCACTCCGTCGGTGATGCCGTGGTCGTCCTCGCCGTAGAAGGCGAGGACGGGGCACCCGATCGTCGCAGGGTCGGCGTTCTCGGGGAAGTGGCCGTAGAAGGGCACCGCCGCGCGCAGCCGCGGGTCCGCAGCCGCGAGGGCGAAGGCGTACGTCCCGCCGAAGCAGAAGCCGACGACGCCCACCCGGCCGTCGACGCCCGGCTCGTCGACGAGCGCGTCGACGACGGCGCGCAGGGCGGGCACGGCCCACGTGGCGAACTCCGGCTGCCGGGCCGGCGTGGTGGCTGCGCGCATCTGCGGCTGGGCCGCGAGCCGGTCCTCCTCCGACGCGCTGAACATCAGCTCGAAGATCCGCGCGCCCACCTCGGGCGTCAGCCCGACGTGACCGAGCAGGTCGGGCGCGACGGCGACGTAGCCCTGTGCGGCGACGCGGTCGGTGACGTCCTTGATGTGGTCGGCCAGCCCCCAGATCTCCTGGATGACGACCACAGCGCCGCGCGGCGTCCCGCTCGGGTCGGCGCGGTACGCGGTGAGGTCGTGCTCGGGGAGGTCGATCATCGTGCCCATGCCCCATTCCTACCCCCTGGTGCCGGGTCGCGGGTGTGAGGATGGCGTCGTGCCCACCCAGCCCGCCGCCGTCACGAGGGCGCTCGCGCACGTGCGCGGCCTCTCGACGGGACGCCCGCTCGACCCGACGTTGGGCGTCACCCTCAACTTCCACCCGGACCGGCTCGTGCGCGGCGAGCCGGTCCTCGCCGTCATGGCCCGCGACGGCGTCTACCGCTCCCAGTTCGAGACGGGCACGGGCAACGGTGGGCTGACGGCGCACCCCGGTGGGGACCGGTGGCGCTGGGAGAGCCGGATCTTCGGCGGCGCCTACGACGACGCCGAGCCGGCGCTGCGGCCGAAGTACGGCGCCCTCGACCTGCGCCGGAGCCCGTACGGCGCCGCGCCACGCTTCGGGTCGGCCCACGTGCGGCTGGCGGCGCACACGCTGGACCGGACGACGTTCTGCTTCCCCGACAGCGTCTTCGAGCCCGAGCACTTCGGCACCGCAACGGCCTTCGCGCTCGGCGAGCATGCCGAGGCCGCCGACCACGACCTCCTCGACGACTACGTCGAGGCCCACGCCCACGGGGTGCTCGACCTCGCCCGTGACGTCGAGGCGCTCGTGCTCGACCCCGGTTATCGGGGCACCGACGTCGAGGCCGACGCGCTCCGGCTCGGCGTGCCCGTCGAGTGGCACCCGGGCTACCGGCTCGACGTCGGGACCCTCCGCGCCCACCCGGGCTACCGTGGGCCGGAGTTCGTCGCGCTCGGTGAGTCGCTCGCCGTCGACGGCGTCGTCACCCCGCAGGTCATCGGGGACGCCTCACGAGCAGGGCGGCACGACGAGCAGTCCCTCAAGCGGGTCTGGCACTACGTCGCGCGGTTCGGATCCGTTTCTGCCTGAAGGGTGCCCGCCTCGTCGCCGGTGACCACGGTCGTCACGACCGATGTCACCGACGGGCGGCGAGGCGTCGACGAGAAGCCGAACCGGCAGGGCGGGTCGACCGGCGCGAGGCCACCCAGCACCGCACCGTCGAAGCAGCCGTCGAGCGCCGTCACGGCGTGCAGGTCGGTGGCTCCGTAGAACTCCTGACGGCCCTCGAGCGCCGTGCCGCGGGTGCGGACCCCGCGCAGGACGACCCGGGCGACGGGGTCGACGACCGTCGCCCACCTCGGACTCGACGCGACGCGCGCGGGCACGGCCCGCAGGAGCCGGCCGAGCGGCCTACGCCCTCCGACCGTGAGGTCGAGGGACAGGGAGGGCGAGCTGACCTGCCAGCGGTCGCGGCTGGCGCGCACGGTGATCGGCTCGAACCGCACCTCGTCGAAGGCGTACGTCGCCCCGATGAACGTCGCGACCTCCGGGGTCGGGGCGACGAGCACCCGGTGCCCGTCGGCCGTCTCGACCATCGCGTCGCCGAACGACCCGAGCGGCGTGCGCAGCCACGACCCGACGACGATCCGGACGCCGGACGTGGAGCCGACGCCGGCGATCTGCCCGTGGAAACGCTGCGCTGGCACGGTCCGAGCGTAGGTCAGCCGCGGAGCCGCACTCACTCGACCCGCGAGACGGTCTCCTCGATCCCTGCGACGAGCTTCGAGTAGTCGTCGGTGGGCGAGCCGCCGAGGACCGAGCCCCACGCCGGGACGAGCTCGGGACCGTAGCGGTGGCCGTAGCCGTCGGGCGGGTCGTGGCCGACGGCCATGTCGGTGGTCAGCTGCCAGAAGGTCACGAAGGGGATCCACGTGACGTCGGGGTTGACGTCGTGACCCCGCGGCTCGCGCAGCCAGTCGGGCTCGGCGCCGAGCAGGGCAGGGTTCCACCAGACGACGGGGTCGGACGGGTGCTGGGCGTAGACGAAGCGCGGGAAGTCCCACGCGCCGTAGTCGCGACCGTAGTAGTCGTGGGTCAGCTGGTCGCCGCTCGCCGCGAAACGGATGTGCAGGCCCGCGTCGACGACCGGGACGATCTCGGGCGACCCCTCGTTGCGTCGGGCGGTCAGCGACTCCGCGATGTCGGTGAAGCTCGGGGTGCCGACCCAGACTCCGCCCTGCGCACGGGCCAGCATGTCGTCGGCGTCCTTGAACGCCGCCTGCCCGCCGTAGGACCCGAGCGACTCCCCGCCGACGACGAGCTGCGGACGGTCGTCGGTCGGCAGCGTGCGCCACACGGCATACACCTTGTCGAAGAGCGCCTTGCCCGCCTCGCGAGGAGTGTCGCGGTCGGTCATCATCGACATCGCGCTCGGCAGGTAGGAGTACTGCATCGCAGCGATCGCGCTGTCGCCGTTGCTGAGGTACTCGACGGACTGGGCCGACCAGTCGTCGACCCACCCGGTGCCCGTCGTCGTGAAGACCGCGAGCACCCGGCGGTTGAAGGCTTTGGTGCGCTTGAGCTCGGCGACCACGGCATCGGCGACGTCGGAGACCGTGCGGTCGGGCGTCCGGCCGGCATAGACCCGGATCGGCTCGATCGCGCCACGGTCGGTCGCCGCCGTGATCTGCGCGGCCGTGGGCGCGCTCGTGACGAACATCTGGCCCTGGAAGCCGAGGCTGTCCCACGACTCGAGCGACCCCGGACCGCCCGACCGCAGGGGCGACGTCGGCGCGGCCCGACCGGTCGGGGCGGTGTTGACCTGGGCCGCGACGCCGGCGAAGGCCTGCATGCCGCGGTGGAAGAGCACGCTGTCGGTCACCCACGCCGCCGCGAGGGCCACGACGACGACGGCGGTGAGCGTCGCGATCGTCTTGGGCAGCACGTGACCGGCGGCCTCGGCGAGCTGGTGGGTCGCGCCGCGCAGACCCCGCGCGATCGCGAGGAAGAGGACGGCGACCACGGCCGCGAGCGCGAGCGCCAGGGCCCAGTCGACCGGGTCGAGGGGCGTCAGCCGGACGAACGCCGCCGTGCGCGCCTGCGAACGCACGTTCGCGACCGTCAGCCCGAGGACCGCCACCGCTCCGAAGACCGGCGCTGCGACGAGCAGCCAGTGCCGGGCCTCCCCGCTCACCGTGACGTGCAGGTCGATGAGGCGGGCCACCCGACGGACGACCCACGCGACGAAGACACCGAGCGCGTAGCCGACCACGGCGCACAGGCCGCTGATGAGGCCCTGGTAGTACCACGTGCGCGGCAGCAGGCTCGGGGCCATCGACGTGAGGAAGTAGGCGGCGCCGAAGAACAGCCCGGTGCGCGACACGTGCCACCAGGCCCGGCTCGCGCCGGGCTGGATGCGCTGGTCGGACACGTCGGGCATGGATCCACAGTAGGTCGCACCGCTGTCGCGCCGCCTCGGGTTTGACCCCTAGGTCACGACCCTGACCGGGCACCCTCACCGGGCACCCTGCCGGGCACCCGCCGGCCCGCCGGGGCACGATGGGGACATGCGAGCCCTCGAGAGCCGGATCACGACCTGCAGCCGCGACGGGCTGCGCTTCGACGTGACCGACGCGGGGCCCCTGGGCGGTGACGTCGTCGTGCTGCTCCACGGCTTCCCGACCGACCGCACGAGCTGGGACCGGGTCGCCGCCCGGCTGCACGAGGCAGGGCTGCGCACCCTCGCCCCGGACCAGCGCGGCTACTCCCCCACGGCCTGCCCGCCGGGCCGGGACGCCTACCGCCTCGACGAGCTCGTCGCCGACGTCGTCGGTCTCATCGAGGCCTCCGGGCGGGAGCGGGTCCACCTCGTCGGCCACGACTGGGGCGGCGCCCTCGCGTGGCTCGTCGCCGGCAACCACCCGACCCGCATCGCGTCGCTGACCGTCCTGTCGACGCCGCACCCGGCCGCGATGTCGCGGGCCTGGCGGTCCGGCACCGAGCAGAAGCGCAAGTCCTGGTACATGGCGGCCTTCCAGGTGCCGAGGCTGCCCGAGCGGGCCCTCGCCGCCCGCTTCGACCGCCTCATGGCCCGTTCGGGCCTGCCGGCCGCCGACCGGAGCAGGTATGCCGTCCGGCTCGGTCACGCCGAGGCGCTCACCGGGCCGATCAACTGGTACCGCGCGGCCCGGCACTCCGGCGTCGCGGCGCACCGCGTCGAGGTGCCGACGACCTACGTCTGGGGCTCGCGCGACCCGTTCCTCGGCCGGACCGCGGCCGAGCTGACCCGCGAGCACGTGACGGGCGACTACGAGCTCGTCGAGCTCGACGCGGGGCACTGGCTGCCCGAGACCCGGGATGCGGAGTCCGCCGCGGCGATCCTGCACCGGGTCGCGCGAGCCGGCTGAACGGCATACGCCCGCTCACCCGGAGGGTGACCGACGCCTCGCCCGATGCGGGGAACACGGGCGCGCGCGGGTAGGTTGCACGACCGTGAAGATCGACATCTGGTCCGACATCGTGTGCCCGTTCTGCTACCTCGGCAAGCGCCGCCTCGAGGGCGCGCTCGCGCAGTTCGAGCACGCCGACGAGGTCGAGGTGACGTGGCACAGCTTCGAGCTCGACCGCAACGCCGAGCCGGCGTCGGACGTCGCGCTCGTCGACCTCGTCGCCGCCAAGTACGGCACGACGCGCGAGCAGGCCGTCGCGCAGCACCGGTCGATGGCCGCGGCGGCTGCCGAGCTGGGCCTCGCGTTCAACTGGGAGCAGGCCCGCTACGGCAACACCTTCGACGCCCACCGGGTCGTCCATCTCGCCGCCGAGCAGGGCCTGGCCGACGCCGCCCACGAGCGCCTCATGCGCGCCTACTTCACCGACGGCGTCGCGGTCGGTGACCGCGACGTGCTCGTGCGGCTCGCGACCGAGATCGGTCTCGACGAGGGCGCCGTGCGGGCCATGCTCGAGTCGGACGACTACGGCAACCACGTGCGCAGCGACGAGGCCACGGCCAAGATGCTCGGCATCGAGTCCGTCCCCTTCTTCGTCTTCGACCGGAAGTACGGCGTCTCGGGCGCCCAGCCCGTCGAGGTCTTCACCCAGGCCCTCCAGACCGCGTGGTCGACCCGGCACGAGGTGCCGGAGCCGGTCGCTGCCGGCGGCGGCTGCGGGGGCGGCTGCGGCGCGGGTGGCTGCGGCGGGGTCTGCGGCTGAGGCACCTCTGAGGGGTGCCGGAGCCCTACCGTGGTCGGGTGGCCCACCCCCTGATGTTCGACGGCGCGGACCCCTATCTGGCCCGGGTCCGCGAGATCTGTCTGGCGCTGCCGGGCGCCGACGAGAAGGTGTCGCACGGGCGGCCGAGCTTCTTCACGACGAAGGTCTTCGTCACCTACGGCGGCACCGTCAAGGGCGACCACGACCCGGAGCCCTACCGCCAGTCCGTCCTCGTGCTCCCCGACGCCGCCGAGCGGCCGGCCCTGCTCGGTGACGCACGCTTCTACGAGCCTGCCTACGTGGGTCCGTCCGGCTGGGTCGGGCTCGACCTGCGTGCGTGCGGCCCGCCGGAGGAGGTCGACTGGCAGGAGGTCGCCGAGCTCGTCGACGCCTCCTACCGGCTGACGGCACCGGCCCGCCTCGTGCGCGAGCTCGACGCCGGCTGAGCGCGGGCGCGCCCATCGTCCACCCGCAGCCGCGGGGCGCGTAAGGTACCGCTCGCTGGACGACGAAAGGCGCACATGGGACGGCACACCGATCCCGCGGCCATGGGGTCGCGGCGCGCCGCGGTGGTGACCCTGACGGTGTCCGCACTGCTCGTCATGGGCGGCTTCGCGATCCTCCACGAGTCCGGTGGGCTGCGTCCCGGCCACCGGTCGACGCCCTCCACGCCCTCGGTGCCGGTGGTCACCCCGAGCAGCCGCGTCGCCGACGCCACCGAGCCCGGACGCACGCCCTCGACCTCGCCGACGACACCATCGACGTCGACGTCGTCACCCCAGCCCTCGCTCACCACCCGCGCCCCGGCTCCTCTCGTCACCGCCCAGCAGCCGGCTCCGACCTCCTCCCCGCAGCCGTCGGGGACGGCCGGCCCGAGCCCGATCGGTCCAGCGCCCTCGACGAGGCCGGCGCCGCCGGAACGGGCCGGCGTCGCCCGGCAGGTCGTGGCCCTCGTCAACGTCGAGCGCTCCCGCGCGCGCTGCGGCCCGGTGTCGGCGAACGTCGGCCTCCGACGCGCCGCGCAGGGTCACAGCGACGACATGGCGAGCCGCGACTACTTCTCGCACACGAGCCCCGACGGGGTGACCTTCGCCCAGCGGATCCGCGCCGCGGGCTACGACGGCGGCGCCATCGCCGAGAACATCGCGGCCGGCCAGACGAGCGCCAAGGAGGTCATGCGTGCCTGGATGGCGAGTCCCGGGCACCGGGCGAACATCCTCGACTGCGCCTACCGGGACCTCGGCGTCGGCTACGCGACGGGCGGCACCTACGGCACGTACTGGACCCAGGCGTTCGGCGGCTGAGCCACCCCTAGGTTGGTGCCATGCAGCCGTGGCACGCGCAGGACCGGCACGTCGTCCGACTCGACTGGGGACCCGGCGCCGCCGAGGCCCAGACGGCGTATGCCGTCGCCGCGGGCTCGCCCGTGTGCGCGGTCGTCGTCGACGTCCTCAGCTTCACGACGTGCGTGTCCGTCGCCGTCGACGCGGGCGTCCGGGTGCACCCCTACCGCTGGAAGGACGGGTCGGCCCGGGCCTTCGCCGACGGGATCGGCGCGACGCTCGCCCGAGGTCGGTCCGAGGCCCGCGTCGACGGCGGGGTCAGCCTGTCCCCGGCCTCGATCCGAGCGGCCGGACCGCTGGGCGACCTCGTCCTGCCCTCGCCCAACGGCTCGACGACCACCGCCGTGCTGGCCGGCGCCGGGGCCGACGTCGTGGCGGCCTCGCTGCGCAACCGCGCTGCGGTGGCTGGCTGGATCGTCGACTGGCTCGACGCGTCCCGGCGCTATCACGGTCCGGCGTCGCAGCCGGCGGTCCTCGTCGTCCCGGCCGGTGAGCGCTGGCCCGACGGGTCCCTGCGCCCGGCCGTCGAGGACCTGTGGGGTGCGGGAGCGGTCGTCGCCGCCCTGGCCGGCCTCCTCGAGCACCGAGGCGGACCCCTCCTGCTCAGCCCCGAGGCCGAGGCCGCCGGCGCGGCGTGGCTCGCCGTGGAGCACCGGGTCGACGAGGCCCTGCACGCGTGCGCGAGCGGGCTCGAGCTCGTCGAGCAGGGCTGGCCCGACGACGTGGCGGTCGCGGCCGAGCTCGATGCGTCGTCGCTCGTGCCGGTGCTGACGGACGGCGCCTACACCGCGCACCGCGCCTGAGCCGACCAACGCGGCGGCACGGCACTCGGCATGCGGACCGCCGGCCCTACTGGCCGAGCGCCGTCCAGAAGGCCGAGGCGGCCCGGGAGGGGCGGCCGGTGCGGCGCTCCGACCAGTCGGCCGAGGTCATGAGCGCGGTGACGGCGTTAACGCCGAGCCAGCGCAGCGGCTCGGGCTCCCAGTCGCGCGATGTGCGCCCCGCCCAGGGCAGCGTCGCCAGGCCCTCGGGGTCGTCGCCGCGGATCATCGCGGCCAGCGTGCGGCCCGCGAGCGCCGAGGTGGCCACGCCGTCCCCGACGTAGCCGCCCGCGAAGGCAAGCCCGGTGTGGCGGTCGTGACGGACCGATGGGAACCAGTCGCGCGGCACGCCGAGGTTGCCGCCCCAGGCATGCGTGAAGGTGACGCCGTCGAGGACGGGGAAGAGCTCGAGGAGGATCCGGCGCAGGGCTGCGTGGACGCGCTCGTCGCGGTCGTAGAGCGGGGAGACCTTGGACGCGTAGTGGTAGGGAGCGCCCCTGCCGCCGAAGGCGATCCGTCCGTCCCGGGTGCGCTGGCCGTAGATCGTCAGGTGCCGGTTGTCGGCGAAGGTCGTGCGCTTGTCGAGGCCGATCTGCGCCCAGGTGTCGTCGGGCAGCGGCTCCGTCGCGGTCATGAGCGAGTAGATCGGTGCGATGGCGCGGCGGCGGCCCGCGACGGTCGGCGTGTAGCCCTCGGTCGCGAGCACGACGTGCTCGGCACGCACCGTGCCGTGCGGCGTGACGACCCGTCGGCTGCGCACGTCGACGGCCGTCGTGCGCTCGTGGACGACGACGCCGCGGCGCTCGACGGCGTCGGCGAGCCCGCGGACGAGCAGCGCCGGGTGGATGGCGGCACAGTGTGGGGTGAACGAGCCGCCGAGCGCGTCGCTGACGCCGGCGACCGCGGTGACCTCGTGCGCGTCGAGGAGACGGTGGTCGTCCTCGCCGAAGCCCCACTCGCGATGGTCGGCGACCTCCTCGCGGACCCGTTCGAGCTGGGCCGGGTTGCGCGCGACGGAGAGGTAGCCACCCTGCTCGAAGTGGCAGTCGATGCCCTCCGCGTCGGCGATCCTGCCGACGTCGGCGACCGTGTCGTGGAGCAGGTGCTGCATCCGCACCGCCGCGTCGCGCCCGCGCTCGGCGGCCATCCTCTTGAGCGACGCGGGGAAGAGGGCCGAGCACCAGCCACCGTTGCGGCCCGAGGCGCCGAAGCCGGCCACCTCCTTCTCGATGACGGCGACCCGGATCGTCGGGTCGGCAGCGACGAGGTGGTAGGCCGTCCACAGGCCCGTGTAGCCGGCCCCGACGACGGCGACGTCCACGTCGATGTCGGTGTCGAGCGAGGGGCGCGGCTCGATGTCGTCGATCGTGTCGTGCCAGAGGCTGAGGCCGCGGTAACCGCTCGGGGGCATGGGCGGGATCATGCCACCTCCCGGGCCCTCCGCAAGCCCTTGGGAACCTGTGCCTTTTCGCTTGAATCCCCTTCCAACGCCTACGGAATCCGCGGTCCGGCGAGGTTTGGGCCATCACTTCCGCCGCGTCGCTCGGCGGGGCATGATGCGGGCATGAGCACCGTGGACCGCGCCCGTCTCGCCGAGCTGCACGCCCGAGAGCGGACAGCCTTCTCCGGGGCGCGGCCACGCTCCCGGACCCTGGCCGAGCAGGCGGCCGCGCACATGCCCGGCGGTGTCCCGATGAGCTGGATGGTCAAGTGGCCGGGCGACTTCCCGGTCTTCGTCGAGCACGCCGAGGGGGCGCACTTCACGTGCGTCGACGGCATCGACCACGTCGACCTCTGCCTCGGTGACACGGGGGCGATGATGGGGCACTCCCCCGCGCCGACGGTCGAGGCAGTGACCCGTCAGCTCTCCCGCGGGATCACGACGATGCTGCCCACCGAGGACGCCATCGCGGTCTCGGCCGGTCTCGCCGAGCGATTCGGTCTGCCCTACTGGCAGTTCACCCTCACCGCCACGGACGCCAACCGCCACGCGATCCGCTACGCCCGCCACCTCACCCGTCGCAGCAAGGTCGTCGTCCACAACTGGTGCTACCACGGCTCCGTCGACGAGGCCTTCGCGACGGTGGGCCCGGACGGCTCGACGGTCGACCGGCGCAGCAACATCGGCGCCCCGGTCGACACGTCGGAGACGACGCGGGTCGTCGAGTTCAACGACCTCGAGGCGCTCGAGCGCGCCCTGGCCCACGGCGACGTCGCGGCGATCCTCGTCGAGCCGGCCCTGACCAACATCGGCATCGTGCTGCCCGACCCCGGCTACAACGAGGGCGTGCGCGAGCTCGCCACCCGCTACGGCGCACTGCTCGTCAACGACGAGACGCACACGATCTGCGCGGGCCCCGGCGGCTACACCGGCGCCCACGGTCTCGATCCCGACCTGCTCGTCATCGGCAAGTCCATCGGTGGCGGCATCCCCTGCGGCACCTTCGGTTTCACCCGGGACATCGCCGACCGCATCGCTCGATCCATCGAGCTCGAGGACATCGACGTGGGCGGCATCGGCGGCACGCTCGCCGGCAACGGGTTGTCGATGGCAGCCATGAAGGCCACGCTCGAGCAGGTCATGACCGCCGAGGCGTTCGAGCACATGGTGCCGCTCGCCGACGCATGGGCCGACGGGGTGCAGGCCGGCATCGACGCGGTCGGCGCCGACTGGCACGTCACGCGGCTCGGCGCGCGGGCGGAGTACAACTTCTCAGGCCGACCCTCGCACGACGGCCAGGAGGCGCACGACGCCGACGACTTCGAGCTGCAGCAGTACCTCCACCTCTACGCCCTCAACCGCGGGATCCTCCTGACGCCCTTCCACAACATGGCGCTGATGAGCCCGGCCACGACCACCGCCGACGTCGAGGCGCACACGACGATGTTCGGCGAGTGCCTCCGCGAGCTCTTCGCCTGAGCCGTCACGGCCCGGGCGTCACGCCACCCGGGCCGGGCGACCGAACCGCGTGGCCACTCCGGGTGACCACAACGCGCGCAGCCGCGGCCCGGCCGGGGTGACACCGCTCGCCCCGAGAAGGTCGTCGGCGAGCTCGACGACGTCGGCGGCATACAACGGCCACGGCCCGTGCTCGTTGGGCACCCAGAGCGTGCGCCGGGCGACGCGGGTGTGGGCGCCCCAGCGGGCCGTGAGCCAGGTCTCGAGCGGCGTCGGCTCGACCGGCTCACCGACGCGGACCGTGAGGTGGCTGCGCAGTCCGCGGGCCGGGGCTCGGCGCCGGCTCGTGTAGGTGACGACGTCACCGTCGCGGCGCAGCCGCATCCGGGCCCACGTGTAGGGGATCCCGAGGCCGGCGCGAGCGCCGAGGACGACGAGGGCGCGCTCGGTCTCGAGCGAGCGGAAGAGCACCCCGTGCCGCCCGGCGTCGTCGACGGAGTAGAGCCGGATGTTCGTCTCGAGGAAGCTGCCGAGCCAGGGCAGCCGAGGTGAGGGCGCCCGACCGAGCCGCATGCCGTCCATGACGAAGGGGACGAGCGCGACGTACGTGCGCCCGTCGGCGAAGACGTCCGGGCGCGTGCCCGCAGGAAAGAGGTGGCGCACGGAGCCCGGGTCGACGGGCCAGTGGACGAACGTCAGGTCACGCCAGACCTGGTCGAAGACGACGGGCGGGCGCAGCGGCGGGGGCGCCACGGGATAGCCGTCCAGCGACGGGACGGCATCCACGGGCAGGTCCACGACCCCATCGTCACACGCGTGGCGGCCACCGACCCTCGACACGCGTCAGGAGCCCGGAGGGGCGTCGTAGCGGGACCGCTCCTCCTCGGACGGGGCGTGCCACCACGGCAGGTAGGCGTCGAGCTGCGCGCGCGTGATCGGCACGGAGCCGGGGGACCCGTCGCGGTTGCGACGCTCGATCCGCGCCCAGAGCTCCTCGACGGGCAGGTCGAGCACGTGCAGCTCGACCCCGACGCCGAGGGCCCGGGCCGCGACGCGCTTCTCCTCACGCTCCGCCTCGGCCCAGAGCCCGTACTCGAGCACGACGCTCACGCCGAGGCGCAGGAGCCGTTGGGTGTCGTCCCAGAGCCGGTGCTCGAGCAGGTCTCGGAAGGTGCCGTCGAGCGGGTCGATGCGCAGGTCTCGCAGCCACTCGTCGGGGCTCATCCGCACGGCGGGACGCTCGGTCTCGAGACGCCTCGCCAGCGTCGTCTTGCCCGCGCCGGGCAGCCCGACGACGAGGACGAGCCGCGGTCCCTCACCAGTCATGCCGTCAGGCTGACACACTCGCAGCGACGACGTGCACGAGCGACGGAGGACCGACGATGACCGTGGAGACACCGGCAGGCAGCACCCGCCGCCGCACGACGAAGCTCGGGATCGTCGGGGCCGGCGCCGTCGGCGCCACGCTGGCGTATGCCGCGTTGATGCGTGGTGTCGCCCAGAACGTCGCGCTCTTCGACGTCAACAGCGCCAAGGTGCGCGCCGAGGCGCTCGACCTCAGCCACGGCATCCAGTTCGTCCCGATGGCTCACGTCGACGGCTCCGACGACGTCGAGGTGCTGGCCGACTCCGACGTCATCGTCTTCACGGCGGGGGCCAAGCAGAAGCCCGGGCAGTCCCGGCTCGACCTCGCCGAGTCGACGATCGGCATCATGCGGGCGATCCTGCCGCGGCTCGTCGAGGTCGCTCCCGACGCCGTGCACGTCATGGTGACCAACCCCGTCGACGTCGTGACGTATGCCGCGCTCCAGGTGTCCGGGCTGCCGGCCGAGCGGCTCTTCGGATCGGGCACGGTCCTCGACTCGTCGCGGCTGCGCTTCCTCCTCGCCGGGCACACGGGCGTCGCAGCCCAGAGCGTCCACGCGTACGTCATCGGCGAGCACGGAGACTCCGAGCTGCCGCTGTGGTCGTCCGCGACCATCGGCTCCGTGCCGCTCCTGCAGTGGCGCACGTCGGACGGACGCATCGCGCTCGACGAGGAGGCCCGCGACCGCATCGCGACCGACGTCGTGCAGTCGGCCTACCGCGTCATCGAGGGCAAGGGCGCGACGAACTACGCGATCGGCCTCGCCGCCACGCGCATCATCGAGGCGGTCCTCTACGACGAGCGCCGCATCCTGCCCGTCTCGTCGCTGCTCGACAGCTACTACGGCATCAGCGACGTCTGCCTGTCGGTGCCGGCGATCGTCCACGCCGGCGGCGTCGGCGACCGGGTCGAGGTGCCGATGACCTCCGCCGAGCTGTCGGGCCTGCGGGCGTCCGCGGATGCCGTGCGTGCGACGGCCCGGCGCTTCGGTTTCTGACGACGTGGTGGACGTGCGAGGGGTGCCGCGTCCGGGTGCCGTGACGGCGCTCGGCGGCGGGATCGTCCTTGCCCTCGTTCTCGGCGTGGCCGGCTGCGCGGGCGGCGGAGGGGCTCCCGCGGACGCCCCGACCAGACTGGCCCGCACCTTCGACCTCCAGGCGCACCGCGGCGGCGCGGACCTGACGTCGGAGAACACGCTGGAGGCCTTCTCGCGCGCGCTCGACATCGGCGTCACGACCCTCGAGCTCGACGCGCAGGTCACCCGTGACGGTGCCGTCGTCGTCGCCCACGACAACCGGGTCAACCCCGACACGTGTCGCGACACGTCGCCCGCGGGCCCGTCCGACGACCTCTTTCCCTACTCCGGCAAGCCCTTCCGGCTCCTGACGCTCGCGCAGGTGCGCACGCTCGACTGCGGCTACCAACCGACCCCCGACCACCCGGACCAGCGCGCCGTGTCCGGCGCGACGGTGCCCGAGCTCCGCGAGGTCGTCGACCTGCTGCGCGAGCGCGGTGCCGACGACGTCGGGCTCAACGTCGAGATCAAGGTGCAGGCGGACGACCTCGGGCTCACCGTGCCGCGCGCCGAGTACGCGGCGAAGGTGTGGGCGGTGCTCGACGAGGGCGGCGTCGCGGGCCGGGCGACGATCCAGTCGTTCGACTGGGCGAGCCTGACCGCGGTCCACCGCATCGCGCCCCGCGCCCGGCTCGTCGCCCTCGTCTCCCCCGAGCGGCTCGAGCGGGGCAAGGAGGGCGCGTCCCCGTGGCTGGGCGGCATCGACATCGACGACGTGGGCGGCGACGTCGTGGGCGCCGCCTCCCGCCTCGCCGGTGTCGTCGCCCTGTCGCCGCGGGAGGACCTCCCCGTCGATGCCGCGCTCGTCCGCTCGGCGCACGCCGCGGGGCTCGCCGTGGTGCCGTGGACCGTCGACGACGAGGACGACATGGGTCATCTCGTCGACCTCGGCGTCGACGGTCTCATCACCAACCGCCCCGACCTGCTCCGCACCGTGCTGACCCAGCGCGGCCTCGCGACACCCCCGTCCCATCCCGCAGCCGGGTGAGGCCCGCCGGGACGCCCCGGAGCATGATGGGGCTGTGAGCACGTCCGCCGCCTTCGACGCCGACCCGGCACCCGGCACGGCACCCGACCCGTCGGGCACCCCGCCGGCGCGGGCGACGTACCACCACGGTGACCTGCGCCGGGCCCTGCTCGAGGCGGGCACCGACCTCGCCCGCGAGGGCGGGCCCGACAAGGTCGTCCTGCGCGAGGCGACGCGCCGCGTCGGGGTCTCAGCCAATGCGGCATACCGCCACTTCGCCGACCGTGACGCGCTGCTGGGCGAGGTCGTCTCCCGCGCCCAGGCGCGTGCCGCTGACGTCATCGGCGCCACGATGGACGCCGTGCCCGACGACCTCGAGACGGGCCAGCGGGCGCGTGCCCGCTTCCGGGCCGTCGGCGTCGGCTACCTGCGCTTCGCCATGGACGAGCCGGGCCTGTTCCGCGCGGCCTTCGCCGTGCCGGTCGACCTCAGCCGGGCCGCCTCCCCGGACGCGGCCGGCACGGGCGGGCGCACCCCCTTCCAGCTGCTCGCCGACTCCCTCGACGCCATGGTCGACGCCGGCGTCATGTCCGACGACGAGCGTCCCGGTGCCGAGCTGCTCGCGTGGTCGGCCGTCCACGGCATGGCGATGCTCGCCCTCGAGGGCCCGCTGCGCGACCTGCCGCCCGGCGCCGTCGACGAGCTCGCGCCGCGCCTCGTCCGCATGGTCGACCTCGGGCTCGGCCTCTCCGACGGCGCGGTCTGAGCGGCACGCACCGACACCTAGGGTGGGCGGGTGACCAGCGAGACCCGCGACAGCACCGGCTTCGAGCTCGACCGCGACACCCCGGCCTTCTACCGCCGGCTGGACCATGGCCGCTACGCCCCGACCGTGCACGTGCAGGGCGCCTGGCGCGACGACGAGCAGCACATGGCTCCAGTCAGCGGCATCCTCGCCCACGAGATCGACCTCCACGAGCCACGCGAGGGGATGCAGCTGGCGCGCATCTCCTTCGACATCCTCGGCATGATCCCGGCGCGACCGAGCCGGGTCGAGGTGCGCACGACGCGCCCCGGTCGCACCATCGAGCTCGTCGAGGCGACGATGCTCGTCGACGACCGCCCCGTCGTGCGCGCCCACGCGTGGAGGCTCGCCGCCCACGACTCCGAGCCCGTGGCCGGCGTGGAGCTCGAGCCGATCCCCCGGCCCGACGAGATGCGCCCCTGGGAGGGGGCCGACACCTGGGAGGGCGGCTACATCGAGGGGCTCGAGTTCCGGGTCGACGCCGAGCGTCGCCCGGGCCGGACCCGGGCCTGGATCCGCGCCCTCAACCCCCTCGTCGACGGCGAGACCTGCTCTCCCACAGCCGATCTCGTGCGCCTCGCCGACACCGCCAACGGCATAGCCGTGCGCGTCTCGCCGCGGGAGTGGATGTTCCCCAACGTCGACCTCAGCGTGCACCTGTTCCGCGAGCCGGTCCGCGGGTGGGTCGGTTTCGACACCCGGGTGACGATGGGCCCGACAGGTCTCGGGCTGACCTCGACGACGTTGCACGACGAGCGCGGCCCCGTCGGTCGCGCCGAGCAGATCCTCACGGTCCGCCGCCTCCCGGGAGCCTGACCCCCTCCCCTCCCGACCGGTCGCCGGACCGCGACAACCTTTCGGCGCGCCGACGCGTCTGGGGAGGTGTCGGCACGCCGCGCCAAAGCCCGGTTGGCCTGCCACAATGAAGGGCGCGATCGCGCCGACTCACACCCGCCGTCGCGCGGTCAGGACACCAGGGGACACCATGAGGACCATCCGCATGGACAGGAATCGCACCGTGGGCAGCGTCGCTGCCACGCTCGCGGTCTTCGCACTCGCCGTGACGGCTCCGGCCGCCCGCGCCGACGACCTGACCGGCACGCCGACACCGCCCGGCGCCTCGACGTCCACGGGCTCGACGGGATCGACCGGGGGAAGCACCGTCGCCGACGCCACGACGACCACGACCTCCAGCAGCACGACGACGACCACGACGACGCCGTCCACCACGACGTCGACCACGACGACGTCGAGCCCCACGACGACGACCCCGCCGCCGCCCGCACCGAGCCCCGTCGTCATCGCTGCCGGCAGCTCCGGCTGGAAGGTCAAGGACCTCCAGGTGCGCCTGCGCCTCGTCAAGGCGTCGTACTGGACGTATGCCGTCTCCGGCTACTACGGCTGGACGCTCGGCCAGAAGGTCCTCGCCTTCCAGATCGACCAGTCACTCCCTCGCACCGGCGTCGTCGACCAGCGCACCTGGAGCCGACTCGTCGCCCTCACCGCGACCACGACCCGTCTCAAGGAGGGCTCGTCCGGCTACGCCGTCAAGGACCTCCAGTCGCGCCTGCGTGCCGTCAAGGCGTCCTACTGGTCCTACGCCGTGTCCGGCTACTACGGCTGGACCCTCGGCCAGAGGGTGCTCACCTTCCAGCGCGACCAGAACCTCCCCCAGTCCGGGGTGCTCGACCAGCGCACGTGGAGCCGGCTCGTCTCGATGTCGACGTCCCCGGTCGTGCTCGGCCGCACGACGGCCGCCGCCAACGTCCGCGAGCTCCAGCGACGCCTCGGCGCCAAGGGCCTGTGGCCGTATGCGTTCTCCGGCACCTACGGCTGGACGCTCGGCCAGAAGGTGCTCGCCTTCCAGCGCGCCTACGACGTGCCGCAGTCGGGTGTCGTCGACAGCCGCACGTGGGCGCGCCTGCGGGCCCTGACCTACACGCCCGGCAGCTTCGACCAGCACCGCTACTACGCGGGCCTGCGCCCGCTCGTGCCGACGCTCTCCTCGCTCGACAAGCGCTGCCGCACGGGCCGGGTCATGTGCGTCGACAAGTCGACCCGCACCCTGACGTGGGTCGTGAACGGCAAGCCGCTCACGGCCATGTGGGCGCGCTTCGGTCGTCCCGGCAAGGAGACGCGCGAGGGCACCTTCAGCGTCTCCCGGAAGTACGAGTACGTCATCTCCAACCTCTACTTCACGCCGATGCCCTACTCGATGTTCTTCTCCGGCGGCCAGGCCGTGCACTACTCGTCGAACTTCGCGCGGCTCGGCTACGCCAGCGCGAGCCACGGCTGCGTCAACATCGCCGACCACGCGCAGGTCAAGGCGCTCTTCTTCGCGGTGCGCATCGGTGACAAGGTCGTCGTCTACCCCTGAGCGGGCGGCCTTGCCGACAGAGCAAACCCGATCAAGTACGCGTGGGGCCGGGTCGCGCAGGATCGTGACGTGACCGGCTCCCGTGACACCTTCAGCGCCTGGCTGGACGTGCTCGTCGACACCCTCGACGAGCCCGACCTGACCGGCGAGCAGATCGCGGGCCGGCTGCACCTGTCACGGTTCCACCTCGACCGCATCGTCAGTGCGGGCGCAGGCGAGGCGCCGAGCTCCCTGCGCCGCAGGGTGCTGCTCGAGCGTTCCGCCTACCGCCTCGCGGCGAGCCGCCTCTCCGTCCTCGACGTCGCCGTCGAGGCGGGCTACGGCTCGCACGAGGCGTTCACCCGGGCGTTCCGTCGCGCCTACGGCACGACGCCGAGCGCGTGGCGCGGACGTCCGGGGACGATCCGTCTCGAGGCGGCCAACGACATCCACTTCCACCCGCCCGGCGGCATACGCCTCCCGGCCCAGCGAAAGGTCACTGCCATGGACCTCGTGCAGAGGATGGTCGAGCACCACATCTGGCTGACCGGCCAGCTCATCGAGTGCGCCGGCCAGCTCGCCGACGAACAGCTCGACGAGCCGATCGTCATCAACGTCGACGACGATCCCGACCCGTCGACCCTGCGTCGCATCATCAGCCGGCTCGTCGGCCAGATGGCGATGTGGAACGCGACGATGGCGAGCCGCGACTACGACTTCTCCGTCGAGGAGCACGAGTCGCTGACGTCGGCGCGCCGCCGTCTCGCCGACGCCGCACCCGTCTTCCTCGGCCACGTGCGCGACGCGATCGACGAAGGTCGGCTCGACGACGTCTTCGTCGACGCGTCGTGCGACCCGCCCTACGTCTGCTCCTACGGCGCGATGGTCGCGCACGTCCTGACGTTCGCGGCGCACCGGCGCACCCTCGCGGTGCGCGCGCTCGACAAGCACGGGGTCAGCCGGCTCGGGTGGGGCGACCCCATCGAGTGGCTCGACGCCGCCCACCACGCCTGACGGCATACGCCCCTCGGGGACGGCGGGTCTCGGTCACTCGACGGTGGTCGTGACCTGCTGCCCGAGCTCGACGGTGCGGCTCACGGTGCACCACTCGTCGTGCGAGCGCTTGACGAGCTTGGGCAGCATCTCGCGCGCCGCGTCGCCGCCGTCACCCTCGGGGAAGCGCACCCGGAAGCGCACCTCGATGTCCTGGAGGTGGTTGCCGTGCTCGTCCTTGACCTTGTCGGCCGTCACCTCGATCTCGAACTGCTCGGGCTCGGCGCGTCGCGTCGTCACGGTGTCGACGTCGACCGCGGTGCAGCCGGCGATGCCGGCGAGGAGCAGCTCAACCGGCGAGAGCTCCTCGGTGCCGGAGCTCAACGTGATCGAGCCGCCGCGGTCGTTGCGGGCCGTGTAGTGGCCGACGCTGTCGCGGGTCAGGGTGACGCGGCGCAGGTCCTTCGGGTCTCTCGCGGTCGTGCTCTCGGCCGTGCTCTCGGTCATGGTGCAAGCCTCTCAGACGTCGGGGGTGGCGGCTCGTCGCGTCCGGCGCTCAGAGCCAGGCGTCGGCGAGCAGCTCGTAGGAGCGCAGCCGTGCCTCGTGGTCGTGGGCGCCGCACGTGACGATGACCTCGTCGACGCCCGTGGCCTCGACGAAGCCGGCGAGACCGTCGCGCACCTCGTCGGGCGTGCCGACGAGCGAGACCCGGGTCATCTCGCTCACGGCCTGGCGCTCGGCCGGAGACCACTGCGCCATGAGGCTCGCGATGTCCCCCTCCGGCTCGGGCAGCCCGGCCCGTCGGCCGGTGACGATGCCGTGGAAGCGCTGGAGGACGCTCGTGAAGAGCCGCTCGGCCTCAGCCGTCGTGTCAGCGACCATGACGTTGACGCCGGCCATCGAGCGGGGGGCATCGAGGCCGCCTGGCTCTGTCGACGGCGTGAAGCGGGAGCGGTAGACCTCGAGCGCGCTCATCAGCGCGGCCGGCGCGAAGTGCGAGGCGAAGGAGTAGGGCAGGCCGAGGGCTGCGGCCACCTGGGCGCCGCCGTGGCTCGACCCGAGGATCCAGATCGGCACGCGGGTGCCTTCACCGGGGATGGCGCGGACCTTGGCGTCGGGGTCCGGGTCGCCGAGGTAGCCGATGAGCTCCTCGACCTCGCCGGCGAAGTTCATCGCAGCGGCCTCGTTGCGCCGTAGCGCGCGGGTCGTGAAGGGGTCGGTGCCCGGGGCGCGGCCGAGCCCGAGGTCGATGCGGCCCGGGTGGATCGTGGCGAGCGTGCCGAACTGCTCGGCGACGACGTACGGCGCGTGGTTCGGCAGCATGATGCCGCCGGCGCCGACGCGGATCGTCTCGGTCTGGTCGGCGACGTGGCCGATGAGCACGGCTGTCGAGCTCGACGCGACCCCGCGCATGTTGTGGTGCTCGGCCATCCAGTAGCGCTGGTAGCCCCACTTCTCGGCGTGCCTCGCGATGTCGACCGTCGAGGCGATGGCCTCACCGGCCGTGCCACCGTCGAGGACGGGGACGAGATCGAGGATGTTCAGCTGGGCTCTCGGGGCAGGACTCACGTGGGTGCCAACGGGCCGGCCGGGCCGCCGTATTCCGGGACGCGCGGTCCGGGCCCGCCCCTGCGAGCGTCTGCGAGGCGGGCACCGGATGCGGGGGAGGCACTCTTTGGGTACCTATGGATCACCGACACCGACGGCAGGTCCGTGTCGTCCCGACCCCCGTGAGCGCCACCACCATGTCGACCGAGACCATCGCCCCCGCCTCCGAAGGCCGAGGTGTGCGCCTGCCGGGCGCCACGCCGCGGCTCGGCGTGCGCCTGCGCGTCGTCGCCGTCATCGCCGCCGCGTTCCTCGAAACCGAGGGGGTCGCTCAGGCGGTCACTCCCTTCATCCGCCAGGACGACTGGGCGTTCCTGCTGCCCGAGGGCTCTCCGGGAGCGGTCCCCCCGTCGTACTACAACGTGAGCGAGGGGCGCTGGCTCAACTCCGGCTGGTGGTGGCTCGTCGGGCAGCACGGCACCGTCACGACCGCCGCGCTGACGTATGCCGCCGCCTACGCGCTGCTCGTGGCGGGCATCTGGCGGCTGCTCCACCGGACCGGGGTGCGCCCGCGACCCGCCGGCGACGCTCTCCTCGGCGTGGCGCTCTTCGCCTCGCCGGTCTGGGTCCAGCTGCTCTACTGGCCCGGGGCGTTGACGCCCTCGGCCCTCGTGGCCGCCGGGGCGGTCTGGCTCCTGCCCCGAGCCGCTCGCTCGGGGCGGTGGCTCGCGGCCTGGCTCGTCCTGAGCGGCATCGCCTCCGTGCTCACCTATCCGCCGATCGCCCTCGCGCTGCTCGTCCTCGCCGTCGTGTCGCTACGGGACGCCCCGTGGCGCAAGGTGCTTCTCGTCGTCGCCGGCTGGGCCGCCGGGTTCGCCGCTGGTGTCGCGGTGGCCTACGCGCTCAACTGGGTCGTCAACGGGCACTTCGGCATCGAGGTCGCCGCCTGGCGTCAGGCCAACCCGTTGACCTCGCTCGATGCCCTCGGCGTCAACGCCGGTCGGTGGCTGTCGGCCGCGGGCTCGCTCTGGGCTGCGCACTGGTGGGTCGCACTCGTCGCCGTCGTCGCCGTCGCCCTCGGCTGGGGGGACCCGGTCGTCCGCCCCCGGCTGCAGCGTCTCCTTCTCGCCCTCGCCGTCGCGTGCGGCGTCGACGCCGCGCAGACCCTCGCGAGCGGCCTCGTCACCGAGGCCCGCGGCCAGCTGTGGACGTGGTTCGCAGCGGTGCTGGCCGTCGCGCTGCTCCTCGTCGACCGGAGTGCGCGCCCCGTTGCGCACGTCGGACCAGCGCCCACGACGCAGCCCGGGACACCGCCGACCGCACGCGTCGCGACGGCCCTGCTCGCGGTGCTCGCCGTGTGCGGGGTCCTGGCGTGGCGCGCCGACATCGGCAGGCACCAGGACACGCGCCGGCAGTATGCCGCGATGGCCGAGGCCGCAACGGCGCACCCGACCGGGACCGCCCCGCCGACCGTCGTCGTCTACCAGGACCCCGCGCTCAAGGACACCCGCTCGGGCCGGCTCATGGCGAGCACCCTCTTCATGGCCGTCCGTCTCGAGCAGGACGGCCGCGTGCCACGCTGGTGCATCGGCATCGAGTGCCGGGAGATCGCGGCGCGGTCCACGTCGGGGCCGGTCGTCGACCTGGGTCGGGCCGGGAGCCTGCCCGGCATCGTCGGCATCGTCGTGCCGGCCCCGCCCGGCTGGATCTGACGATCCGGGCCGACCTGAGCCCGACCCGAGGACGGCCTCGCGGCCCGCTCTCAGGGCAGCTTCAGCTCGGAGACCTGGTCGTCGTAGTCGGGGCAGAACGCCTGCACGCCGGCGGCCATCAGCTGCTTCGTGCGCAGCGCGTCCCCGGTGTTGCCGAGCGGCTTGTCGCCGTCGTCGACCGCGATCTGGGCCAGCTCGACGCCGCCGTTCTTCAGGGCCCAGCACGTCGTCGTCCCGGTCTCGATGTCGTCGTCGACGGTGGCGCCCGTCACCGACGCCCCGAGCTTCTGCGCGGCGAGGACGAACTGCGCCTCCTCCGCCGAGATGCTCGGCCGAGCGTCTGCGACCCCCGCCGGCAGGTCGCCGAGCGTCGGGTCCGACCCGCCACAGGCGGCGAGGGACAGGACGACCACGACGCCGGCCCCGGCAGCGAGCGTCCCGCGCAGTGCCGAGCGGACGGCATACGGCCGCGGAGCGTGCGCCGGTGTCTTCGAGTTCATCGTTACCCTGAACGCGTGAGCGAGCCCGATCGTCCCCGCGACGCCGCGTCCGCGCGGCTGGCCGCCGAGGCGCCGATCGCCCGGGGTGCGGTCGTCGCGTCGCTGTCGGCCGTCGTGTTCGGGTTCGTCTTCCTGCCACAGCTGCTCGGCCTGGCGCTCGCCGGGATCAGCCTCGTGCGCCGCGAGCCGGGCGGACGCCGACCCGCGCTGCTGGCCGCCGGCATCAGCCTGCTGCTCACCGTCGTGTGGGGCGTCGTGCTCGCCCTGCTCCTCAAGTGGTGGGCCACCTCCCGCTGACCCGACCCGCCTACTGGGAGTACGTCGAGAGGAACTTCTCGAGGCGTCCGACGGCGTCCTCGAGGTCCTCGACGCGCGGCAGGAAGACGAGCCGGAAGTGGTCGGGCGTCGCCCAGTTGAAGCCGGTGCCGTGCACGATGAGCATCTTCTGGTCGCGCAGCAGGTCGAGGGCGAAGCGCTCGTCGTCGCGGATGTCGTGGACCTTGGGGTCGAGCCGCGGGAAGAGGTAGAGCGCCCCCTCGGGCTTGGTCACCGACACGCCCGGGATCTCGTTGAGCATCTCCCAGGCGACGTTGCGCTGCTCGAGCAGGCGGCCGCCGGGCAGGATCAGCTCGTTGATCGACTGGTAGCCGCCGAGCGCCACCTGGATCGCGTGCTGCGCCGGGACGTTGGCGCACAGGCGCATGTTGGCGAGGATGTCGAGGCCCTCGAGGTAGTTGCGCGCGTGCTCCTTGGGCCCGGTGATGACGAGCCAGCCCGACCGGAATCCGGCGACGCGGTAGGCCTTGGAGAGGCCGTTGAAGGTCAGGCAGAGCAGGTCGGGCGCGAGGGCCGCGATCGAGGTGTGCGTCGCGCCGTCGTAGAGGATCTTGTCGTAGATCTCGTCCGCCATGATGATCAGCTCGTGCTCGCGGGCGAGCTGCGCGATGGCCTCGAGGACCTCGCGCGGGTAGACGGCGCCCGTCGGGTTGTTGGGGTTGATGACGACGATCGCGCGCGTGCGGTCGGTGATCTTGCTGCGGATGTCGTCGAGGTCGGGCGCCCACCCGGCCTGCTCGTCGCAGACGTAGTGGACGGCGTTGCCGCCGGCGAGGCTCGCGGCCGCGGTCCACAGCGGGTAGTCGGGGGCCGGGATCAGCACCTCGTCGCCGTTGTCGAGCAGGCCCTGCATCGCCATGACGATGAGCTCGCTGACCCCGTTGCCGAGGTAGATGTCCTCGACGCCGACCGGCGGGAAGTCGCGGACCTCGTAGTGCTGCTTGACGGCGCGCCGGGCCGAGAGGATGCCCTTGCTGTCGCTGTAGCCCTGCGCCGTCGGCAGCTCCTGGATCACGTCGACGAGGATGTCCTCCGGCGCCTCGAAGCCGAACGGTGCCGGGTTGCCGATGTTGAGCTTGAGGATGCGGTGCCCCTCGTCCTCGAGCCGCTTGGCCTCGGCCAGCACGGGACCACGGATCTCGTAACAGACGTTCTGCAGCTTCTTGCTCTGGGTCACCGCGCGCATGTGGACCAGCGTCCCACCGCCGTATGCCGTCGACCGCGTCATTCCCACCATGTGACCCGTGCGGTGGATCACGCATCGGTCACGGTCCGTCGTGGGGGGCGTGTGACGACGCGGCCACTCGAGTGTGACTGAGCGCTCACTCGAGTGGGGCGGGGCGCTCACTCGAGTGGGGCGGCGGTCTGGCGGTCAGCGCAGGAGGCAGCCGAAGCCACCGGCCGGGCTCGTCGCCGTGAGCGACTCGACGAGCGAGGACTCGGTCGCCGCGACCACGTCGATGGTCAGCGTGTGCCCCGACGCGCTGCGCGTCAGGTGGGCGAACGTCGGCGGGGCGGCCGGCCGGATGGTCCAGCCCGACTGCTCGAGGTAGCCGACGAGCTCGGCGGCCTGCGGCCCGGTCGAGGGCGGGTAGGTGCGGGTGATGCGCCCGTCGACGCCCTCGCGGCACGGCGGCAGCTCGCTGTGCCCGAGCGGAACGATGGAGCGGTCGAGCACGTCGACCTCGCGCGCGAGCGACTCGTAGGCGGTGACGTCGTCGGCGTGGACGCGGCTCGACCAGGCCCAGCCACCGAAGGCGACGAGGCCGACGAGGAGCACGCCGAGGACGATGGCCGCCGGGCCCGGACGCCGTCGCCTCCGTGCGGCCCGCGCCGGGTCAGCGCCGTCAGGGGCGCCGTCAGGGGCGCCGATGGGGGCCTCGTCGACGAAGCCGGAGTCACTCACCGGGACAGTGTCCGGCACCGGGCCCGGTGCCGTCAGGGACCCCGGCAACTGTCGCCGATCCGTGACCCGGCGGCCTCAGCGTCGGACGAGGGGCCGGTCGAGGTCGAGCAGGTGGCGCCAGTCGGTGCGGCGGGCGGTGCGCAGGCCGCGCCGCAGCAGCAGCACGAGGACGACGAGCGCGACCGGGACGCCGACGGCCGTCGTCGTGAGGCCGAGGCTGTAGCCCTCGGGGAGCGTCGCGAAGCAGACGACCGAGGCGACGACGGCGAGGGGCCGTTCGAGCCGCTCCTGCCAGAGGACTCCGAGCGACACCGCGAAGAACGGGAGTGCCCAGAGGTAGTACCAGCCGAGGAAGACCGGGGCGAGCACGACGACGGCGAGCATGGCCCAGGCGATGCCGCGCACCGGTCGCAGGAGCGGCTCGGCCGCTGCATCCTCCGCAGCCAGGCCGCGGGTGTCCGCGGGCTTGAGCGCCGCGAGCCAGACGAGCGCGAGG
Organism: Terrabacter sp. 2TAF16; assembly: GCF_052115065.1. Lineage (NCBI taxonomy): Bacteria > Bacillati > Actinomycetota > Actinomycetes > Micrococcales > Intrasporangiaceae > Terrabacter > Terrabacter sp. 2TAF16. The sequence continues at coordinate 128,682 of NZ_JBFRFZ010000010.1, forward strand.
AGCAGGGCCAGCACGACGAGTCCCACGGCCCGCGCGACCGCGATGCCCGTGTCGCGCCACGCGTCGTGGCCGAGCAGGTGCCCCACGGCACCGACGGCGATACCGATCGAGGTCGGCAGGGAGGTCCACTGCTCGTTCTTGCCCGGGGTCCCCGTCGGGTTGAGCCACGAGAACCCGAGCCCGGTCACGACGCCCCCGAGCGCCAGGGGGACACCCGAGCACAGCACCGTCAGGGCGCCCGCGCGCACGACGTCACCCCAGCGGGCGTATGCCGTGCCGTCCGTCCCCGGGGCACGTGCGGTCGCGACGTGGCGGGCCCAGAGGATGACGACGAACGGCAGCGCGATGACGGCGGTGACCTTGACCATGGCCCCGAGCGCGACGACGACGCAGGCGAGGACGAACCGCCCACGCAGCGCCAGGGCGAGTCCGCCGAGCGCCGCGGCCACCATGAGGGCGTCGTTGTGGGCTCCTCCGACGAAGTGCGCGCCGACGAGCGGCACCGCGACGCCGAGCCAGAGCGCCCGGACCGGTGACCAGCCGATCCGGCGGGCGACGTCGGGCACGGCCCAGGCCATGACGACGACCCCGGCCACGGCGAGCAGGCGGAGCAACAGGAGGGCGACCCACAGCTCACCCGAGACCGACGCGACGGCCCGGGCGAGGAGCAGCCAGACGGGTCCGTAGGGTGTCGGGCTGTCGAGCCAGGTCGGCGCCGTCGAGGCGCGCCACGGCGAGTCGAGCTCACGGACGACGTGGTCGTAGGGGCTGAGGCCCTGGTCCCAGAGCAGACCCTGGGCGGCGTAGGAGTAGAGGTCGCGGCTGTAGAGCGGCATCGCGCCGACGAGCGGCGCGAACCACAGGGCGATCGTCACCCACCACCAGCGCACCGACACGTCGGCGTCACGGAGTCGCCACCAGGCGAGGACGAGCAGGCCCATCGCGAGGACCGCGACGGTGGCGAGCAGGGGTGAGCCACCCTTCGGCGTCCACCAGGCGACGCCCGGCCAGAGCACCCCGGTGTTGAGCCGCGGCAGGGCACCCGAGCCCCACGAGGCGACCGCGAGCACGACGCCGGCGACGGCACCGGCCCAGCGCCACCGGCCGGGGGCGAGGGCAGGCCGCGCCTCAGCCATGCGTGACCGGTTCGTCACCCCACGCGAGCAGGCGCCACCCGGCCTCGGGGTCACCCTCCATCGTCACGACGTGCGCGTTGTCGAGCCTGCGACCGTCGAAGAAGTCGGCCGGCAGGCTGAGCGCGGCCGAGCACCACACGCGCATGGCGGCCCCGTGGCTCACGGCGAGGGCGGACTCGTGGCCGTCGGCGGCGATGCGCGCGATCGCCGCGTCGTAGCGCTCCATGAAGCCGGCACCGCTGTCGCCGCCGGGGATCGTGTGGTCGGGCTCGTCGCGCCAGCGGATGACCGCGTCGATGTAGGGCTGCCACTCGGTCGACATCTCGTAGTCGCCGGCCTGGATCTCGCGCAGCCCGGGCAGCACGACCATCTCGAGACCGAGCATCTCGGCGAGCGGCGCCGCGGTCTGCTGGGTGCGCACGAGGTCCGAGGTGTAGATCGCGCCGAGGTCCTCGCCGCCGAGGCGATCGGCGAGGGCCCGCGCCTGAGCCCGGCCCTCGTCGGTGAGGTCGAGGCCGGGGACGGCCGTGTCGAGCTGACGGGCGACGTTGGCGTGGGTCTGGCCGTGCCGCACGAGGTAGAGCCGCACGTCAGAGGCCCTTCACGGTGACGCCGCTCAGGCACTCGACGCCCTTGCTCGGCCCGGTGTGGAAGTCCTTGATGGAGACCGGCGCGGTCGCCCCGGCGGCGAGCGTGACGTCGACCTCCTTGCTGGCGACGTCGGAGCCGTCGGAGCTCTTGACGATGAAGACCGCCACGGTGAACGTGTGCTCCTGCGTGTCGGAGTTGGTGAGGGTGCCGGTGAAGCTCCACGACTCACCCGAGGGCGCACACGTCGCGCCCGTGAGGCTCGAGGCCGCGTCGAAGAGGCCACCGTCGCCGGGGTCGGTCGTGTCGACCGGGTCGGGCACGTCGTCGCTCGGGGTCTCGGCCGTGATGGTCGGCTGCACGGGGACGCTCACCGTCGGGGCCACGGAGTCGTCCGGCGACGACGGCGCGGGCTGGCCGCACCCCGCGAGCGCGAGCACGAGCGAGGTGGACAGGCCCAGCGCGACGGTCGGGACGGCATGCGCCCGGGGTGTGCGGATGACCCGCGTGGCTGTGCGGGGTCGGCCTGGCATGGGCACGTGCGGCCCCTTCCTGTCGGCAGGTGTGCGCGGCCCATTGTGCCCCGCGAGTCGTCAGGGCAGCGTCAGCCGGGCCGCGACGGCCGCGGCGACCACGACCAGACCGGCGCCGACGGCCAGCGTGTCAGCCGGACGCCACGGCGCTGGACCCGCCCACGTGCGCCGGCGGGCCTCGGCGAAGCCCCGGGCGTCCATCGCGAGCGCGAGCGTCGAGGCCTGCCCGAGCGCGCCGATGAGGAGCCCACCGGTGACGACGACCGCCTCGCGGCCACGGGCCAGGGCCCCGCGGTCGGCCCGGATGCCGCGCACCCGGCGGGTCGTCATGAGCTCGCCCCACAGGGTGTCGAAGGACTGGAGCCGCTGGAGCGCCGCCGTCGCGGCGACGACGGGCCGGGCCGGGAGACGGAGCCGCTGCGCGAGGTGGTCGCCGAGACCCTCCGGGTCGATGAAGCCGACGACGAACGCGGAGGGCACGAGCAGGCAGAGGACGCGCAGGGCAGCCGCCGCGGCGACCTCGAGGTCCCGGCCGCCGAGGAGCCACGCCGACCAGGCGACCCCGACGACGGCGAGCGCGGCAGGGGCGAGGCGCGCGAGGACGCCTCGGAGGCGTCCCTCCGGCGCACGGCCCCGGCCCGGGGCGAGGAGGCCGACGAGGCCGAGGACGACCTCGACGGCGAGGACGGCGAGTCCCTGGCGCCACGTCTCGAGCAGCGCGGGCAGGGGCAGGACGCACAGCGCCGCCCCGAGCAGGGCCAGGGGCCCGACCCGGGAGAGCAGCGGGTGCCGCTCGGGCTCCGGGTCGGGGGGTGGCTGGGTGGGTGCGGCGAGCCGGACGACGCGGTCGGCGTCGTCGATGACGCCGGGGTCGTGGGTCGTGACGACGACGGCGGCGCCCTCGTCGCGGGCCGCGGCGAGCACGCCGGACACGGCGGCCCACGTGAGCCGGTCCTGCCCGACCGTCGGCTCGTCGGCGAGGAGGAGGGCCGGACCGTGCGCGACGGCGGACGCCATGGCCAGGCGACGCTGCTCGCCGCCGGAGAGCTGGCGCGGGTCGGCCTGCGCGAGGTGCGCGAGCCCGAGCGCCGCGAGCAGCGCGTCGGCCCGCCGGCCGGCGGCCTCGGGCTCCTGCCCGAGCGCGAGCGGGGTGGTGAGCACGTCGTCGCGCACCGTGCGGCCGACGATCGAGGTCGCCGCGCGTTGCGGCACCCAGGCGACGACGCGCGCGAGGTCGAGCGAGGACCACTCGTGCGGGGGCGCGAGCCGGTCCCGCGCGGCGGCGCCGTGGCCGGTCTCGGCCGGGGTGAGCGGCAGCGCGAGGTCGACGGAGCCGCGCGACGGCTCGACGAGCCCGCCGAGGGCGGCCATGAGCGAGGACTTGCCGGCGCCGCTCGGGCCGACGAGGGCCAGGGACCGACCGGCCCGAGCCTCGAGGTCGGCGCCGTCGACGGCGAGCGTCGTGCGGGATCGCTCCCCCAGTCGCCGGCTCCGGTGCTCGACCCGGACGTCGGAGGCCGCGGCGACGACGCGACCCTGGGGCACGCGCCCGGCTGCCGGGTGCGGCGCCGGCTCGAGGTCGAGGGGCAGCGGCTCGGGGTCAGGCACCCCGGGGACCCAGATGCCCTGCGCCGCAAGCGATTCACCGTGGGCGGTCAGGACCGCGTGTGGCTTGCCGTCGGCCACGACCGAGCCGGTCGCGTCGAGGACGACGAGCCGGTCGACGAGGTCGAGCCACCCGTCGAGGCGGTGCTCGACGACGACGAAGGTGAGTCCGCGCCGCTCGACGACGTCGACCACGACGGCCCGCACGTCCGCAGCCGTGTCGGCGTCGAGCATGGCCGTCGGCTCGTCGAGCAGGAGCACCGAGGGCTCCATGACGAGGGCCCCGGCGAGCGCGAGCCGCTGGGACTCGCCCCCGCTCAGGGTCGACGGCGCACTCTCGGGCGACATCGTCAGCCCGACTTCGCGCAGTGCCGCCGCGACGCGGGACGGCATCCCGTCCCGCGGCAGCACGACGTTCTCGAGGCCGAAGGCGACGTCACGACCGATGCTCGAGGCGACGGTGCCCGCACCCGGGTCCTGCAGGACGAGGCCCACCGATCCCGGAACCTCCTGTGGCGCATGGCCGCCCACGGTGACCGTGCCCGAGAGCTCGCCGGCGTCCGCGGTGAGCAGCAGCCCGGCGACGCCCCGGAGCAGGGTCGACTTGCCCGACCCGCTCGGCCCGGCGAGCAGCACGCGCTCGCCGGGCTCGAGGGTGAGGTCGAGGCCGTCGAGGACCGGTCGGGAGCGCCCGAAGGGTCTCCACGTCAGGTCCTCCACGCGCACGCCGACGCCCGAGGACACCGACGGCGACCGCGCGTCGAGGTGTTCGGCTTCTCGTGCCACCGGCGCCTCCATCCCCGACGGGTCAGACGGCCCGCTGCTCCCGGACCTCCTGGCCCGGCGGGAACGGGTTGAGCGCACCCGCGGCCGCGAGGAGGCGCGTCAGGCCGACGGCGAGGAGCGAGCCGAGGACGGCGACGGACGCACCGAGCAGGAGCAGGTAGGAGAGCTTGTAGCCCCAGCCCCAGTCGGTCCAGTAGGAGTACCACTCGTAGACGGCCTCGAACGCGCCGCCGAGGAAGCCACCGAGCAGCAGCGGCGCCCAGCTGTAGACGGCATACGCGAAGACGGCGAAGCCGAGCTCGACGCCGAGGCCCTGCACGAGGCCCGACACGAGCGTGGTCAGGCCCCACTGCGTGCCGATGAGCGCCGACACGACGGCCGCGAGGAGCTCGGTGAAGACGGCCGCGCCGGGGCGCCGGATGATGAGCATGCCGACGATGCCGGCGACGAGCCAGGGCCAGTTGAAGAGGGCGCCGAGGGGCGGGAAGGCCGCCGACACGGCGTTCGACGGGACGGCGTAGACGAGCCCCCAGGCCCAGTACGCGACGCCGAAGGCGACGCCGAGGAAGGCGCAGGTGAGCAGGTCGATGGTGCGCCAGCGGGTCAGGGGACCGCTCGCGGTGATGGTCGTGGACATGGTGTGTCTCCCGGGTTCCAGTGGATACGTGTGGATACCTGGGGGAAGCCAGCCGGACGGCACGCGTCGATGACGTGTGCCGTGCGGTGGCCTGAGAAATACCGACTTCCTTCGCCGGTGCTAACCGGAGCAGGTTCGAGGGTCTGCGGCTCGGCCCTTCGGGCTGCCGCACTCTCAGCGCGTGACGCGCTCCCCTGTCGTGATGGGTGGGTGGTGCTCTTCAGTTGTCGGGGTGACTCTACTCCGCAGCACGTGGGTACAGTCACGGCATGGGATCCAAGGACTCGAAGAAGGCCACCAAGGCGCTCGGCAGGGCGAAGGCCAAGGCCGAGGACGCCGCCACACCCCGCACGCCGCTCGGCGGGCCGGTGTGGAAGATCCTCAGCGTCGGCTCGACGATCCTCGCCACGAAGATCGCGACGGACGCGACGCAGAAGGGCTGGAAGCTCGCGACCGGCCGCAACGTGCCCGTCAAGGGTGACTTCGAGCGCGAGCGCACCCGCGACGTCATCCTCTTCACAGCGCTCTCGTCGATGGCCGTGGCCACGGCTCGGGTCGCCGTCGAGCGCGGTGCCGCGAGCTACTACCGCCGCTCGACCGGTCACCTGCCCAAGGCTCTCGAGGACGAGAAGGTGTCGCCCACCGACAAGAAGGCCTCGAAGAAGGTCGCCAAGGGCAAGGCCAAGGCCGAGCGCGCCACGAAGAAGGCCATCGACAAGGCCACCGGCGGCCGCTGACCCCCGAGGCGACGTCCCTCAGGCGTCGCCGACGCGGACGAGCCCCGTCTCGTACGCCAGCACGACCATCTGCACCCGGTCGCGCAGTCCCAGCTTGGCGAGGATGCGCCCGACGTGGGTCTTGACGGTCGCCTCGGCGACGAAGAAGGTCGCGGCGATCTCGGTGTTGTTCAGGCCCTTGCCGACCGCCTCTAGCACCTCGCGCTCTCGCTCGGTCAGCACGTCGAGCCGCTCGAGGCCGGACGGCTGTGCCGGGCTCGCGAGGACCGGCAGGAAGCGGTCGAGCAGCCGCCGGGTCGGGCCCGGGGCGACGACGGCGTCGCCGGTGTGGACGGCCCGGATCGCCGAGAGCAGCTCCGACGGGCCGGCGTCCTTGAGCAGGAAGCCGGCCGCCCCCGCCCGCAGGGCCGCGTAGACGTACTCGTCGAGGTCGAAGGTCGTCAGGACGAGCACCTTGGGGGTGTCGCCGCGCTCGACGACCCGGCGCGTCGCCTCGATGCCGTCGAGCCGCGGCATCCTGATGTCCATGAGCACGACGTCGACGTCGCGGCCGGGCAGCGCGTCGAGGGCGGCCAGCCCGTCGGCGCACTCCGCGACGACGTCGATGTCGGGCTCGGCGTCGAGGACCATGCGGAAGCCCGCCCGCACGAGGGCCTGGTCGTCGACGATCATGACCCGGGTCGGCCGGTCGGTCATCGCTGCCCCTCCGTCGGCATCGTCGCGAGCACCTCGAAGCCGCCTCCTGCACGCGGCCCGGCCGTCAGCGTGCCACCGTGCACGGCGACCCGCTCGCGCATGCCCGGCAACCCGTGGCCGCGCCCGTCGTCGACGCTGCGCGCACCGACCCCGTCGTCGCACACCGAGATCCGCAGCACCTCGTCGGTCTGCTCGATGTCGACGACGGCGCCCGCGGCCGGACCGGCGTGCTTGATGACGTTGGTCAGCGCCTCCTGGACGACGCGGTATGCCGCGAGGTCGAGCCCCACGGGCCGGGCGCGCTCGGTGCCGCGGACCGTCAGCGTCACCGGGACCCCGGCCGCGCGGACTCCTGCGACGAGGTCGTCGAGCTGGGCGACCCCACCCGTCGGTGCGAGCTCGACGCCCGACTCCGGGTCGCGCAGCACGCCCACGAGACGGCGGGTCTCGGTGAGGGCGTCCCGGGCCGTCGACCCGATGGTCTCGAGCGCGCCCACCGACCGGGCGAGCGCGCCCTCGGGACTGCGCTCGGCGGCATACGCGGCGCCGTCGGCCTGCACGACGATGACCGACAGCGCGTGAGCCACGACGTCGTGCATCTCGCGGGCGATGGCCGCGCGCTCCTGCTGGGCGGCCAGCCGGAGGGCCTGCTCGCGCTCGCGCTCGACCCGCTCGGCGCGGTCCTGGAGGTCGGCGAGGCGCTGGAGGCGAGCGCGCTTGAGGTCGCCGAGCGCCCACGCCGCGAGGGAGGCCGCGGCGCACGCGACGAAGGTGAAGATGAACTCGCCGGGACCGGGCACGCGGCCGCTGACGGCGGTGAACCGTGCACCGGCGATGGCCGACCCGAGCGCCGCGACGCCGAGACCGGCGAGGCGCACGGCGCGGCGACGGTCGTAGGCGGCGAGCGAGTAGAGCGCGACGAGGAAGGCGATGTCGCCGGGCAGCAGGCTGCTCGTCGGGACGACCCGGATCGCGAGCGCGATGCTGACGACCGCGAACGCCGTGGCCGGGTGCGAACGCCTCCAGATGAGGGCGAGGTCGGCGAGGCCCACGACCGCCCAGCCGATGCCCTGACCCTCGCCGAGCACGACGAGCCCGAGGAGCGCGAGGAAGACCGCGAGCGGGACGTCGAGGAGCAGCGGCCGGCGCTGCAGCCAGTCGTAGACGCTCCCCTCGCTCACGTCCCGAAGCCTACGAGGACGACGGGGTCGGGTCGTCAGACCGTGGTCGCAGATGCCGGCACCGAAACGCGCGCACGGACGGCTCGGTGTCTCCATCGTCACGCCCCGAACCCGGGTCGTCGGCTCCGGGCCGGGAGGACGATGGAGGTGGACCCGAGGAGGGGCCATGGGCAGTCACGGGAGACCCGAGCGGCACGGACCGGCGCCGGCACTGACGTTCCTCGGCGCGGCCGGGACCGTCACCGGCAGCAAGTTCCTCGTCGAGGGTCAGGGCGCGAGACTCATGGTCGACTGCGGCCTCTACCAGGGCGAGCGGCGCTGGCGGTCGCTCAACTGGGAGCCGCCTCCCGTCGACCCGGCCTCGGTCGACGCCGTGGCCCTGACCCACGCCCACCTCGACCACTGCGGCTACCTGCCGGCGCTCGTCCGGGGCGGCTTCGATGGGCCGGTGCACGCGACGTCCGGGACCGCGGCGCTCGCGGCCGTCATCCTGCGCGACAGCGCGCACCTGCAGGAGGAGGAGGCCGAGGGCGCCCGACGGGGAGGCTGGTCGCGGCACGACCCGCCGCTGCCGCTCTACACCGTCGACGACGCCGACGTGGCCGTCGCGGCACTGCGCCCCGTCGGCGACGACGCAGCAGTACGCGTGGGCGGCTCGAACGGGGCGACCGTGACCTTCGTGCCCGCCGGCCACATCCTCGGCAGCTCGAGCGTGCTCGTCGAGGTCGACGGGGCGAGCGTCCTCTTCTCCGGTGACCTCGGGCGGCCGGACCACCCGGTGCTGCTGCCCCGGGCCCGACCGCCGGCTGCCCGCACCGTCGTCGTCGAGTCGACGTACGGCGACCGCGCACACCCCGAGGTCGACCCCGAGCACCACGTCATGGCCGACGCGATCCGGCGCACGATCAGGAGAGGCGGAAGTGTCGTCGTGCCGGCCTTCGCCGTCGACCGCACCGAGATCGTCCTGCTCGCCATCGCCGACCTCGTCGCGAGTGGTGCGATTCCCGACGTGCCGGTGTGGGTCGACAGCCCGATGGCCCTCGCGGCCCTCGACATCTACCGCGACCCGACCCACGCAGCGGAGGTGCGACCGGGCGCCCTCGACCGGCTGCGCCGCCTGTCCGGTCTGCGGACCGCGCACAGCGCCGAGGAGTCGATCCGGCTCAACACCCCGGGCACCCCCTGCATCATCGTGTCGGCCTCCGGCATGGCGACCGGCGGACGCGTCGTGCACCACCTGCGCCACCTGCTGCCCCAGTCGCGCAACACCGTGCTGCTCACCGGCTACCAGGCCATCGGCACCCGAGGCCGCGACCTGCAAGAGGGGGCGCGCGAGCTGAAGATGGCCGGGCGCTACGTGCCGGTCCGAGCCGAGGTCGTCACCCTCGACGACTTCTCGGTGCACGCGGACGCCGACGAGCTGCTCACCTGGATCGGCGAGATGCCACACCCTCCGGAGAGCGTCCACGTCGTCCACGGGGAGCCCGCGGCCGCGCGGGCGCTGGCTGACGGCATACGCGAGCGGTTCGACTGTGCTGTCTCGGTGCCGCGCCTCGGCGAGCGCGTCCTGCTCGACTGAGGTCTCGTCGGTCACTCGGCCCGCGAAGTCCTTCCCGCCGGGGCGAAGAGGTGGTGTCCTTGGAGGACACCCAGCGCGAGGAGGAGTGCCATGGAGGCACGGGTCGGTGACCGCATCACGATGGCCGCGGAGCACGTCGGTCAGAGCACGCGCGAAGGGACCATCCTGGAGGTGAAGGGTGAGGGCGGCGGCCCGCCCTACGTCGTCGAGTGGTCCGACGGGCACACCGGGATCATCCATCCCGGGCCCGGTTCGGTGCTGCGCTGCGAGCACCCCGCCGACGACGCCGCCGGCTCCTAGAGGTCGAGCGCTCGCACGATCGGCACCCCGGCCCGGTAGGCCAGGTGCAGGTGGCTCGGCGCGTCGATGACGGCCACCTCGGCCGGCTGCCCCGGGGCGATCCGACGGTCGAGGCCGAGCGATCGCGCCGAGACGGCCGTCGCGGCGTACAGCGCCTCGGCGGGCGTCATCCCCATCTCGCGCACCGCGAGGGCGATGGCGAAGGGGATCGACGACGAGTAGCACGTGCCGGGGTTGCAGTCGGAGGCGAGCGCCACGTCCACACCGGCGTCGATGAGGGCCCGCCCGTTTGGGTAGGGCCAGCGCGTCGAGAACTCGACGCCCGGCAGCAGGGTCGCGACGGTCGTGCCCCGGGCGGCGGCCAGCGCCTCGACGTCGGCGTCGTCGAGGAACGTGCAGTGGTCGACGCTGCGCGCGCCGAGCTCGCAGGCCAGGCGGACGCCCGGGCCGGGGCCGAGCTGGTTGCCGTGGACGCGGAGGGCGAGTCCGGCCGCGCGGCCCGCCTCGAGGATCGTGCGCGCCTCGTCGCCGTCGAAGGCGTGGGCCGAGTGCGGCTCGCAGAAGACGTCGATGCTCTCCGCGAGACTCGTCGACCCGTCCGCGGTGACCGCGTCGAGCATCGGGCCCGTGACGAGGTCGACGTAGGCCGCTCGGTCCGACGCGTACTCGGGTGGCACGACGTGCGCGCCGAGGAAGGTCGTGTGCGGGGTGACCTCACGGGCGATGCGGAGGCTGCGCAGCTCGTCGTCGAGGGTCAGGCCGTAGCCGCTCTTGATCTCGACGGTCGTCGTGCCCTGGGCGCGCATCTCGGCGACCCGGGCCGCGACGAGGGCTCGCAGCTCGTCGTCGCTCGCGGCCCGGGTGGCGGCGACCGAGACGGCGATGCCGCCACCGTCGTAGGGCGTGCCGGTCATGCGCGCCGCGAACTCCGCCGAGCGGTCACCGGCGAAGACGAGGTGCGTGTGCGAGTCGACGAAGCCGGGGATGACCGCGCGGCCGCCGAGGTCGCGGCGGGTGTCGGCGTCGGGGGCCTCGTCGGCCGGTCCGACCCACTCGACCAGGCCGTCGGCCGAGACGACGATGGCCGCGTCACGGACGACGCCGAGGAGGGCGTCTCCGCGGTCGGAGTGGCCGTCACCGCGGGCCGGGTCGTTCGTCGTCAGCTCCGCGATGCCCGTGAGGAGCAGGCTCACGCGTGCACCCCTCCGACGACCCCTCCCGCGACGCGGTCGATGGCGCCGACGAGCATCCGGCCGACGTCGCCCATCCGGTGGTGGCCGTCGCTGACGACGACGTCGCCACCGACGACGACGGTCGACACGTCGGACGCGACGCACGCGTAGATGATCTGGTCGTGCGCGGCGCCCGCGGTGTTGACCGTGTCGGTGCGCACCGTGACGAAGTCGGCGAGCGCCCCCTTGCTCAGGTGGCCGCCGTCGGACCAGCCGAGGGAGCGGTAGCCGTTGAAGGAGGCCGCAAGGAGCAGGTCGTTGGCCGAGAACCGGTCACGCTCGTTCGTGACGAGCCGCTCGTGCATCTCGAGACCCCGCAGTTCCTCGAACGGGTCGATGACGACGTGCTGGTCCGAGCCCAGCGAGAGCGGGCTGCCCGCGTCGTGGAGCGCCCGCGCCGGGCCGATGCCGTCGGCGAGGTCGCGCTCGGTCGTCGGGCAGAAGCACGCGCCCGTCCCGGTGCCGCCGAGCAGGTCGATGTCGCGGTCCTCGAGGTGCGTGGCGTGCACGGCCGTCGAGTGGGCTCCGAGGGCACCAGCCTCGTCGAGCAGCTGGGTCGGGCTCGCGCCGTAGAACATCTGGCAGGCGAGGTTCTCGCCGTGCTGCTCCGACAGGTGCACGTGCAGCGGCAGGTCGCCGGCCGCCTCGACGACCCGCGGCAGGTCCTCGCGGCGGACCGCGCGGACCGAGTGGATGGCCGCACCGAGCCGCACGCGGTCGGTCTCGGGGCGGCGCTCGGACATCCGGGAGGCCCACGCCTCGACGGTGCCGTCGCTGAAGCGGCGCTGGCCGGGGTGCAGCTCGACGTGGCCGCCCCCGTTGAGGCCGCCCTCGAGGTAGCAGGTGTCGAGGAGCGTGAGCCGGATGCCGGCCTCGTCGGCAGCCTGACGCACCGCGAGCCCCATGGCGTTCGGGTCGCGGTAGGGGTGCCCGCCGGGACGGTGGTGGACGTAGTGGAACTCCCCCACGACGGTGATCCCGGCCTGCACCATCTCGGCGAAGACGGCCCGCGCGAGCGCGAAGTACGTGTCGGGGTTGAGCTGCTCGGCCGCGGCGTACATCTGCTCGCGCCAGCTCCAGAAGTTGCCGCCGCCGCCGTTGACCCGGCCTCGCAGGGCGCGGTGGAAGGCGTGGCTGTGCGCGTTGGCCATGCCGGGCAGCGTCACGCCGGCGAGGCGGACGTCGTCGGGCTCGGGGTCGGCGTCGACGAGGACCTCCTTGAAGAGGCCGTCGTGGGTCACGAGGCGGACCCGCCGCGCGAAACCTCCTGTGAGCCAGGCACTCTCGCACCAGAATGCAGTCATCGGGCGTCGCTCATCGACTCGTGGTCCTTCCCTGTGCACAGCTCGGTCACGACGGCTGTCAGGGCCGTGACCCCATGGTGACAGTCATCCGTGCTCGCGAGCTCGGCGGGTGAGTGTGAAACTCCTGTGGGGTTGCGGACGAAGAGCATCGCGCTCGGGACGCCGTGCGTCGCGAGGATGCCTGCGTCGTGCCCGGCGCCCGTGCCGAGCAGCGGCGCGTCGGGCAGGATCCCGCGCAGCCTCCCGACGAGATCGGTGTCGAAGGTGGTCGTCGGCGTCCACGACTCCGGCGTCGTCGTCGCGCCGAGGCGGCCGGCCTCCGACGACACGGCGTCGACGGCCGCGTGCACGACGTGCTCGCTGCGCCCGCGGACGTCGAGCCAGGCCGTGACGTGGCTCGGGATCGCGTTGACGCCGCCGGGGATGACGTCGACCTTGCCCACCGTGGCGACGCAGCCCAGCCCCACGGCATACGACCGGGCCGCCTGGATGACCGTGGCGAGCCCGATCATCGCGTCCCGGCGGTCGGCGATGCGCGTCGTGCCGGCGTGGTTGGCCTCACCGGGGATGTCGACGCGCCACCGGCCGTGCGGCCAGATGTCGGTGCCGATCGCGACGGCGCGGCCTGGGTCGCTGAGGTCCTCGCTCCCGTCCGGGGCGAGCGCGAGCGCCTTGCCCTGCTCGACGTGCAGCTCGACGAAGCGGCCGACGCGCCGGACCGCCTCGTCGTCGCGGCCGAGCGTCTCGGGGTCCCGCCCCGCGCTGCGCCAGGCCTCGGCGACCGACACGCCGTCGGCGTCGGTCAGGGAGCGGGCCCGGTCGGCGTCGAGAGCCCCGGTGATGATGCGGGACCCCGCGCAGGCGATGCCGAAGCGGGCTCCCTCCTCGTCGACGAAGTTGACGACACCGAGCGGCACGTCAGGCTCGAAACCGGCGTCCCGCAGCGCATCGACGGTCGCGAGGGCGCTGACGACCCCGAGCGGGCCGTCGAACGCGCCGCCGTCGGGCACGGAGTCGAGGTGTGAGCCGATGACGACGCCGGGCGTCGTGTCGGGGTCGCCCCACCATCCCCACTGGTTGCCGGCCCGGTCCTCGACGAGGTCGAGGCCCCGGGTGGCGCACTCGGCGGCGAACCACTCCCGCAGGTCGTGGTCGGTCCGGGTCCACGCGTAGCGCCGGTAGCCGCCCGAACCGGCGTCGCGACCGACCGGCTCGAGATCAGCCCACATCCGGTCGAAGCTCGTCGTCGTCACCTCGATCACCACTCCTCGCAACGCCGGCGTCTGCCTCCGGCTCTGTAACTAGGCTCTGTCCCATGGATCCTGACCGTGATGACACCGCCGAGCGTAGTGACTCGGGCCTGGAACCGCCGATCCGCACGCCGGCGGTCGACGCGGTCCTCGCGGCGGGCATCGAGCACACGGTGACCCGGCACGGGCGCGTCTCGAGCCTCGAGGAGGCGGCCGCCGCACGGGGCATCGAGCCGCGTGACCTCATCAAGACCCTCGTCGTGCGACGGGCGGAGGACGACCATGTCTTCGTCCTCGTACCCGGTGACCGCACCTTCTCGTGGGCCAAGGTGCGTGCCCTGCTCGGCACGAACCGCATCTCGATGCCCGACGCCGCGGCCGCGAAGGCTGTCACCGGCTACGAGCGCGGCACCATCACGCCCTTCGGCTCGGCCGCGCGCCTGCCGGTCATCGCCGACACGCACCTCGTGGGGCGCCGCATCTCGCTGGGCGGTGGCGGCCACGGGATCGGCCTCACGGTCAACGGCGACGACGTCATCCGCCTCTTCGAGGCGACGGTCGCCGACATCTCCGACGAGGAGGTCCGCAAGGACCGTTGACGCCCCCGCGCCCCGGAGGGCGCAGACTGTGCACATGTCACGCACCCCGCTGCCCACCAAACCGTGCGCTCGATGCGGTCGCACGATCACGTGGCGCAAGGCCTGGGAGCGCGACTGGGCCACGGTGCGCTGGTGCTCCGACAACTGCCGCAAGCACGGCCTGACCCCGGTCGACATCGAGCTCGAGGATGCCCTGACCAAGCTCGTCAGGGCGCACGCCGCCTCGGCCACGGTCGACCCGTCGGAGGCGGCTCGAAAGGTCGGCGGCGCGGACTGGGAGGCGCTCGTCGAGCCCGCCCGGAACGCCGCCCGACGGCTCGTCGGCGCCGGGCGCGCCCAGATCATCCAGGGTGGCCGGGTCATCGACCCGGACCACGCGAAGGGCCCGATCACGGTGCGCCGCCCCCGCTGAGCGGTCCGCACGACCCCACCGGACGGCATACGCCCTCTCAGCCCTCCTGCATCGGGATGCGGACGCCGCGCTCGTGCGCGACGTGGTCGGCGATGTCGTAGCCGGCGTCGACGTGGCGGATGACACCCATGCCGGGGTCGTTCGACAGGACGCGCGCGAGCTTCTGCGCGGCGAGGTCGGTGCCGTCGGCGAGGGAGACCTGACCGGCGTGGAGGCTCCGGCCGATGCCCACGCCGCCGCCGTGGTGGATCGAGACCCAGCTCGCGCCCGAGCTCGTGTTGACGAGCGCGTTGAGCAGCGGCCAGTCGGCGATGGCATCGGAGCCGTCGGCCATCGACTCGGTCTCGCGGTAGGGGCTCGCGACGGAGCCGCTGTCGAGGTGGTCGCGCCCGATGACGATGGGCGCCGAGATCTCGCCCGTGCGCACCATCTCGTTGAACTTCAGGCCGGCCTTGTCGCGCTCTCCGTAGCCGAGCCAGCAGATGCGGGCAGGCAAGCCCTGGAAGGCGATCCGCTCCTGCGCACCCCGGATCCACTTGTGCAGACGGTCGTTGTCGGGGAAGAGCTCGAGCACGGCCTTGTCGGTCGCGGCGATGTCGCGCGGGTCGCCCGAGAGCGCGGCCCAGCGGAACGGGCCCTTGCCCTCGCAGAAGAGCGGGCGGATGTAGGCGGGCACGAAGCCGGGGAACTCGAAGGCGCGGTCGTAACCGCCCTGGCGGGCCTCGTCGCGGATCGAGTTGCCGTAGTCGAAGACCTCGGCGCCGGCGTCCTGGAACTCGACCATCGCCTTCACGTGCTTGGCCATTGAGGCGCGGGCGCGGTCGGTGAAGTCCTCGGGCTTCTTCTCGGCGTACTCGGCCCAGTCGGCGACGTCGACGCCCTCGGGCAGGTAGCTGAGCGGGTCGTGCGCCGACGTCTGGTCGGTGACGATGTCGATCTCGACACCCCGTCGGAGCAGCTCGGGGAAGACCTCGGCCGCGTTGCCGACGACACCGACCGACCAGCCGCGGCGCTCGCGCTTGGCGGCCATCGCCTTCTCGATCGCGTCGTCGAGGTCGGTCGCGACCTCGTCGAGGTAGCGGTGCTCGACGCGCCGGTGCAGGCGGGCCGGGTCGACGTCGACGATGAGGCAGGCGCCGTCGTTCATCGTGACGGCGAGCGGCTGCGCGCCGCCCATGCCGCCGCAGCCGCCGGTCAGGGTCAGCGTTCCGGCGAGGGTCCCGTTGAAGCGCTTCTCGGCGACGGCCGCGAAGGTCTCGTAGGTGCCCTGGACGATTCCCTGGGTGCCGATGTAGATCCACGACCCGGCCGTCATCTGGCCGTACATCGTCAGGCCGAGGTGCTCGAGGCGGCGGAACTCGGGCCACGTGGCCCAGTCGCCGACGAGGTTGGAGTTGGCGATGAGGACGCGCGGCGCCCACTCGTGCGTCTGCATGACGCCGACGGGACGACCGCTCTGGACGAGCATCGTCTCGTCCTGCTTGAGCGTGGTCAGCGTGCGGACCATCGCGTCGAAGGACTTCCAGTCGCGGGCGGCGCGACCGGTGCCGCCGTAGACGACGAGGTCGTCGGGGCGCTCGGCCACCTCGGGGTCGAGGTTGTTCATGAGCATCCGCAGTGGGGCCTCGGTGGCCCACGACTGCGCCGTCAGGGTCGTCCCACGCGCTGCGCGGACGGGTCGTGCACCTTCCATGTCACTCTCCTTCGAGGTGGAAAACGTTGGTGTGCCGGGTCGCTCAGCGGAGCGGGCCGGTGACGGACTCGGCGGCGGCGAGGACGTCGCCGTCGGTCACCGCCCCGTGGGCGCCCTCGATGTCGGGGGCGAGGAAGCGGTCGGGCCCCGGGGCCGCGTTCGTGCGAGCGGACAGCGCGGCGATGACCGCGCCCGTGGCGGGAGACGGCTCGAGCGGGGACCGCAGCTGGATGCCGCGCGCCGCCGTCAGCACCTCGATGGCGAGGACGCGGCCGAGCGCGTCGACGGAACGGCGCAGCTTGCGGGCACCCGACCAGCCCATCGACACGTGGTCCTCCTGCATGGCCGAGCTCGGGATCGAGTCGACCGACGCGGGGACGGCGAGACGCTTCATCTCCGAGACCATGGCGGCCTGGGTGTACTGCGCGATCATGAGGCCCGAGTCGACGCCGGGGTCGTCGGCGAGGAAGGGCGGGAGCCCGTGGTTGCGGGCCTGGTCGAGGAAGCGGTCGGAGCGGCGCTCGGACATCGACGCGACGTCGGCCGCGACGATGGCGAGGAAGTCGAGGACGTAGGCCACCGGGGCGCCGTGGAAGTTGCCGTTGGACTCGACCCGGCCGTCGGTGGTGACGACGGGGTTGTCGACGGCCGAGGCCAGCTCGGCGGCGGCGACGCGGGCGGCGTGCTCGACCGTGTCGCGGGCGCCACCGTGCACCTGCGGCGCGCAGCGGAGGGAGTACGCGTCCTGCACGCGGGTGCACTCCTCGGTGCGGTGCGACTCGCGGATCGGCGAGTCCGCCATGACGGCAAGGATGTTCGCGGCCGAGTCCCCCTGACCCACCTGGGGGCGCAGCGCGTGCAGGTCGGGCGCGAAGACGCTGTCGGAGCCGAGCAGGCCCTCGACGCTCATCGCGGCCGACACGTCGGCGACCTTGAGCAGGTGACGCAGGTCGTGGATGGCCAGCACGAGCATGCCGAGCATGCCGTCGGTGCCGTTGATGAGGGCGAGGCCCTCCTTCTCGGCGAGGACGACGGGCTCGATCCCGTGGTCCGCCAGGGCGGTTGCCGCGTCGGTGAGCGTGCCGTCGGCGAGGCGCACCGGCCCCTCGCCCATCGCGGCGAGCGCGCAGTGCGACAGCGGCGCGAGGTCGCCGGAGCAGCCGAGCGAGCCGTACTCGTGCACGACGGGGGTGATGCCGGCACTCAGCAAGGCGGCATACGTCCGCGCGGTCTCGAGGCGGACGCCGGTGCGGCCCGTCGCGAGGGTCGACAGACGGAGCAGCATGAGGGCGCGCACGACCTCGCGCTCGACCTCGGGACCGGCGCCGGCGGCGTGCGAGCGCACGAGCGAGCGCTGCAGCTGGGCGCGCAGCGCCGTCGGGATGTGGCGGGTCGCGAGCGCGCCGAAGCCGGTCGAGACGCCGTAGTGGGCGACGGTGTCGTTCGCGAGGTCCTCGATGACGGTGCGGCTGCGGGCGATCTCCGCCTCGGCATCGGAGGAGAGCTCGACCCGGGCGTCGTGGCGGGCGACGGCGACGACGTCCTCGAGGGAGAGCGGACCGGTGCCGACCGTGACGGTGCCGGTCACCGAGTGGGCGGTGGCGGGTGCTGCGTTCATGGACCCATCGAACCGCCGAACGGCTGGCGCGTCGGCCCGCGAGGGAGGACAATTGTCTCGGATGCGAGACTTCCTCGATCGCGGACCGGAGGTGGCCCACATGTCCAACGCCCCCGCCGCCGCCAACGCGCTCGACGTCCTCGAGCACCTCTCCCGCCACGCCGAGCCGGTGCCCGCTGCGTCGATCGCCCGCGACCTCGGCCTGCCCCGCAGCTCGGTCTACCACCTGCTCAAGGTGCTGCACAGCCGCGGCTACGTCACCCACTACGTCGAGGAGCGACGCTTCGGGCTCGGCCAGGCGGCGTACGAGCTCGGGTCGGCCTACCAGCGGCAGGCCCCCCTGGCCCGTGTCGCGCGGGCAGCCATGCGCCGACTCGTCGACCAGTGCGGCCGCAACGCCCACTTCGCCACCCTCGACGGACGCGACGTCATCTACCTCCTCGAGGAACGCGCCCCCGGGCAGCCGATGCTCGTCACCGACGTCGGTGTGCGCCTGCCCGCCCACCTGACGGCCAGCGGGCTCGCCATGCTGTCCGCCCTCCCCGCGACGCAGGTGCGGGCGCTCTACCCCGACCGGGCCTCGTTCGTGCAGCGCAGCGGTGGGGGGCCGCGGTCGCTCGGCGAGCTGCGGAGCGTGCTGACCCGCACGCGCACCGACGGCTACGCCCGCGAGGAGGGCACCGTGACGGCCGACCTGTCGTCGGTCGCCGTGCCCGTGCTCGACCGCGCCGGCCGGCCGCTCGCGGCGATCGCCCTGACGCTGCGGACACCCGATGCGAGCACGGAGCACGTCGCCGAGCTCGTGGCCCGGGCCCGTCTCGCCGCCGAGGACATCGCCCGCCGTCTCAGCCCCAGCCCGACCGGTCGCCGCTGAGCCCCACCCGGCACCGGGGTCTCCTAGGGTGCCGACATGGATGTCCACCTCATCGGCGGCGGCTGGGACGACGACCTCGCCCGCACGCTCTACGGACCCTTCGTCGAGGCCGCCGCGCGTCGCGCCGGCGGCACCCCGCGCATCGTGCTCGTCGTCATGGGCACTGACCCCGAGTCGCTCGAGTACCACGAGAAGTACGTCCACACGCTCGGCCTCGTGGGTGGCCACGACCTCGTCGTGGAGCGGGTGGCCGAGGGCACGCCGCTGGAGCCTGCCGTCCTCGACGGGATCGACGGCCTCTTCGTCGGCGGCGGCCCCACGCCGGAGTACCACGCGTCCCTCGAGGGCAGCTACCACCGGATCCGCGCGCTCGTGTCCACAGGTATGCCGTATGCCGGGTTCTCCGCGGGGGCTGCGATCGCGGGCTCCCACGCGGTCATCGGCGGCTGGCTCCTCGACGGGCGGCCCGTCTGCCCCGAGGACAGCAACGAGGACCTCGACGACGTGGCCGTGGTCAGCGGCATCGGCCTCGTGCCGGGAGCCGTCGACGTGCACGCCGCCCAGTGGGGCAACGTCTCACGCCTCGTCGCCGTGGTGGCCACGGGGCTGGCCCCGAGCGGTGTCGCGATCGACGAGGGGACGCTCCTGCGGTCGGACGGTGCGATGGCCGGCGCCGGGCGCGTGTGGCACGTCACGCCGGACACGGCGACGCCCGGCGGGGCGCTCGTGCGGGCTCGGGCCGGAGGTCAATAGGCTCGACCCCATGCGCGCCATCACGATCCCCGAGCCCGGAGACGCCGACAGCCTCGTCCTCGACGAGGTGCCCGACCCCGAGGTGACGGCCGGCCACGTGCTCATCGACGTCGCCGCCGCGGGTGTCAACCGCGCCGACGTCATGCAGCGCCTCGGTCACTACCCGCCGCCTGCCGGCGCGTCGGAGTACCCCGGCCTCGAGGTGAGCGGCACCATCGCGGCGCTCGGCGAAGGTGTCGAGGACTGGCAGGTCGGCGACGAGGTGTGCGCCCTCATCGACGGAGGCGGCTACGCCGAGCGTGTCGTGGCGCCGGCCGAGCAGCTCCTGCCGGTGCCGCGCGGCGTCTCGCTCGTCGACGCGGCCGGCCTGCCCGAGGTGACGTGCACCGTCTGGTCCAACGTCTTCCTCGTCGCCAACATCCAGCCGGGCCAGGTGCTCCTCGTCCACGGCGGCAGCTCGGGCATCGGCACCATGGCCATCCAGCTCGCCAAGGCGGTCGGCGCGCACGTCGCCGTCACGGCGGGCAGCCAGGCCAAGCTCGACGTGTGCCGCGACCTGGGTGCCGAGTTCCTCGTCAACTACCGCGAGGAGGACTTCGTCGAGCGCGTCCGCGAGCTGACGAAGGGTCACGGCGCCGACGTCATCCTCGACAACATGGGCGCGAAGTACCTCTCCCGCAACGTCGAGGTCCTCGCCATCAGCGGACGCCTCGTCACGATCGGCCTCATGGGCGGCCGAACGGGCGAGCTCGACATGGGCATGCTGCTGGCCAAGCGCGCCGCCGTCATCGCCACCTCGCTGCGGGCCCGCCCCGCGACGGAGAAGGCCGCCATCGTCGCCGCCGTCCGTGAGCACGTCTGGCCCCTCATCGAGGCCGGCGCGGTGCGTCCGGTCGTCCACTCGCGCCACCCCCTCGAGCACGCCGCCGAGGCGCACCGCGAGATGGAGGCGTCGGGCCACATCGGCAAGATCCTCCTCACCACCTGAGCTGCCCTGTGTCGCGGGACGCTCCGGCCGTGTCCGACTCGTCCCCTGACGCGCTGCCCACCGCCGGCGTACCGTTGACCGGTGGACCCCTTCGCCACGAAGCGGCCCTCCCACCACACGAGTACCGGGAGGCACCTGCAGTGTTCATCCAAGTGATTCAGGGCAAGACCCACGACGCGGACATGCTCCACCGCCGCATGGACGCCTGGCGCGAAGAGCTCGAGCCAGGCGCGGCCGGCTGGCTCGGCGGCACGTACGGCATCGACGACGACAACGAGTTCATCGGCGTCGTCCGCTTCGACTCTCGCGAGTCGGCGATGCGCAACAGCGAACGCCCCGAGCAGGGCGCCTGGTGGGCCGACACCGAGAAGTGCTTCGACGGCGGCGTCACCTTCCACGACTGTGACGACGTGACGATGATGCTCGACGGCGGGTCGGACGACGCGCAGTTCGTCCAGGTCATCCAGGGGCGCATCAGCGACCAGGAGAAGTTCCGGATGATGCGCGACATGCCGATGGACACCCTCCACACGGAGCGGCCCGACATCCTCGGCGGCACCATCGCGGTCGACGCCGATGGCTGGTTCACGCAGACGATGGCGTTCCGCACCGAGGCAGATGCCCGTGAGGGCGAGAAGAAGGACATGCCGCCCGAGATGAAGGAGCAGATGGCCGACATGGACCAGGCCATGAGCGACGTCCGCTACCACGACCTGCACCATCCGTGGTTCGCCACGGCCGGCTCGCACTGACCCGCGTCGGCCGCGAGGACGAGGAGGGGCCCGTGCGACCTGACGGGGGACGCACGGGCCCCGACCGCTCGACCTGCGCGGTGAGGCAGGATGGAGCGCATGAGCGACGACGCGAGCCGACAGGGCCAGGGCACCGACACCGACTCCGACTCCGACTCCGACTCCCAGCGTGACGAGCCGCGCATCGTCGTCGTCACGCCCGACGGCATGGGCGTCGCGGACGCCCATGGCGAGGATCGCCCCGACGGCGCCGGTCCCCACCCGGAGGGCCGCGAGGAGCGACGCGAGCGCGAGCGCACCAACCCGGCCGACCTCGTCGAGGAGCCGGCCAAGGTCATGCGCATCGGGTCGATGATCAAGCAGCTGCTCGAGGAGGTGCGCAACGCGCCGCTCGACGAGGCCGGGCGCCGTCGCCTCGCCGACGTCCACCACCGCTCCATCGAGGAGCTCAAGGACGGCCTCGCGCCCGAGCTCGTCGCCGAGCTCGACCGGATCGCCCTGCCCTTCCGCGACGACTCCCCGACCGACGCCGAGCTGCGGATCGCCCAGGCCCAGCTCGTCGGCTGGCTCGAGGGACTCTTCCACGGCATCCAGACGGCGCTGGTGGCGCAGCAGATGGCGGCGCAGCAGCAGCTCCAGCAGATGCGCGCCCTGCCGCCCGGCCCGGGCGCCTCCTACGGCACGCCCCCCGGCATGCAGCCCGGCGAGCACCACCCCGGGGAGTCCGGACCCACCGGGCAGTACCTCTGACCCCGGCGGTCAGAGCCAGCTCGAGCGCTCGCGCTCGGTCGGCACGACGTCGGGGTTCCACTGCGTGAACGGCGCCTCGAGCTTGTAGTGGAGGTCCTTCTGGCGCAGCAGCACCACGGGCTGGGCGTTCTCGGGGTTGTCGAGCGACTCGAAGTAGTCGACGCTCCAGTGGAACCACCGCATGCAGAAGAGCCGCATCGTCAGGCCGTGCGTCACGATGACGACGTTGCGCGGCGCGGTCGGCGTCTCGAAGTTGCGGTGCATCGATTCGAGGAACGTCGACACGCGGTCGTAGACGTCCGACCCGGACTCGCCGTGGCTGAACCGGTAGTAGAAGTGGCCGTAGCGGTCCCGCTCGGCCTTCTGCTGGGCGATGTCGACGGGGTCCTGGAAGTTGGCCCAGTCCTGCTCGCGCAGGCGCGGCTCGACCCGCACGTCCCGCTCCACCACCGGCAGGGCGAGCGCCTCGAGGGTCTGCCGGGTGCGCACGTACGGCGAGACGTAGGCCTCGACCGACTCCCCGTCGAGCACGTCCCGGATCGCGGCACCCGTGTCGCGGGCCTGCTGAAAACCTTTGGGCGTCAGGCTGATCCGGTGGTCGGGTACGCGCTCATAGACGGTGTCGTCGAGGTTGCCCTCGGACTCGCCGTGCCGCACGAGGATGATCCGGTTCGGTCGGTGCTCGAGGTTCACCGCCTCAGACTACGGTCGCGACCCCGTGCCGCCCACGGGGCGACGAGGAGCACGAGCCAGGCGAAACCGACGACGAAGCTCGCGACGAGGATGACGACCCCGGCCGACCCGCCGAGGACACGCGGGCCGACAGCGAGCAGGACGGCATACGCCATGAGCGCCGTGACGACGACGGCCCTGCGACGAGTCGACCCCATGACTCCCCCTCGCTGCGATGCGCTGACCACCCCATCGCACCACCCGCACGTGAACGGGCGGTGCCGTCCGGGTGACACGTCCCGGTCCGGTTAGGGTGAGGCGATGCGACAGGTGGGCGACCTGCTGACCGGTGACAGCCCCTGGCTGCGCCGGGCCTCGCACGTGCTCAAGTGGCTCGCGGTCCTCGTGGCCTGCTACCTCGGTGGCGTGGCCGCGACCAACCTCGCGCCGACCGTCGCCGAGACCTCCCAGTACCGCGCGGTCCTGCGCCTCGACCCGGTGCCACGTCACTCCCCCGTGCTCCACGCGCCGACGATCGTCGGTGACGTCGACGTCCAGTTCGCCTCTCCCATCGTCGCGCCCGGCCTCGACGTGCAGGTCGCGGTGCGCGAGGAGATCACCAACCTCTTCACCCGTCCCAACGTCGACATCAAGGCGCTGCAGCCCTCGCCCGACGAGATCTCGTCGGCGATCGCGCAGGCCGCCGTCGGCGTCGGCATCCGCTTCGTCCTCGGCGCGACGGCGATCGCGGTGCTCCTCGCCCTGGCCTCGCACTACATCAGGCAGCGCACCACCCGTCGCCACCACGTGCTCTTCGTCGCGTCCGCGATGGTCGTGGCGACCACCGTGACCTTCGGCGGGATCGCCCTGACCTACCAGCCGGGCCGCTTCGCGGAGTACCGCACGAGCGGCGTCCTCGGCGTCGTGCAGCGCAACGCCGGCCTGCTCGCCGACGTCGAGGCGCGCGCCACCCAGGTGACGCCCTACTTCCGCAACCTCCTCGCGGTGACGCAGGCGCTCCAGCAGAAGTACGTCGCCGGCAACGTCAACGAGCCCGTCTCGGCGCGCCTCCTGCTCGTCTCCGACATCCACGGCGCGAACCAGTACGCCCTGATGCGCACGATCATCGAGGAGGAGGACGTCGACGCCGTCATCGACAGCGGCGACCTCGTCAACTTCGGGCGCGTCCAGGAGGGCGACGCCGCCGACCTCTACCGGTCCATCCAGTCGCTCGGCGTGCCCTACGTCTTCACGAGCGGCAACCACGACCAGTCGTCGGCGAGCGACCGGGCCGTCGTCGCCCGTCTCGCGAGCATCCCGAACGTCGTGCTCCTCGAGGACGCCGCCGGGTCACTGCGCGAGCTGACCTTCCACGGGCTGCGCATCACCGGCTTCAACGACCCGCGCTACTTCGGCGACGACAACGCCGACCCGACGGCCAAGGCCAAGCCCGCGGCCGACCGCTACAACGCGGCCGTCGCCGGCCAGCCCGAGCCCGACATCGTCGTGACGCACGAGCCGTATGCCGCCGAGCAGGTCGAGCGGGGACGCCTGCTCATCAACGGGCACATGCACACCCCCGCGATCGAGGGCAACCGGATCCAGGTCGGCACCTTCACCGGTGGCGGGGTCGTCTCGCACTACTCCGAAGGTCCGGGGCAGGAGCTCGACGGCCAGCCGTACTCCTTCGACATCGCCCAGTTCGGCACGTCGTGCGAGCTGACCTCGCTGACCCGCTACTCCTTCCGCAACCTGCTCGAGGGCCGCCCGGCCTACGACAGCGTGCAGGTCATCAGCGGAGCCCGCATCGACCCCTACCGGCCCGCCGCACCGACCGTCCAGCAGCCGGGTCAGGACCAGCCGGACCCGGCCAAGCGCATCTGCAGCCGCATCGACGAGACGTCGGTGCGATCGCTGCCGATCGCCCCGGACGACCCGACATCGTCAGGCACCACGACCCCTGCCGTGCCGTCCGGGCTGTCGGTCACCCCTTGAGGTCGGGGAACTGGTCGTCGCGCCACTCGTTCGCGGGCTGGTCGGCGCCGGTCGCCTCGAGGTCGGTCTCGCGGCCCCGCAGCTCGACCCGGCGGATCTTGCCCGAGATCGTCTTGGGCAGCTCGTAGAACTCGATCCGCCGGACCCGCTGCCACGGCGCGAGCTTCGCGCGGGCGTGGGCGAGGATCGAGCGCGCCACGTCCTCACCGGGCTCGTGGCCCGGGGCGAGGGCGATGTAGGCCTTGGGCACGGCCAGGCGCACGGGGTCGGGCGCGGGCACGACGGCGGCCTCGGCGACGGCCGGGTGCTCGATGAGCACCGACTCGACCTCGAACGGGCTGATCTTGTAGTCGCTCGCCTTGAAGACGTCGTCGGTGCGTCCGACGAAGGAGATGTAGCCGTCGACGTCGACCGACGCGACGTCGCCCGTGTGGTAGAAACCGCCGGCCATGGCGTCGGCGTTGCGCTGCTCGTCGCCCTGGTAGCCGGTCATGAGCGGGACGGGGTGCTGCGACAGGTCGAGGCAGATCTCGCCCTCGCGGTTGCCGTCCGAGTCGGCCTCCGTGACAAGGACATTCGTGATCGGGTCGACGACGACGACCGGACAGCCAGGAAGCGGCCGGCCCATCGAGCCCGGCTTGACGGTGGAGCCGGGGGTGTTGCCCACCGCTGCCGTCATCTCGGTCTGTCCGTAGCCGTCGCGGATCGTCAGGCCCCACGCCTTCTCGACCTGCGCGATGACCTCGGGGTTGAGCGGCTCGCCGGCACCGATGACCTCGCGCAGCGACCCCGGTCCGCCGGACAGGTCGCTCTTGATGAGCATCCGCCACACCGTCGGCGGCGCGCAGATCGAGGTGACCTCGTGCGTGCGCAGGACCCGCAGCAGGGCGACGGGGTCGAACCGGCTGTAGTTGTAGACGAATGCCGTCGCCTCGGCCGCCCACGGCGCGAAGAACGACGACCATGCGTGCTTGGCCCAGCCGGGGCTGCTGATGTTGAGGTGCACGTCGCCGGGCTGCAGCCCGATCCAGTACATCGTCGACAGGTGCCCGACGGGGTAGGAGCGCTGGGTGTGCTCGACGAGCTTGGGCCGGCTCGTCGTGCCGGACGTGAAGTAGAGGAGCATCCGGTCGTCGGGCGCCGTGCCCGGGTGCTCGGTGGGCGGGACGTCGAGGTCGTATGCCGCCTCGTGGCGTTGCCAGCCAGCGGTGGCGGTCCCGGCCGGGTCGGCCCCACCGACGGCGACGCGCAGGTAGTCGCCCGGCACGTCGTCGAGCTTGTGCACCTCGGACACGTTGGTGATGACGGCGCGGGCCGCGCCGCGCTCCATCCGGTCGACGAGGTCGCCGGGGCCGACGGCGGTCGTGGTCGGCATGACGACGGCGCCGAGCTTGATGACGGCGAGCATCGACTCCCAGAGCTCGACCTGGTTGCCGAGCATGAGGATCACCGAGTCACCGCGGCGCACACCGAGGGTGGCGAGGTGCGCGGCCACCTGGTCGGAGCGGCGGGCCATCTCGTCCCAGGAGTACGACGCCGACGACTCGTCCTGCTCGACGATCGTCAGGCAGGCGCCGCCGTTGCCCCGGGCGACGGCGTCGAACCAGTCGACGCCCCAGTTCCAGCGGTCTCCCACGTCGGGGAAGGTGAACTCGCGGACGGCTCTGGCGTGGTCGCCGCGCAGGGCGAGGAGCTCGTCACGGGCCGCCCGGTAGGTCGCGGTCACACCGGCTTCGTCGACAGTGGAGGTCATGACCCGACGATGCCACACGCGCCTGCCGTGCGGCAGGGGACGGCGACGGGCTCAGAGCGGCTGGTCGCTGCCGTCACCGAGGTCGCGCGGGCGGCGGCGCTCCTCCGCGAGCTCGGGACGGTCGGCTCGCTCGGACCGCTGGCGCGGGATCGCCGTCGTGTCCTCGCTGTAGCCGTCGTCGCCGGCCGCGAAGGCCGGATCCGAGCCGGGGCCGTCGGCCAGGCCGCGGCCGTGCGCGCGCCGGCGCAGGTCGTCCTCGTCGATGAGGCGGTTGATGAGCTGCTGGACCTCGTTGCTGCGCGGGATGTTCGTGAGGTTCTCGTCGGGGCTGTCGCCGGCCGACTCGATGTGCAGCGAGCCCGCGCCGATGATCCGGTCGACCACGGTCTGCTGGAAGCTCACGTCGGTGATCTTCGAGAGCGTGATGTCCTTGCCGTTCTTCGTCAGGATGCCTCGGCGCACCATGACCCGGTGCGAGGTGATGACGTAGTGGGTGGTGCGCCAGCGCAGGTAGGGCACGAAGACCGCCGGGACGGCGACGAGGACGAAGACCGCCACGGCGATCCACTGGATCCGGTTCCCGGTGTCGTCGTCGGGGGTGGCGCGGGCGACGGTGATGCAGGCCGCGGCCAGCAGCAGGCCGAAGATCGTGGGCACGACGACGGTGAGCCAGTGCGGGTGCAGGTCGCGCTCGACCTTCTCTCCCTTGGCGAGCACGTTCTCCGGGAACCCCACGGTCATCCTCCTGTCGTCAGGTCCGCTCGGACCACGCGTTGCCACTCAGCCTAGGCGGTCACGCCTCCCCGTCGGTCGGGTCGGACTCCGCGAGCAGCCGCAGGCCGTCGGCCCGGGCCCGGCGCGTGGTCTCGCCGAGGAACTCGGTGCCGAGGTAGACGTGGTCGGGTCCGACGAGGCCGACGAGCCCCTCGGCCTCAATCTGGTGCAGCACCTGCCGGTTGTCGACGACGAGCTTGAGGACGCCACCGTGGGCCTGGAGCTCCCTCGCGTAGCCGCGGAGCACGTCGATGAGGGTCAGGCCGATCTGGTCGACGCCGCGGAGACGGAGCACGACGACGGCGTGCTGCGACCCCTCGTCGACGCGTGGTAGCAACGCGCGGAACGTCGGGGCGCTGGCGAAGAAGAGGGAGCCGTACGGCTGGAGCACGAGCACCTCGCCGCCCGGCACGGTGACCGGTGGCTCGCACTGACGCACCCTCCCGTCTCCGTCGAGGTCGAGGCGGGTGACCCGCACCCGGTTGGACTGCTCGACGACGTGGAGCACGATCGCGAGGGCGACCCCGACGAGCACGGCGTACTGCACCGGGATGAGGAGAGTCAGCACGAAGGTGAGCGCGAGGACGACGGTCTGGACGGTCCCCGTGCGCATCACCGACTGCACCCTCGCCGGCTTCACCGCGCCGGCGCCGACGACCATGAGCAGCGCCGCGATGGACGGCAGGGCGACGAGGGCCACGACGTCGGCGAGGACGAGCACGACGAGCGCCATGACGCCGCCGGCGAAGCCGAGCGAGAGGCGCGTCCGGGCGCCCGCGGTCGCGACGAGCGAGGACGCCGACATCGAGCCGCCGACCGGCATACCCCTGAAGAGGCCGGAGACGATGTTGCCGACCCCCTGCCCGATGAAGTCGCGCGAGGCGACGGACGGGCGCCCGTCGGGATTGGGCACCGCAGCCGACACCGCGGCGCCCTGGACGAGTCCGATGAAGGCCAGAGAGACCGCGGGAAGCGCGAGGTAGGGCACGTCGCCGAGCGACGGCAGCGCCGGCAGCGGCAGGGAGTGCGGGACCGCGGCGATGTCGCCCACGACCGCGACGTGCGCGTCGAAGAGCGACCCCAGCACGCCCGCGAGGAGCGAGCCGACGGCCATCGCGACCACGAGGCCGAGCGCGCCCAGGCGGGTGCGCTGGAGCCCGACGATGAGGACGAGGGTCACCACCCCGACGAGGAGGGTCATGAGGTCGATCCGCCACGGATGGAGAACCAGGTCGAGGGTGCGCATGACCCGGTTGGCGCCGGACGTCTCGGCTCCCGTGAAGTCGCCGAGCTGGCCCAGCACGATGTTGACGCCGACGGCCGTGACGAAGCCGGTCATGACCGAGCTCGGCACGAACCGCAGCAGCGCCCCTCCCCGCAGCAAGCCGGCCGCGATCATGACGACGCCGGACAGCGCGGCCAAGGTCCAGAGCGCCCGCTCCGGGTCGGGTCGAGACCCCAGGTCGGCGTCGGCGACGACGAGTGACATGGCGCCGGTCGCCTGGACGGCCATGAGCGTGCTGCTCGTGAAGAGCGCCGCGCCGACCATGCCGTAGAGGTAGCCGTAGAGACCGGCGAGCGGGTTGACGCCCGCGAGGACGCCGCTCGCCAGACCGTCGGGGACGCTCTCGATGCCGAGCACGACGCCCGCCTTGAGATCGGCGCGGACCGACGGGCTCCTCACCCGCGCCCAGGCAGCTCGTCCTGCGCCGCCCGTCACCGTGCCGCCGTCGACGTCACCGTTGGCGGCCCCCACATCCGGATCAGCCGCCCAGGATGCGGGCCTTCTGCTGCGCCAGCTCCTCGTCGGTGAGGATGCCCTGCGCGTGCAGTGCCGCCAGGCGTTCGAGGGAGTCCAGCACGTCGTCGGCCGCGGGCGCAGCAGGAGGCGGGGGCGGGGGCGGCGGCGCCTGGGCAGCCATGGCCTGGGCCTCCTGCTGCTGCCGGTAGGCGTCGGCATCCGCGGCCTGCTGCGCCTTGGCCTGCTGGCCCTGGTGCACCTTGCCGCTCACGGCGGTGGCGGTGCCGGCGACGACGGCCGTACGGGCGGCCACCCCCAGCAGACCGGGCCGGCCCCTGCGTCCTCTCATGACCCCTCCTCGTTCGATGCGATCGCGCTGAGCGCCACCTCGATGTCCTCACGCGGCAGGCGTTCCATGACGAGCAGCTGCCCGTCCAGCTCGCGCACCTCGGCAGCGATCTCGGACGCCCACACGTTCTCCCAGGCGATGACGAGCACCGTCGTGCCAGGGTCCATCTCGGCGGCGATGGCGAGGGCGTCCTCCTCGCCGACGAGGTCGGGCATGACGGTCGGGAAGCCGAGCAGCTCCTCGGCACCCTCGGGTGACTCGGCGTCGTACATCAGCACGCTGCCGTCGTCGTCCTTGCGGACGAGCAGCACGTCGAGCACGCGGACCGCGCCCTGGTCGACCGCTCGCGCCACCGCATCGCGTATGCCGCCCTGCCGCAGCTCTCCGCGGAAGCCGATGACCGCCAGGTCCACCGGCCCGATCGGCCCTGTCGTCGCAGTCGACATGGGACTCCTCCCGGTTCGTGGCGGAGTCGTGACCGGCACCGCTCGCCTTCATGCTCCGGTGCGCCCGCGCCGTGGGCATCACCCCGACGGGGTGACGCCCGCCGTCCGCGCCGGTGGTGACATGACAGGCATGAGCGGAACGGACGTGCCGAGGGCCGGAGACCCTGGGGACCCGGTCCCCGGGGCGCCGTCCGGGCTCGTTCCGGCGAGGCGAGCACGCCCCGCGTTCCCGCGGGGCGTGCTCATCCTCGTGGCGCTGGCGGCCGGCTTCGTCGTCGCCTTCGGCATCCACCTCGTGTCGGGCATCGTCGGGCCGCTCTTCCTCGCCCTCGTCCTGACCGTCGCGGCCTTCCCGGTGCGCAACGCCATGGTCCGGCGCGGGCTGCCCCACTGGTTGGGCACGCTCGCGGTCGTCTTCGTGATCTACCTCGGCATCGTGGGGCTCGCCCTGCTCGTCGTCGTGTCCGGCGCCGAGCTCGCAGGCCTCCTCCCCCAGTACGCCGACGACCTCGCGGCCCTCGTCGCCGACGTGACCGACTGGCTCGCCGCCCGTGGGGTCAAGCCCGAGCAGACGCAGGCGATCGCCTCGTCCTTCGACCTCGGGCGTGTCAGCGCGCTCATCACGTCGCTCCTCTCGGACATCCTGTCGCTCGTGACGAACCTCGTCTTCGTCCTCGCGCTCGTGCTCTTCTCCGCGATGGACGCCCGGGGCTTCTCCGAGACCCTCACGACCCTCCGCACCGAGCGCCCTGCGTTCGTGTCGGCGATGATGTCCTTCACGCACGGCACGCGCCGATACCTCGTGGTGGCAACGGTGTTCGGTGCCATCGTCGCCGTCTTCGACACCATGTTCCTGTGGCTCGTCGGGGTGCCGGGCGCGCTCCTCTGGGGCCTGCTCGCCTTCATCACGAACTACATCCCCAACATCGGCTTCGTCATCGGCCTCGTGCCACCGGCGATCCTCGCGCTGCTCGAGGGCGGGTGGAGCCTCTTCGCCCTCGTCGTCGTGGTCTACAGCGTCATCAACCTCATCATCCAGTCGGTCATCCAGCCGAAGATCGTCGGCGACGAGGTGGGCCTCTCAGCGGTCGTGACCGTCCTGTCCCTCGTCGTCTGGTCCGTGCTGCTCGGCGGCATCGGCGCCGTGCTCGCGATCCCGCTGACGCTGCTCGTCAAGGCCCTGCTCGTCGACGCCGACCCTCACGCGCAATGGCTCGGCAGCCTCCTCGGGGACCGTCGCGAGGCGCCGTCCTGACGAGCCGGACCGTCTGGCTGCAGTTCGGCTCGCGGGTCGGGCACGGTGCCCCTACTGTCCGGTAGTGGGACGTGTGACGCAGGGCACAGCGTGGCCGGCGGGCGGCGCCCCGGCAGGTTGCAGTGCTCGGCGTCAGCAAGCCTTCCACCCACAAAGGAGTGTGTCGTGAAGAGCAGCAGGTCCGTCATGTCATCCACCCGCCGGCGTGCCCTCGAGGCCGGTCTCTGCGCCCTCATCGGAGCCGGAGCCGCCCTCGCCCTCGGCGCCCCGGCCGTCGCCGCAGGCACGGGCTACGTCGCCCTCGGCGACTCCTACTCCTCGGGCACGGGGACCCGGACGTACATCAGCGACGGCACGTCGTGCCAGCGCTCCGTCTACGCCTACCCGTCGCTCGACGCCTCTGCCCTCGGGCTGGCACTGAGCTTCCGCGCGTGCTCCGGCGCGACGGTCGCCGACGTCACGAACACCCAGCTGTCCGCGCTGTCGAGCACGACGGCATACGTCACGATCTCGGTGGGCGGCAACGACGCCGGCTTCGCGAGCGTCCTGACGTCGTGCGCGCAGCCGAGCTGGCTCAGCAACTGCAACGGCGCCATCGACACGGCCCAGGGCACCATCACCAACACGATCCCGGGCCGGCTCGCGACGCTCTACTCCTCGATCCGCGCCAAGGCCCCGAACGCCCGCGTCATCGTCGTCGGATACCCGCGCATCTTCAACGGCGAGGACTGCAACGCGTTCACGTGGTTCTCCCCCACCGAGGAGTCGCGCCTCAACGCGACCGCCGACCTGCTCAACGCGAAGACGGCCACGGCCGCCTCGAACGCCGGCTTCACCTTCGTCAACCCCACCTCGAAGTTCGTCGGCCACGCCGTGTGCGACAACGTCGAGTGGCTCAACGGCCTGTCCAACCCGGTCGGCGAGAGCTACCACCCCAACATCGCCGGGCACCGTGACGGCTACGCGGTCGTCACCAAGCCCGCCTTCGGGCTCGCTCTCACGCTCTCGGCGTCGCAGGCCGAGACCAAGGCCGTCGCGTCCGCCGACGCGCTGGCCCGGGACGCGAGGAGGTATGCCGCCGTCGACCGCACGATCACACCGGAGCGTTTCGTCGCTCCCGACCTCACGACCCCCGCGGCCCGCGCCGCCGCCGCCCGCGCCGGGGTCGACCTGAGCAGCCGCGCCAGCATCGACACCGCCGACCGGCTCTACTCGGCCCGTCAGGACGCCGCGAGGAGGTCCGTGGCTCCGCGGTGAGCCCGCGGTGAAGAAGTGGTGAGGTCGTCGGGCGTCGCCCGGGCACGGCACCTAGTCTGACCGGGTGCGCTACGACGACATCATCATCGGGGCCGGTCACAACGGCCTCACGGCCGCCGCCTACCTGGCCCGCGCGGGAAGGACTGTCCTCCTCCTCGAGCGATCGGACCGGGTGGGCGGCGCTGCCGTGTCCGCCCGCGCCTTCGAGGGGGTCGACGCACGACTGTCGCGCTACTCCTACCTCGTCTCGCTGCTGCCGCGTCAGGTGCTCACCGACCTCGACCTCGACCTGCGGCTCATCCGGAGGCGGTTCTCGTCGTACACGCCGGTCCCGTCGGACCCCGCCCGCGGCCTCCTCGTCGACCACGGTGACGTCGCGGCGACCCGAGCGGCCTTCCGCGCCCTGACCGGTGGCGACGACGCGTACGCCGGGTGGAGTGACTTCTACGCCCGGATGGCCGACGTCGCCGCGCGGGTCTTCCCGACGGTCCTCGAGCCGCTGCGCTCCCAGGACGACGTGCGCACGCTCTCCGGGGACGGCGACCTCTTCGACGCACTGACGACGCGGCCCATCGGCGAGCTCATCGAGTCGGTCACCGACGACGACACGCTCCGCGGCATCATCGCCACCGACGCCCTCATCGGCACGTTCGCCTCGCTCGGCGGAGGCGACCTGCGCCAGAACGTCTGCTTCCTCTACCACCTCATCGGCGGCGGCACCGGAGACTGGGACGTCCCCGTCGGGGGCATGGGCGCGCTCACGGACTCGCTTGCGGCAGCGGCGGTCTCGGCCGGCGTGACGATCGTCACGGGCGCCGAGGTCACGTCGGTCGACCCCTCGACCGGCGAGGTCGCCTGGTCCGGGGGGAGCGCCGGCACCGGCAGCGCCGTCGGAGGCACCCTCGTGGCGGGTTGCGCACCCACCGTCCTCAACCGCCTCCTCGCCGCTGCGGGTGCGGCACCGGTCGCCACCGAGCCCGACGTCGAGGGCGCCCAGCTCAAGGTCAACATGCTGCTGACGCGCCTGCCGCGCCTGCGCGACGCCGCCGTCGATCCCGCCGCCGCGTTCGCCGGCACCTTCCACATCAACGAGGGCTACGGCCAGCTCGAGCAGACGTATGCCGTCGCGCGCGACGGGAGCATCCCCGACCTTCCCCCGTGCGAGATCTACTGCCACACCCTCTCGGACCGCTCGATCCTCGGAGCGGACCTCGCCGCCACGGACGCACAGACGCTGACCCTCTTCGGCCTGCACCTGCCGGCCCGGCTCTTCCGCGCCGACAACGAGACCGCGACGAAGGAGGCCCTGGCCGCCACCCTCCGCTCGCTCGACTCGGTGCTCGGCGAGCCGATCGAGTCGGTCCTCGCCCGCGACGCCGACGGCAACCCCTGCATCGAGGTCAAGAGTCCCGTCGACCTCGAGCAGTCGGTCGGCTTGCCCGGCGGCAACATCTTCCATCGCTCGCTGCAGTGGCCCTGGGCCGAGCGGGACGTCGAGGTGGGCACGTGGGGCGTCGAGACGGCATACGCCAACGTGTTGCTCGGCGGTGCGGGGGCCCGGCGGGGCGGCGGGGTCAGCGCGATCCCCGGCCACAACGCGGCGCGGGCGATCCTCGGCTGAGGGCTAGGCGGGCCAGACGCCCGAGCTGCCGCGCCGGTGGCTGCCCATGAGGTGGGTGTCGACGATGCCGACGGCCTCCATCAAGGCATACATGGTCGTGGGTCCGACGAACGCGAAACCCTTCTTGCGCAAGGCTTTTGAGAGCGCCTTGCTCTCGTCGGACACGGTCGGCACGTCAGAGTGGTCCTCTGGGCGCGGGGTGTCGGGCGGCTGGAAACCCCAGACGAAGTCGACGAGACCGCCCTCGTCGCGCAGCGCGATGGTGGCCCGGGCGTTGGTGATCGTCGCCTGGATCTTGCCGCGGTGGCGGATGATGCCGGCGTCACCGAGCAGCCGCTCGACGTCGGCGTCGGTGTACGTCGCCACGAGGTCGGGGTCGAAGTCGGAGAAGGCCGCCCGGAAGTTCGGGCGCTTGCGCAGGATCGTCGCCCACGACAGGCCGGCCTGGAAGCCCTCGAGGCAGATCCGCTCGTAGAGGCCTCGCTCGTCACGGATCGGCACCCCCCACTCGGTG
This sequence comes from Terrabacter sp. 2TAF16, assembly GCF_052115065.1. Classification (NCBI taxonomy): domain Bacteria; kingdom Bacillati; phylum Actinomycetota; class Actinomycetes; order Micrococcales; family Intrasporangiaceae; genus Terrabacter; species Terrabacter sp. 2TAF16. The sequence goes on from NZ_JBFRFZ010000010.1 coordinate 163,062, forward strand.
TCGTAGTAGTCCATGAGGAGCGGGTCGACCGACGCCCACGTGGGGCGGGCGAGCCCGTCAGCGCCAACGACCGTCATGCCGCGACCCTAGGACAGCGCCCGGCGCATGACGACGCGGGGGAAGCCCCCGGACACGGAGTCGGTGTCGGCCGCCTTGGCGAAGCCGGCTCGCTCGAAGAGCACGCGCGTGCCGACGTAGGCCATCGTGAGGTCGACCTTCTCGCCGCGGTTGTCGACGGGGTAGCCCTCGACGGCGGGCGCGCCCTGGTCGCGGGCGTAGCCGACGGCGCCCTCGAGGAGCGGTTGGGCGATGCCCTGGCCGCGGTGACCGGGGCGGACCCGGATGCACCAGATCGACCACACGGCGACGTCGTCGACGTGCGGGATCTTCGCCGACCGCGCGAAGGGCAGCTCGGACCGGGGCGCCACGGCGGCCCAGCCGACGACCTCGGCGCCGTCGTAGGCCAGCACTCCCGGCGCGACGGCGCGGCGCGTCAGGTCGCGGACGAACTCGCCGCGCTCAGGACCGACGAGCGCCCTGTTGGTCCTCGAATCGAGCCGGTGGCTCAGGCACCAGCACACGGTCGAGGCCGGGTTCTTCGGGCCGAGCATCGTCGCGACGTCGTCGAACCGCGCGAGCGTCGCGGGGCGCACCTCGAAGGTCATGGCGCCAACGCTAGCCACCGGTGGTGACGGCATGCCGTCGACGGCGCGAGCCGGCCGGTAGACATGTCCGTTTTGTCGACAGGCGCTCGCGACCTCCGTACCGTGGCTGGACGGCATACGCCCGCAGTCATCTCGGAGGACCCATGCAGCTCAACAGCTCTTCCAGCCGCACCCGCCTCGGGCTCGTCATCGCCGCGTCGGCCGCGCTTGCCGCCACCCCGGCGATCGGCTCGTCGCAGCCGGCCGAGGGGGCGACGGTGAGCGTCCAGAACCAGGTCATCCAGCTCGTCAACGCGCAGCGCGCCAGGGTCGGCTGCCGGCCCCTCGTGCTCGACGCGCGGCTCGCGCGGGCCGCCCAGGCGCACTCGATCGACATGGCGAAGCGCCGCTACTTCTCGCACACGAGCCTCGACGGCCGCACTTTCGCGCAGCGCATCCGGGCGCAGGGCTACACCGGCTCGCTCATCGGCGAGAACATCGCGGCCGGCTACCCCACACCCAAGGCCGTCATGGACGCGTGGATGAAGAGCCCGGGACACAAGGCCAACATCCTCAACTGCCGCTACAGGGCCATCGGCGTCGGCTCGGCGGTCGGCGGGCCCTACCGCTACTACTGGACGCAGGACCTCGGCGGCTGAGGCCCAAGCACCTCAGTCGTCGAAGACGTGCCAGCAGATGGCACTGCGGGAACGTGGGCCAGCGCGACCGCCTGCCCCACCGGGCAGGCTCGGTCGGCGGGCTCCACCCGCTTCGCTCCACCATGCAGAGGGGCTTGGTCGTTTATTACCCTTGCGGGTACATAACTGATTGGGTACATTCACTCCATGGACGCGGTACTGCAGGCCTTGAGCGACCCGAGCCGACGCACGGTGCTCGAGATCCTGCGCGACCACCCGGCCACCGCAGGCGAGCTCGCCGACGCCCTGCCGATCGCCCGACCGGGCGTGTCCCGTCACCTGCGGGTGCTCCGCGAGGCCGGGCTCGTCGACGTGCGCCATGAGGCGCAGCGCAGGATCTACACCCTGCGCCCCGAGGCCCTCGTCGAGGTCGACGAGTGGCTGGACGGCTACCGCGCCCTGTGGCAGAACCGGCTCGATGCCCTGCACACGGAGATCGCACGAGGAAAGAAGGCACGGAAGTGAAGATCACCGGCACGATGCGCGCCCTCGACGACACCCGCGGAGCAGTCCGCGTGGAGGACGTCTACGACACGGACATCCACGACCTCTGGGACGCATGCACGAAACCCGAGCGGCTGGCCCGATGGATCGCCGAGGTGTCCGGGGACCTCCGCGTGGGTGGGACGGTGCACGCCGTCTTCACGAGCACGTGGACCGGACCGGCGACGGTCGAGGTCTGCGACGCACCGCACCACCTGTTGCTGACGACCGAGCCCGGCACCGACGACGAGAGCCAGATCGAGGCCTGGCTCACCACCGAGGGGACGCAGACCCGCCTCGTCGTCGAGGAGCGCGGCCTGCCGGTCGGGCAGCTCCACTTCTACGGAGCCGGCTGGCAGGTGCACCTCGAGGACCTCGGGCGTTCACTGGTCAGCGGCGGCTCGGTCCACGCCGGTGGCTGGTCTCAGGAGGCACCCGCACCGGCCTGGAAGGAGCGCTGGATGGAGCTGACCCCCGCGTACGAGAACCTGTCGGACCGCTGATGTCCGGCACGATCAGGTTCGACGGAACCACGGTCAACGCTCCCGACGCGCTGGCGCTCGCGCAGTTCTACGCCGAGATCACCGAGGGAGTCGCGAAGGGCTCGGCGCACTGGGCTGCGGTCAGCACCGGTGGTGCGCTCATCGCCTTCCAGCAGGTCGAGGACTTCGCACCCCCGACCTGGCCGGGCGGGCCCGCGCCGATGCAGATGCACCTCGACTTCTTCGTCGACGACCTCGAGGCGAGCGGAGCGCGCGCGACCGCGGCCGGGGCCCGACTCCTCGAGGTCCAGCCCAACGACCACTGCCGGGTCTATGCCGACCCGGCCGGCCACCCGTTCTGCCTGTCGACGTGGGAGGGGCAGCAGCTCTTCGACAGCTGAGTGGCGTCAGGCGACGACGCCCTCAGGTCGGTGTGAAGTCGACGAGGTGCAGGTGCAGGGTGCCACCGGAGGGTGCGGGGTAGCGGCGACCGAGTCGGGCTGGTGGTCTGCGACGGTCCGGCGCGTGTGCCCCGTCTGCCCCGTCTGACTCGTCTGACCGGTCTGACCCGTCTGACCGGTCCGGTTGGTTGGGGTCGGGGGCCGGGGTGAGCCGCGGCTGCGGGGGCGGTGTGGGTGGTGGGGGTGGTGGGGGTGGTTTCTGGGGTGGGCCGATGAGCAGGCCGGTGTCGGTGTGGAAGGTGAGTCCGTCGGGGTGGGTGGGGTCGCCGGTGAGGGTGAACTCGCCGCGGTGGTGTCCGTCGTGGTGGAAGGTGCACAGGGCCAGGAGGT